>DASQHY010000132.1:0-31172 GCA_035631855.1 Candidatus Acidiferrales bacterium
TGGGCGCGGGGCGGTTCGCCAAGATCGGCATCCCCGCACCGGAAACCATGGCCCCATTCGTCGGCGTGTTCGAGATTCTCTGCGGAATCCTGTTCGCCGCGGGCCTGCTGACGCGCCTGGCAGCCGTGTCCATGATTGTGGATATGCTGGTGGCCATCTGCACAACGAAGATCCCCATTCTGCTCCAGAGCGGCTTTTGGGCCATGGCCCACGAAGCGCGCACGGATTACGCCATGCTTCTGGGGAGCATCTTCGTGCTCTGGGTAGGCGGAGGCCGGAGGTCGCTCGATGACCGGCTGGCCGGCCGCGCGGAAAGTTAGGGGAATGGGCTCGTCCAGCACGCAGCACGAAGTCCCTTCGCCGAACTCCCGTGCAGGGCGCTTGGGCGAACTCGCGCTGAACTTCCTGAAAATTGGCGCCGTGGCGTTTGGAGGTCCTCCGGCGCACATCGCCATGATGGAAGAAGAGTTTGTGCGGCGCCGCGGGTGGGTCGATCACCAGCGCTTTCTCGACATGATTGGCGCGGTGAACTTGCTCCCAGGACCCAATTCCACGGAACTCGCGCTGTACATCGGGTTGATGCGCGCGGGCTGGCTGGGGCTGGTTGTTGCCGGAGTTTCGTTTATCCTGCCGTCGGCCGTTCTGGTTCTGGCACTGGCATGGGCCTACGTGCGTTTTGGCGCCCTGCCTCAGGTCGCTGGCGTGTTGTATGGAACCAAGCCTGTGGTGATTGTCGTGGTCCTACAGGCGCTGTGGAACTTGGGACGAACAGCGATTAAGTCGGCCGCGCTGGCCGTGCTCGTCCTGGTCGACCTGGCGCTGCTCGTCGCCGGCGTTCACGCCATCGCCCTTCTCCTAGGTACGGGAGTTGCCCTGGTGATGGCGCGCTGGTGGCAAGATCATCGTCACCGTGCGCCTCACGCGGCTTCGTCGTTTGCGATCTTTGCCACTGCGTCCGGCACGGCTGCCGGGGTGAGCGTGGCGGGGCTGTTCTTCTATTTCATGAAAGTGGGAGTGCTCCTGTTCGGCAGCGGGTTTCTTCTGCTGGCGTTTTTGCGCGCGGATCTGGTGGCAAAGACGCATTGGCTGACTGAGACGCAACTTCTGGACGCGATTGCCGTGAGCCAAGCGACTCCGGGGCCGCTTTCCACTGTTGCAACTTTCATCGGTTATGTACTCGCGGGATGGACAGGAGCGATTTCGGCAACGGCGGGCATTTTCCTGCCGGCGTTTCTACTGGTAGCCATGAGCGGATGGATGATTCCGCGCCTGCGTCAATCCCCGCTGACGGGGGCATTTCTCGATGGAGTAAACGCAGCCGCGCTGGCTCTGATGGCTGCGGTGACGTGGCAACTGGGCCGGGCTTCGGTCATTGATATCCCAACAGTTGCGCTGGCCATTGTGAGCGCGCTTCTGCTTTTTCGATTTCGCGTCAACTCGGCTTGGTTGATGCTCGGCGGCGCAGTGGCAGGACTAGCCGCCACCCTTTTCCGTTTCCACTGAACAGTTTTTTCTTTGAAGCTTCCCTACGGAACCAGGACAATTTTTCCGTAGGCGCCCGGCTCCATGACTTCCTTGTGGGCGCGAGAGGCTTCGGCAAGAGGTATCTCTTTTCCGACCACCGGGCGGAGCGTGCCGTTTTCCATCCCGGCGATTAGAGCGGCGTGAATGCTCTGCGCATCGCTTTCCGGCGCATTCCACAGGGACATGCCAAAGACGGCGGCGTCGCGCGCCATCAACTCGCGCGGCGTGATCTGCACGTCGCCACGGCTGCCGATGACGACGACCCGGCCGCGCATCGCCAGCACTTTCAGGTCGGCGCCGAGATTGACGTTGGCCAGCATCTCGAGAATCACATTCACGCCCTGGCCGTTGGTGAGTTGCATCACCTGCTCGAGATAATTGGGTGCGCGATGGTCGAGGGCATGGTGTGCGCCTTCGGATTTGATGAGCGCCCGCCCTTTCTCCGTGCCGCCCGTGCCGATGACGGTCAGGCCGGCGGCGCGCGCCAACTGGACGGCAGCGACGCCCACGCCGCCCGTCGCTCCGTGGATCAAGACCGCCTCACCGGGGCGCGCATGGGCGAACTGAAACAGCGCGCGACAGGCAGTGGCGAAGGGGACATAGACGCCCGCGCCCTGCGCATACGAGATTTTCTGCGGCAGCGGGTGAACCTGGGACTCCGCCGCAAGAGCGAACTCAGCGTAGGTGCCGGTCAGCGTGCCGGAGGTATAGACGCGGTCACCAGCCTTGACGCGCTTCACCCCTTCGCCCACCGCGTCCACGATTCCGGCACTGTCGGTCCCGGGCGTGTAAGGCAGCGCAGGTTTACGCGCGTAGACGCCCGCGCGGATATAAGTGTCCACCGGATTCACGCCGGCCGCTTTGATGCGGACAAGTACTTGCCCCGCCCCCGGGGGATTCTTTGGGGCTTCTTCGAGCTTCATGACCTCCGGACCGCCGAATTGATGGACTACGATAGCTTTCATGATGTGTTGTCTCCCTTATTTCTGGCTGTGAAGATGTGGTTAGTGATGATCGTCGCGAATCCCCCGGGCATCGTGAAGCACGGCTGAACTGCGGTCCCACACGGTGGTTTGCCAATTGTCTTTCCGCGCGGCTTCCGGAATCAACGCGGGAATCTCCAGGTTGAGGTAGCGCCCCAGAGTCGTCACGTATGGTTCGTAAAGAGCGCGCAATTGCGCGAGGCGCTGGTCTGCCGCAGCACTCGAGCTGAGATGCAGGCCGCGCGGCGCAAGGTTGGTGCGGAGGCTCTGCAGGGCTTCGGCGCCCAGGCGTCCGCCGTCCGCCGCGTCGGGTCTGGCGATGAAGATTTGCGCCAGATCCACGATGGCGTGGCGCGCGATGGCAAAGGTCAGCTCGGCCTGGCGGGCACATGCTCCTTCAACGCCCGCCATCAGCAGCGCGCAGGTGTCCAGAATGGCGGTCATGGAAGCCAGCCAGGATTGGTTGTCATGCTGGGAGCGAAAGTACGCCAGCATCGGGTAGGAGAGATGGCTCTCCATGAGCTCGGCCGACCATCGTTCCCAATCGGAAAGGAGCCTTTGCAAGGCGTCAAGGCCCCCGGGAAACGCGTGGCGGCGGAGCAATTCGCCCGCGGTGGGCGGAGAGCCTGCGCGCGCATCGAGGAGAGAGATGTTGACTTCGCGGCGCGAGAACGACTGGTAGATCACCGGCAAGTAGCCGATCACAATCGCCAGGAAACCAAACCCCACGCCGGCCTCGATGGCCGTGAGCATCCGGGCCAACCCCGAATGCGGCGTGACGTCTCCCATACCGAGGGTGAAAAAGGTCGTCGCGCTCAAGTAGAGATCGGTGATGAAATCCGGAGCTCTTCCGGGAGCCGCCACCTCGGAGCCGCAACCGTACTGCAACAGGCCAAAGCTCAGAACGAGGCCGAGCGCCCAGAAGGTGACCAGGAACAACAGAGAAAGCGGGCCAAAGAAACTCAGGAAGGATTCGCGGCGCTTGCCGGCGGGTAAGCGCCTGGTAATGGCCGACCAGGGGCGCCAAGTGAAGCGGTAAAACAGGCGCGCCAAACGCACGCGGCGGGTCACGCGGCGCGGCAGGACCATGGTCTCGAACGCGTCCCAAAGAACCGTGAGCAGCAGGGCGAGGCCTGCGACAAGCGCCGGCGTGGTCATGTCCATCGGTTTTCCCGGTGCATTATGGCATTCGATTCGGCAAATCTCAGCAAGGTTATATTAGACTCTGCGCGGCAACCAATTTATGCGGCTTTCTTCCGCAGACCTGGCGCATCGTCCGTGGCCGCTTCCGCGCGGGCCCTGGGTCATGGCGCAGAGCTGGCACGACGTGTTGTTCGCGCATTGGAGTTTGCCCGCCGAATCGCTGCGGCCGCTTATCCCACAAGGACTCGACCTCGACCTATTTCAAGGCCAGGCGTGGCTCGGAGTAGTGCCGTTCCGGATGACGGGAGTGCGCCCGCGGCTGGTTCCGGCTTTACCGTGGCTTTCGTCGTTCCCGGAACTGAATGTGCGCACGTACGTCGTTGCCGAAGGAAAGCCCGGGGTGTGGTTTTTCAGTTTGGACGCCGGCAATCCGCTGGCGGTGACGATGGCGCGCGCGTGGTTTCACTTGCCGTACTACCTCGCGCGCATGCAGGTCTGTCAGGAAGAGAATTGGATTTCCTACACAAGCAGGCGGACGCACGATGGCTCCACGCCGGCGGAATTCCAGGGGCGTTATCGCCCGATGGGTGAGCCGTTCCGCGCGGCGCGCGGGACGCTCGAATACTTTTTGACGGAGAGGTATTGCCTTTATACCTCCAGGGAAAAACAGCGCCTTGGCCGCCGGCGAGATTCATCACGCACCCTGGCCGCTGCAACTCGCTGAAGCGAAGATTCAGGTCAATACCATGGCGGCCAGCTTGGGGATTGCCTTGCCGGAAAAACCGTCCTTGCTCCACTTCGCGCGGCGGCAGAAGGTCGCGGTCTGGGGTGTACGGCACCTTTAACCTGCGGTGACTTAATCTTTCCCGACATTGCCCGTCTGAACACCAACTGTTTGTCTTTTTTTTGCGGCACAAGCTGTCTTGGGACAACATGGGCTTGCGCGAACCTCTCCAAAAGCGAAAAGCGCGAAATTCACGAAACTTGGGGGAGCAAATGAGAAATTCCCGCCCGGGCCCTCAGAGTACAGGTTTGTTCTTGCTGTATGTTTTTCTGGCCGCGGCGGTCGCATTCCAGGCCGCGGCACAAGAGACGGTCATGCTCGTAGGCGTCGGAACGAGCCTGCCCGAGCCGCTGTACAACGTTTGGAGCGAAGAATTTATGAAGCAGGATGCCCACATCCACGTCCGGTATCTGGTGCGTGGGACGGGAGAGGGGATGCGAAGCATCTTGAGCGGGTCGGGCGATTTCGGCGCGGGCGACGCTCCCATCGCAGAACAGGACCTTAAAACTTCGCAGGTGCCTATTGTGGAGCTTCCTTCCGTGCTGATCGGGATTGTCATCGTGTACAACCTTTCCGGCGCGGGAGACACGATCAACTTGACGGGGCCGGTGCTCGCGGACATCTACCTCGGCAAAATCACGAATTGGGCGGACCCGGAAATTGCAAGACTGAATCACGGGGCAAAATTGCCTTCCTTGCCCATTTTTGTTGTGCATCGTACGGAGGGAAAGGGCTCGAGTTACATCTTTTCCGACTTTCTCTCGAAATCCAGCCACGAATTTCAAGCTAAGGTGGGAAGAAGCATCTCTCCGAAATGGCCTGTGGGGGCGGCCGAGGCGCGCAGCGAAGAGATGGTCGGGAAAGTAAAGGCAACGCCGGGCGCCATCGGGTACACGGAGCTGAAATGGGCTGTCAATTCGGGATTGCCCTGTGCGCGGATCCGCAACCCCGCGGGCGAGTATGTGAACGCAACGGTGGGCACCATCGCCGCTGCCGCGACTGCCTCAGCATCGAAAATGACGGAAGACTTTCGAATCTCGCTGACCGACGCGCCAGGGAAGGAGAGTTATCCAATCAGCAGCTTCACGTGGATCTATGTTCAGGGAAAAGGGAAAGATCCCGTCCGAACCAAGGCGGTGCTGACATTTCTAAACTGGGCCTTCTCCGATGGTCAGAAAGTGGCCGTGCGGGAAGGGTACGCCGCCTTGCCTGCCGGCGTTCTTGAGAAAGTGCGCGCCAAAATGGCGACCATCCGTTAACTCAGACCTAAACAAAGCGGATTCTTGACGCCGGTTCTCGCTATACGTTCAGCGTGAGGGTGACGTCCGGGCGGGGGCCGGGAGGGGGCATCTTGGAGCGGTCCACGGGACGATACAAGGTGTCGCGCTCGACAGGAACGCGCCCGGCGGCACGGATGAGGCGCTCGAGTTCCGCGCGCGGAGTGAACTGCGAGGTGGTTGCACCGGCGTCGTGGTAAATCTTTTCTTCCACCACGGTGCCGTCGAGATCGTCAGCGCCGAAGCGCAGCGCGATTTGCGCGATGCTCGGCGTGAGCATGATCCAATAGGCCTTGATATGGTCGAAATTGTCCAGCAGCAACCGCGCCACGGCAATGCTTTTCAAATCCAGGAAACCCGTCGTCTTGGGCAAGTGCGCCAGCGCGGTGTTCTCCGGGTGAAAAGCCAGCGGAATGTACGCGACGAAGCCGTGCGTTTGATCCTGTAATCCGCGCAGCAGCAACAGATGCTCGACGCGCTCTTCCTCGGTTTCGATGTGGCCATACAGCATGGTGGCGTTGGAGGGGAGGCCGACCTCGTGCGCCGTGCGCGCGATGTTGAGCCATTGCTGGCCGCTGACCTTGTGGTCGCAAATCACTTTGCGCACGCGCGGGTTGAAAATCTCCGCGCCGCCGCCGGGAAGCGAGTCCACACCGGACTCCTTCAGGGCAATCAGCGTGTCGCGGATGGAAAGCTTGGCGATGCGCGCGAAGTAGCCGACCTCGACCATGGTGAATGCTTTCAGGTGGACGTTCGGGCAACGCTGCTTAAGGCCGCGCATCAAGTCGAGAAAGTATTCGAACGGCAGGTCCGGGTGCAGGCCGCCGACTAAGTGAAACTCGGTGGCGCCTTCGCGCATGCCCTGCTCGGCACGCTGATAAATCTCTTCCAGCGCGTAGGTATATGCGCCCGGAGCATTGGGGTCGCGGCCAAACGCGCACAGCCGGCAGTGGGCCACGCACACGTTCGTGGGATTGATGTGCCGGTTGACGTTGAAATAGCAGGTGTTGCCGTGGCGCTTCTCGCGGACGGAGTTCGCCAGCCAGCCGACGGCCAGTAAGTCCGGCGTGCGATAGAGCGCGATCCCGTCGTCGAAATTCAGGCGCTCGCCGGCGAGAACTTTCTCGGCAACCGGCTGCAGCCGCGCGTCGTTGATGGTCAGTTCACTCATTCTGAATTCGCCGAACTCTTCATCCGCGCCAGACCCACACTGCGGCGCCCCAAAACAATAGGAACAACAGACTAATATATCCGTTCACGGCAAAAAAGGCAGCATTCATCCGGCTCAGATCGCTCGATTTTACCAAGGAGTGCTCGTAGGCCAGAAGCGCTGCGACCACGACGATTCCCGCCCATGCCGGCCAGGGCAACATAAAACTCGCGGCGAGCCAGGCCAGCAACATCACCATCACGACATGCATCCCGCGAGCAATCAGCAAGGCGCGCGGAATGCCGAAGCGTTTCGGAATGGAGTATAAACCGGCGCGGCGGTCGAATTCGACGTCCTGGCAAGCGTAGAGGACATCAAAACCGCCGACCCACAGCGTCACGGCGGCGCAAAGAATCAGCATGCGCCCATCAAGAGCGCCGGTAATCGCAATCCACGCCGCTGCGGGCGAAATTCCGAGGCAAAAACCCAGTACGAGGTGCGACAGGCTTGTGAACCGCTTCGTGTACGAATAGAAGAAGAGAAACGCCAAGGCAACCGGGGAAAGCTTCAAGGCCAGGGGGGTCAGTTGCCACGCGGCGACAACCAAAAGCGCCGCGGCGGCAATCGCGAACGCCCAAGCAAACGACACAGACAGCGCGCCGGTGGCAAGCGCGCGCGACGCCGTCCGCGGGTTTTCGCGGTCGTAGCGCAGGTCGGCGATGCGGTTCATGGTCATCGCCGCCGAGCGCGCGCCGACCATGGCCACGATGATCCACAGAACCTGCCGGAGCGTGGGCCAGGAATGCGTCGTAGCGCGCGCGGCCAGCAGCGCCCCGGTCAGCGCAAACGGCAGCGCGAATACGGAGTGCTCGAACTTGATCATTTCGAGCACCGTGCGAATGCGGCTGGGGCTCATGCGAGGCTAGGCGTCTTGCGCGCGGGCCTTTGCGCCGCCGGTCCAGCGATACTGCTGTTCCTGCGGCAGGCCGATTTGCGCGAGCACGCGGCAGACGTACTGCGTCACGAGGTCGTCAATCGTCTTCGGCTGGTGATAGAACGACGGGATGGCGGGCATGATCACCGCTCCGGCCTGCTGCGCGCGCAGCATGTTCTCGAGATGAATGCGATTGAACGGCGTATCGCGGACGCAGAGAACGAGGCGGCGTCCTTCTTTGAGAGCCACGTCGGCGGCGCGCGAGACCAGGTCATCGCTCGTGCCCCCGGCGATCGCGGCGAGGGTTCCCATCGAGCAGGGGATCACAACCATCGCATCCACCGGATAGCTGCCGGAAGCGATGGAGGCCCCGACGTCTTTGTTTGGCAGTACCTCGATCTTCGCCGGGGCGTGCCCGAGCAACAATTGCGGCAGTTGCTTTGCTTCTGCCGCGACAATTCCCAACTCCTGCGCGAAGAGGCGCAGACCGGTCTCGGTGACCACCAAATGCACGCGGGCGACGCGCGCGTCAACATCGAGCATGCGCAGCGCCGCCTGCGCGAGGATCGCTCCGCTCGCTCCGGTCACACCAACGGTGACGATTTGTCCGTGAGGATGCTCCATATTCGCGCAGGTCGAATCAGTCTAGGCAGCGGATTCCGTGAATGTCAAGGCATGCTGGACGGGCGGAATTCGGGAATCCCTATGCTAGACTGGCAATCCGCCGCACGCGATTCTCCATGACCGAACACGACATCCGCAATCTTCTCGAAGCGCTCCAGGCCGGACACATGACCGCCGATCGGGCGCTCGACCGCCTCCGGCATCTGCCTTTCGAAGACCTGGGCTTCGCGAAGATTGATCATCACCGTTCGCTGCGGCAGGGCTATGCGGAAGTGATTCTCGGGCGGGGCAAGACACCGGAGCAGGTTGCGGCAATTGTGCGCCGGATGCTCCGCGTCGCAGCGGCCCATCACAACATTCTGATTACACGCGCGGACAAGAAAATCTTCGGCGCGGTACGGCGAGTCAGCCGCGCCGCGAAATTCCATGCGCTCTCCGGTGTGATTGCCATCGCGCGCGACAAAACCATTTCCGGAAAGGGGACGATTCTTGTGGTCTCTGCGGGCACCAGCGACATTCCCGTCGCCGAAGAGGCGCTGCTGACCGCGCAACTGATGGGGAATCGCGCGGAGGCGTTGTACGACGTCGGGGTCGCCGGCTTGCATCGATTGCTTGAGCACCGCAGCAAACTTGCGGACGCGCGCGTGATTATCTGTGTGGCCGGCATGGAAGGCGCGCTGCCAAGCGTGGTTGCAGGGCTTGTGGGAGTGCCGGTGATTGCGGTGCCCACCAGCGTGGGCTACGGGGCGAGCTTCGGCGGCGTGACGGCGCTGCTCGGCATGCTGAATAGTTGCGCCTCCAACGTCAGCGTTGTGAATATTGACAATGGTTTCGGCGCCGCATGCGTCGCCTCGGTGATCAACCGCTTGTAGCCGGGCGAATCCCGGAAGTTGATCTTCTCACGGCTTCAGCAGGACTTTCATCACGCCGGGGTTCTGCGCAAACCGAATTGCCCTCGCTGCATCCGGCAAAGGAAAGATGCGGTCAATTAACGGGCGCGGATTCACTTTGCGGCTTCGCAGCAATTGCAACGCCCGCCCAAACGGGCCGCAGCGTGAGCCGATCACAGTGATTTCTTTCACGACCACCGGCCACGTCTCCACAGCCGCCGCGCCGTGAAAAGTGGACTTCAGCACCAGCGTCCCGCGCGGTTCGGTCAAGTGCTGGGCCAGAGCGAGTCCCGAGGACGAGCCTGTGGCTTCGACAACCACGGGGAAAGTTCGGTGCAACGCTCGCAGATCTCCCGCATCCCCTCGGACACCCATGGTGGCGATCCCTGCCCGCTTGGCAAGCCGCAGCTTATTGGCGTGTTTTCCGAAGAGGGTCACGCGAACTCCGCCTGCACGCAAGACACGCGCAATCAATTGCGCGAGCTTGCCATCGCCGAGCACGGCTACCTCGCCAAGCTTCCGGAGCGGGACCTGCTCCAGGATTTCGCATGCTGCGGCGAGGGGCTCCGTGAATACAGCTTGCTCGTCAGTCACGCCTTCCGGAACGCGATGAAGGTTGGCCAGCGGCACTACGAGGTACTCCGCGAACGCGCCATCCTGCCCAACGATTCCGAGAACGCGGCGCTTCTCGCAATGGGTGAACAGACGCCGCCTACAAAAGCGGCATAACCGGCGAATCCCGAGCGAGGCGCAAGAGATGTTGATTTCACTCACTACACGCCGGCCCAGCCATCGCTTGCGTTCGCGGTGCGAAACACCAATAGCTTTCGTGACCTCGCCGATGAATTCGTGTCCGGGCGTCCCGTGAAAATCGTGGTACCCGCGCAAAATTTCCACGTCTGTATTGCAGATTCCCGCCAGGCGCACACGGACCAGCGCCCACCCCGGGCGCAGACGCGGGAGCGGTTTTCTTCGAACTGCAAGCTGATTGCGTTTCACGACGAAGCTGAGCAACGGAGCCCTTTCTCACGTTCTCGGCGAGGGTCAGTGAAGCGCGGCCACGAGCGAGGCCGCCAGGACCGATTCCTGCTCGGGGAAGACCGTGCGCAGGTCAATCACCAGGCGTTCCTCTTCGACCCGCGCGATCACAGAAATTCCTTTGGGGGCTTTCCGCAGGCGTTCCTCGAGCCGCGCGGCGGAATAGCGCACGCTGGAGATGCGGACCAGGTGTGTGGGCAACTCGCGATCCGGCGTTGAGCCGCCGCCAATGAGCGAAGCTCCCGCCACAACTTCGAGGTCGGCTTCTCCGGCAGGAAGTTGCGGGCGAAGCTCCACGGCAAATTTCCGGGCGCGGCGCGCGATTTCTTCGGCGGTCATGCGGATCATCTGCAGTGCCGGCACTTCGTCGAAGGCTCCGCGCAAGCAAGCGCCGAGAGTCGCTTCCATCGCCGCAATGGAGAGCTTGTCCACGCGCAGGGCGCGGAACAACGGGTGCCGCCGGATGCGCGCAATCAAATCTTTGTCTCCGGCGATGATTCCTGCCTGCGGCCCGCCGAGCATCTTGTCGCCGCTGAACGTCACAACCGAAGCGCCCGCTTCCAGGCTCGCGCGCACCACGGGTTCGTTTACCCCGTAGGGGGACAGGTCCACCAGGCAACCCGAGCCGAGATCTTCCATTACCGGAAGGCCCGCGCGGCGTCCGAGCGCGGCAAGCTCATCGAGTGAAGGCCGCTCGGTGAACCCCACGATGCGGAAATTCGAAGGATGGACGCGCAGCAGGAGCCGCGTTTTCTCGTTGATGGCTCGCTCGTAGTCGGCGAGCTTGGTGCGGTTGGTGGTTCCCACCTCGCGAAGCACCGCGCCGCTTTCCGCCATAATCTCCGGGATGCGGAAGCCGTCGCCGATTTCAATCAACTCGCCGCGCGAAACGATGACCTCCCCTCCCTTGGCAAGCGCCGCCAGCACCAGCAGAACCGCCGCGGCGCAATTGTTCACCACGATGGCCGCTTCCGCGCCCGCCAGCCGCTCAATGAGCATCGCGGTATGAACGTCGCGCTTGCCACGCGCGCCCGCCTCGATGTCGTATTCCAGATTGCTGTACCGGGTGGCCGTCTGGCGCAGGTGTTCGATGGCCCCGGAGGTAAGCGGCGCGCGGCCGAGATTGGTGTGGAGAATCACGCCGGTGGCGTTGATGACCGGCTGGAGGGAGAGCGCGAGCACGCGTTCAACCTCGTCCGCGATCCAGCTTTCCAATTCTGCGGAGTTGAGCGCAATCGCCGTAATTTCCTGTTCCCCGGCGATTCGCGCCCGGAGACTTGCGAGCACGGCCCGCGCCATTTCCACGACCAGCGCCCGCTCCACACGCCCTGCCAGCACCTTCAAACGCGGAAGCGCGAGCAATTCGTCCACGGAAGGGATCTGACGAAGCAGAGCCGCACGGGCTTCTGACGTCGCAGCGGATTTTGCAGCGGGCTTCATGGGGAAACGCTATTTCAACACACTCGTCATTGCCGGGCAACCCGTGTGAGCGCCATCCCTGCGGCAACCACCATCTCCGCTTGGCAGCTGTCCTTTTGGTCAGGCACGCGCACGAGTTGTTTGTTCCGCACCCCGGAGAAGAGCTTCAATTGACGCCCTGCCGTGGGCGTCCTAGCATGAAGGAGGAGAAGCCGGTCGACTTCCATGGCGACGATTGACGAGGACCTCAACCAACTGGAGAAGGACATCCGCCAGTTGAAGATCGATTACGAGCAATACTTTGGCGGCGGACGAAAGCGCCCTCCCACAGAAATCGAGTGGCGCATTGACCTGCTGGTGAAGCGCTATTCGGAGCGCACCGCAGAGTTGAAGTACGCGCAGCGCTTCCGCTTCAACAACCTTGCCCAAACCTCAGCGAAGTACAAAGAGATTTTTCGCAAGAAACTGCAGCAGCGGGAAGAGGGAACCGTCCAGCATCACTTTGGCGCTGCCGCAAAGGCCATCGAAGCCGAGCGCGCCAGAAAAGAGGCGGCACAAGCCGCTGCCGCAGCGGCATCCGGCGGCGGATTCCGCATCGCGTGCGCCGAACCGGACCGCGAGACCGAAAAGGTGGAGCAGCTTTACCAGGCGTTGCTGGCCGCGAAGCAAAAAGCCGGAGAAAAAGTGGACAAGCTCTCCCGGGAAAGCTTCCGGGAATTTGTCCGCAAGAAGACGCACGACCTAAGAAACCAGAAAGGCGTTAAAGAAGTGGAATATCTGGTTGAAGTCGCTGGAAGCCAGGTGAAATTGAAAGCCCGCGTGAAGGAATAGTCCGCCGATCTACGCCTCGAGCTTTCTCTAAGCCGGCAGTTCCCGCTTTCCGAAGACGCTCTCTCGCGCATACAATACCTCGTTTTTCCGTTTCGGAGGGATTGTGCCTATCGAGCGCGCGTTGCTCAGCGTGTTTGACAAGACGGGAATCGTGGAATTCGCGAAGAGGCTCGCCGCGCGGCGCATCGAGATCCTCTCCACCGGCGGAACCGCAAAGTTGCTGCGCGGCGCCGGCATTCCGGTGCGCGACGTTGCGGAGTTCACGGGATGGCCGGAGATGCTCGGCGGGCGCGTGAAAACGCTGCATCCCAAGGTCCACGGCGGGCTGTTGTTCCGGCGCCAACATCCCGATGACCGCAAGCAAGCCGCCGAGCACGGGATCGCACCGATTGACCTGGTGGTGGTGAACCTCTATCCGTTCGAGGCCACTGCAGCAAAGACCGACCTGGCTGCAGAAGACCTGATTGAGAACATTGACATCGGTGGGCCGGCCATGCTGCGTTCGGCAGCCAAGAATTTTGAAAGCGTGGCGGTGGTCACCGAACCGGCAGACTATCAGCGCGTTGCGGGAGAGATCGAATCGAGCCGGGAAGTCAGCCTAGCGACGCGGCTCGAACTGGCGCGGAAAGTGTTCGCGGCCACCTCGCGGTATGACGGCCTCATCGCCTCCGAGTTCGAGCGTCTTTCTGCCTCTTCGGGCGGTGTAACTCTGGGGAAACGGGCCGCGCTGCCGGCTCGCCTGAATGTTTCACTGGTGCGCCTGCAATCCCTGCGCTATGGCGAGAATCCGCATCAATCCGCTGCGTTGTACGTTCCGGCGGGACATTCTGTGGAAGGGCTGGCTGGCGCGCGGCAGATTCAAGGTAAGGAACTCTCTTACAACAACTTTGTGGACCTTGAGGCGGCGCGCAGTCTGGTGGCGGAGTTTTCCGTGCCCGCGGCGGTGATCATCAAGCACAACAACCCTTGCGGAGCTGCCGAACAGGATTCCGTCCTTAATGCCTACCGCAAAGCCTTGGCCTGCGATCCCGTTTCGGCGTTCGGAGGAGTTCTGGCGTTCAATCGCATGGTGGACGGAGTAACGGCGGAGGAAGCCACCAAGCTTTTTGTGGAGTGCATTCTCGCTCCGGGTTACGAAGAACAAGCCTACGCGGCGTTCTCCGCAAAAAAGAATTTGCGCGTGCTCGAACTTCCCGAAGGCGGCTTCGCGCCATCGCGCGAATTGCAGTTCAAGCGCATCTTTGGCGGGATGCTGGTTCAGCAGCCCGACCTGGGCGAGCTCAACGATCTCGAGCTGCGCACCGTGACCAAGCGCATTCCCACTCTGGATGAAATGCAGGCGATGCGCTTCGCGTGGAAAGTCGCCAAGCATGTGAAATCCAATGCTATCGTCTTTGCGCGCGACGGCCAGACGCTCGGTATCGGCGCCGGGCAGATGAGCCGCGTGGATTCCGTGAAAGTTGCCGTAATGAAGGCGCAGATTCCCCTGGCGGGTAGTGTGGTTGCTTCCGATGCGTTTTTTCCCTTCCCGGACGGCGTGGAAGAGGCCGCGCTCGCAGGAGCTACTGCCGTGATTCAGCCCGGAGGTTCGGTTCGCGACGCAGAGGTCATCGCCGCCGCCGACCACCTCAACCTCGCCATGGTGTTCACCGGCATCCGCCACTTCCTGCACTGATTAGGTTGTTATGCAATATGCAAGAACACGCGCAGTCTCCGCTGAAGGTCGTCGCGGACATTTCGAAAGGCGGCGAGGCGCTCCTGGCGCGTCCCGATCACGCCCGCGGGGTCGGGGAGGCTCCAGTGAATCCGCTCGGGGGCTCCCGCAAACACGGGACAATGCTCTGCGGCGCGATCGCACACCGTGATGACCGTATCAAAGTGGCAGCCTTCGAATTCCGCCACCGATTTTGAGCGGTGCCCGGAAATGTCAATTCCGACCTCGTGCATCGCTTCAATGGCCAGCGGATTTACCGTAGAGGGATGCGTTCCCGCGCTGTGAACCTCGATCGTTTCCTGATCCAGGCGTCGCAACAGCCCTTCGGCCATCTGACTCCGCGCAGAATTCCCGGTGCAGAGAATCAAGACGCGTTTTGCAGCGGGCAGTGTCACCGGCGGCTCCATCAGGCGCAGCAGGTTTGTTTGGCGGCAGGTTTTACGGCGCGAACGAACGCGCTCATGAACTTGCCGTCCACCTGTAAAGCAATGGCAGCGGCATCGATTCCTGCTTTCTCCAGAAACTCACGCGCGTCGGCTACCTTGTAGATACGCGTCGGCTCGACTGCGATGTTCTCAAAGCCGGCCTTCGCGAGTTTCGAGCGGTATTCGTTCTCCTCGAGCGCACCGGCAACACATCCGATCCACAGTTCCACATTTCTGCGAATCGCGGCCGGCACGGGGCCGCGCACGACGACGTCGGATACGGCGAACCGTCCGCCCGGCTTCAGCACGCGAAAGGCTTCGGAAAGAACGCGGTCTTTGTCTCCGGAAAGGTTGATCACGCAGTTGGAGATGATCACGTCCACCGAATTCTCGGGCAGGGGGATGTTCTCGATAGTCCCCTTCAGGAATTCTGCGTTGGCGATTCCAGCCTTGCGCTGATTCTCCCGAGCCAGCGCCAGCATTTCGTCGGTCATGTCCAGGCCATAAGCTTTGCCTTCAGGGCCAACGCGACGCGCGGAGAGAAGGACGTCAATCCCTCCTCCCGACCCCAGGTCCAGCACGGTTTCGCCGGGCCGAATCTGCGCGAGCGCCGTCGGATTCCCGCAGCCCAGCGAGGCGGTCACCGCGTCCGCAGGTAGAGCGGCCTTTTCGGTCTCGTCGTAGAGGTTTGCTGTGATGGGATCGCACCCTGTGGCTTCCGCCGCCCCGCCGCAGCAGGGGCTCCCGCCCTGCGCCACGCGCTGCGCCGCCTGGCCGTATTTCTGCTTCACCACGTCCTGCAGATTCTGCTCATTCATGGCTCACCTCTTCACGGCCCATGCAAGCACAGGCCTCAATTTCATTTTACGGTTCTCGCCAACTCTTCCGGGGAGATTGCCCGGCTGCGGGTACAGCATTCCTCGTACAAAAAACCCATCAATTCCTTTAGCGCTTCCGTATTTGCGGCATGCCACAAAAACTGGCGTTCCCGCCGCACGGTCACCAATTCTTCATGCTTGAGTTTTTCCAGGTGGTGCGAAAGAGTCGAAGAGGGAATTCCCAGTTCCTCCTGAATCTCGCTCACGATCAACCCTTGCGGATGCGCCGCCAGGAGCAGCCGGAGGATGCGCAGGCGCGGTTCCGCGCCGATCGCCGAAAACATGTCGGCAAAGCGGGAGAAACGTTCGAGGGAGGCGGCGCGCTCCATATTTCCATAGTACTAGTAATGCAAGAACAAGGCAAGCCTTTTTGCGGAACGCCTCTCTCCCGCAACGCATCTTACCGAGGTGGCTCTTTTTGTTCAGGAAATCTGCGCGGGCGTTTCTTTTGACCCCGGCTTCGCCCTATAGGATAATTTCCTATTTCGGGGGCTCGATGAAGACTTGCAAGATTGTCCCGGTCATTTCGCTCTTCCTGCTGCTGCCGGTGTGTACCTACGCGGCACAGCAATCGCCCGCCGCTTCCCTGGCGGCCCCGGAGAAGAGCGCGCCTTCCAGTGTGTCCGCGTCCCCCGATGATGCCAAGACCCGGTCGGAAATCTACTACGACCTGGCCATGGGGCATTTCTACGAAAAGATGTACGAGCAGATGTACGAATCCTCCAGCCGCAGCGACTACGCCAATCAGGCCATTGAGCTCTACAAGAAAGCCTACGCGCTAGACCCTAAGTCCAGCGTGATTGGCGAGCGTCTGGCCGAGATGTACTGGAAAACGCAGCGTATCCGCGACGCCGTTTTGGAAGCGCAGCAAGTCCTGAAGCGCGACCCCGATGACGTGGCAGCCCACCGCCTGCTGGGGCGGATCTACGTGCGCTCTCTCGGCGACGGGACGCCTTCCGCGGCGCAGTCCACAACGGTCGACCGCGCCGTCGAACAGTACCGCGAAATCCTTCGTCTGGACCCTCAGGATACCGAGGCGGCTCTGTGGCTCTCCCGGCTCTATCGCCTGCAAAACCAGCACGGAAAGGCTGAGCAGACTCTGCGGGACTTGCTTAAGCGCGACCCCCAGAATGAATCCGGAGTCGAGCAGCTTACGCAACTGCTTGCCGATGAAGGTAAGTCTGCGGACGCCATCCTTCTCCTCGAAGGCATCGTCCAACGCTCGCCCACGCCGAACCTGCTGGACATGCTCGGCGACGCCTACACGCAGGCGAAAGATCCCGCAAAGGCTGAAATGGCCTTTCGGAAGGCCGTCGAACTTGACCCCAGTGAAGCGAGCCACCGGCGAGGCCTCGGGCAGTCGCTTCTCACGCAGGAAAAGTACAAGGAAGCCCTGGAACAATATCAGAAGCTGGCGGAAATGGAGCCGGACGACGCCGAGACCTACTTGCGCCTCTCGCAGGCTTACCGCGGACTGCACCAACTCGATCTCGCGGAGCAAACTCTGCTCCGTGCGCGGCAGCATGCCCCCGGCAGTCTGGAAGTGATTTACAACGAGGCCATGCTGTACGAATCCCAGGGGCGTTTCGAGGATTCCATCCGCGTCCTCTCCGATGCCGCCGCCACAGTCAAAGCGCAGTCGCCGGTGACGCCTTCCAGCCGCCGCACCCTGGCGGCCCTGTACCAGCAACTGGGACGTCTCTACCGCGAGGTGGGGCGCTATCCGGCCGCGATTAACACTTTTCAGGAGATGCTGCGGCTGGGCGACGAGGAGGAGCGCCACGCGCGCGTATTGATTGTTGACACCTACCGGCAAGCGAAGGATCTCCCCCATGCGCTGGAAGAGGCGCGCAAAGCCCTTCAGCTTTATCCCAAGGATCCGCCGCTGCGCACGACCTACGCGATGCTTCTCGGCGAGAAGGGCGATACCGACGAAGGCGTGCGCATCTTGAAGAGCTTGCTGACCGGGAAGGAAGCCGATCGCGAGCTGCAGCTCGATATTTCCCAGGTGTACGAGCGCGGTCGGCGCTACGCTGAAGCGGAAGAGGCGGCGCGCGCCGCAGAAAAGATTCCCGGCCGTCCGGCGGACAACGAGATGGTCTGGTTCATGCTCGGCGCAATTTACGAGCGCCAGAAGATGTTCGACCGTGCCGAGACGGAGTTTCGCCGCGTCCTCGAAGTGAATCCGCGAAACGCCGCGGTGCTGAATTACTACGGCTACATGCTCGGCGACCTCGGCATTCGCCTCGAGGAAGCGCGCGCGCTGGTGCAGCGGGCCCTTGTGGAAGACCCCTACAACGGCGCGTATCTCGACAGCCTCGGCTGGATCTACTACAAGCAGAATCGCTTTTCAGAAGCCGAGACTTCGCTCCTCAAGGCCGTGGAACGCGAAAGTCGCGACCCCACGATTCACGGACACCTCGGCGACGTCTATTTCAAGACCGGCCGTCCGGACCTCGCCGCCGCCGAGTGGGAGAAGTCGCTGGCCGAATGGCATCGCGCCCTTCCCACCGAAACCGAGGAAGATAAAGTTGCCGAACTCGAAAAGAAGATCGCCGGTCTGAAGCACCGCGTCGCGCAGGATAAAAGCGACGCGGTGGCCAAGCCGCAGTAGCGGCCTGCATGCCTGTGGGGCGCATCCCGGCGTTTGCCAAAGTCAACCTGTCTCTCCTGATTCTCGGAAAACGCCCGGACGGCTACCACGAGCTCCGTACTATCTATCAGACCATCTCTCTCCACGATGATTTGACGTTTCGCGCACATCGGGCCCGAGGAATCCATCTTGAGATTCGCGGCAATTCTGCGTTGAAGGGCGAGCCGGTGGAGCGCAACCTTGTGTATCGCGCCGTGGACACGCTGCGCCGGGAATGCAAGAGCAGATCGGGAGTACATATCCTGCTCGAAAAACGCATCCCCGCCGGAGCAGGCCTGGGAGGCGGCTCGAGCGACGCGGCGGCAGCTCTCATTGGTTATGCGCGCTTTATACGGCGCAGGATTCCCGCTCCGCTGCTCATGGAAATTGCCGCATCGCTCGGCTCCGATGTCCCCTTTTTTCTGTTGGGGGGCCGGGCAATCGGCGTCGGGCGCGGCGAGGAAGTCTATTCTCTTCCCGACGTCGCACGCCGCCCGATTCTTGTGGTTTTTCCGAGCGGAGTCTCCGTTGCCACAAAAGATGCATACCGCTGGCTCGGCCTCCGATTGACAAAGCGGCGCAATCTCTCTAAACTCTTGGAGTTCTGCGCTCTCTGCTGGAGCCCGCGGGAAAATGGCCTCGCGAACGATTTTGAGGCGGCCGTTTTCGCGCGGTTCCCCAGACTTGCTGCCATCCAGCGGGAATTGCTTCAGCGAGGAGCAACAGAAGCCGCGCTGGCGGGTAGTGGTTCGGCGGTGTTTGGTGTCTTCCGTAACCCAGCGCAGGCGCGCCGAGCTGCCCAGGGGTTCCTGCAAGACCAGGCGTTTGTCTGTGAAACGCTCTCCAAGGAGAGATATCGCCGCGCCATGCACTTGCGCGCGCTGGTCTGACCGCTGGGCATTTCGCGCCGCGTCTCCGCCCCGCACTGCGGTTGTGCCGTCTTCCATTCTATTTTTTGCGAAGGTAACTTGTGACTGACGAGAAATTCAGAATCTTCACCGGCCACGCCAACCCGTCGCTTGCGGCGGACATCTGCAAGTATCTGGGCGTGCAGCTCGGCCAGTCGAATCTCGGCAAGTTCAGCGACGGCGAAATCTACTTTCAGATTCTCGAAAACGTTCGCGGCGCGGACGTCTTCGTCGTTCAACCCTGCAGCGATCCGGTGGATTTTCATCTGATGGAGCTGCTGATGATGATTGACGCCTTCAAGCGGGCGTCCGCCTGGCGCATTACCGCAGTGGTGCCGTATTACTGCTACGCGCGCCAGGACCGCAAAGACAAGCCGCGCGTCCCCATCTCCGCAAAGCTCGTTGCCGACCTGCTCGAGACCGCCGGAGCCAACCGCGCCTTGACGCTCGACCTGCACGCGCCGCAGATCCAGGGTTATTTCACCGTGCCCGTGGACCACCTGTTTGCCTCCCCGGTTTTGGTTGATTACTTTAAGCGTCACAATCTGTCTCATGTGACCGTGGTTTCACCGGACGCCGGCGGTGTGGAGCGCGCGCGCTTTTTCGCTAAGCGGCTCGATGCTCCCCTGGCGATTGTGGACAAACGCCGCGTGGATGTGGATATCAGCGAAGTGATGCACTTGATCGGCGACGTTCGCGGACGTCCCGCGCTCATCATTGACGACATTATTGACACCGCCGGAACACTGGTGAAAGCCGCCGAGGCCCTCCTCAAGGAAGGAGCCACGCAGGTCTTTGCCGCGTGCACCCACCCGGTACTTTCCGGACCGGCGGTCGAGCGCATCTGCAAATCCGACATCACCGAGGTTGTGGTCACCGACTCGGTGCCGCTCAACGGCGCGGCCAAGAAAGTTTCCAAGATCAAGGTCGTCAGCGTCGCCGAATTGCTGGCGCGCGGCATCCGCTCCATCCACGAAGAGACCTCGATCAGCGAGCTGTTTATCTAGCCCTCAGGGGCTGCCACAAGGAAGGATGTATGGAACAGATCATCGTCGAAGCTTCGCCCCGCGACGACCGCGGCAAAAACGCAGCCCGCCGCCTTCGCCAGACCGGAAAGATCCCCGGTGTCTTGTATGGCGGGAAGAGTGAGCCGGTGGCGGTGGCCGTGAACGCCAAGCAGGTTGCAGGCATCCTGCGCTCGGAATCCGGGCACAACACCATCTTCAAAATAAAGCTCGGCAACCACCAGCACCCGGCCATCTTGAAAGACTGGCAAGTGGATCCGGTCAAGGGCGCGCTGCTCCATGTAGACTTGCTGAAAATCGCCATGGACGTGCGCATGAAGGTGAAGGTGCCGGTGCACACCTTTGGCGAGCCTCAGGGCGTGAAGCTTCAGGGCGGCATTTTTGAGATGGTCACACGCGAAGTGGAAATCGAATGCTTGCCCGGTGAAATTCCCGGCGAATTCCGTGTGGACGTTACCGAGCTGATGATCGGCAAACAGCTTCGCGTGGGAGATCTCCCGCTGGACCAATCGAAAATGACCCTGGTAACTGATCCGCAGCGCGTCATCGCTCACGTGGTGGCTCTGCGCGCCGAGGAAGAAAAGCCCGCCGAGGCGGTGGCTGCGGAGGCGGCGGCTCCAGCCGAGCCCGAGGTCATCAAGAAGGGCAAGAAGGAAGAAGAAGGCGAAGAGGTGGCCGAGGCTGCCGAAGAAAAGCCCAAAGAGAAAGAAAAGGAAAAGGAGAAGAAGAAGTAGCGGTGCGGCGGCGTGGTGCGCGATGGGTGCGTGCCGCCTCTCCTTTTCAAGCGCAGAAGAACTCGAACGATTTGCTCCACGGCGGTGCGGCGGATGAGGCTCATCGTAGGGCTCGGCAACCCTGGCCCGGAATACATCTGGACGCCGCACAACTTGGGTTTTCTGGCCGTCGACCGGCTCGCCCACACCGCGGGGATTCGTGTCGAGCGGCCTGAAGCAAAAGCGTACGTCGGCCGCGGAACGCTCGCCGGGCAGGAAGTTCTCCTGGCCAAGCCGCAGACGATGATGAATCTCAGCGGCCTCGCGGTGCGCGATTTGGTCGAGCGCTACGAGCTCAACCCCGCGGAGTTGATCGTCCTGTTCGATGAAGTGGACTTGCCGTGGGGCATGATTCGAATTCGCGAGCGCGGCGTCAACAGCACGCACAACGGCTTGAATTCGATTATCGGGGCGCTGGGCACGGATGCCTTTGCGAGAGTCCGACTGGGAGTCCGGCCGGAGCATCCGGTCGCCGACCGCGCCGCTTATGTTCTTCATGCGATGCGCAAGGCCGAACTGGAAATCGCCGGGGAAATGGTGGAGCAGGCGGCGGAAGCGGTCGAGTTGATTCTGACCGAGGGAGTTGCGGGGGCGATGAATCGCTTCAACAAGCGCGTTCCGCCTCCGGCCGAGCCGGTGTAGCGAGGGCTGCAGCCCGGGAATAGTTTGAGGACGAGAAAAAGGGAAACGAGGAACACATGGAAGAACGCCTGTACGATCTGATCTTTATCTGCCGCCCGGCCACGCCGGAAGAGGAGGTCGCAAAAACCATCACCGCGCTCGAGCATGCCTGCGCGGAAAAAGGCGGCAAAGTCGAAAAGCTCGAGAAGTGGGGCACGCGCAAGATGGCCTATCGGGTGGCCAAGCACCGCGAGGGCTATTACGTCTATCTGCAGATCAAGAGCACGCAGGGCGAGCTGATCCGCGAGCTCGAACGGCGCCTGGCGGTCTCCGACGCGGTCATCAAGTACTTGACCGTGCGGCTCGATGAAGAGCTGAAGCGCCAGCAGAAGTTCCAGCACAAGCGCGACCGTAAGGCCGCTCGCCGACCCCGTAAACCCGCTGCGGGCGCAGCGCCCTCCGCCGAGCACGCGGCCGCGCAAGGCTAACACGGCGCGCGGCAGGGAATTGTTGAGAATCTTTTCGAAGAAAGGGAACACCGATGGCCGAAGAACAAAGACCGCAAGGCGGATCCTCTTATGGAGGGCCTCCGCGCCGCGAAGGCGGGCAAGGCAGGCCCAGCGGCCCGGGTGGCCCTGGCGGCCCGCGCAAGGGTAAACGGCAATTCTTCCGCAAGAAGAAAGTTTGCCGGTTTTGCGTGGACCGCGTGGACTTCATCGACTTCAAGAAAGTGGAGATGCTCCAGCCGTTCATCCAGGACCGTGGCAAGATTCTGCCGCGGCGCATGACCGGCACCTGCTCGCGCCACCAGCGCTGGCTCGGCGAAGCCATCAAGCGCGCGCGCAACATTGCCTTGCTGCCGTTTGCCACTGGCATGTGATCGCCGGCCGTGGTTTCCGGCCGGAACACAATTTCCCGGGAGAAAGACCGATGCAGATTATCTTGCAGGAAGATGTGGAAAAGCTGGGCACGCGCGGCCAGATCGTGGAAGTCGCTGCGGGCTACGCGCGCAACTATCTGCTGCCGCGCAAGCTGGGCATCGAGGCAACGGCCTCTTCGCTGAAGCGGCTGGAGAAAATCCGCGCCACGCTGGCCAAGCGCACCGCCACCGAGCGCGAAGCCGCCCAAAAACAGGCCGAATTATTGGCGGGCGTCACCCTGCGCTTTGCGCGCAAGGCCGGCGAGAGCGACCAGCTTTTCGGCTCGGTCACTTCGGCCGACATAGCCGAAGGACTCGCCAAACAGGGCTTCCAGGTTGACAAGCGCCACATCCAACTTGCCGAACCCATCAAAGTTGTCGGCGAATACCAGGTGAGCGCGAAGATCTATCAGGAGATCACCGGGGCCGTAAAGGTCATTGTGGAAAAAGAAGCGTAGCAACTTTCCGTTTACAACTCGAATTCCGGCATTTGGTGTCAGCAGGCTCCCAAAGATTTCCCCTATCCGCACAGCTTTCTCACAGCTTTTCCTTATCCGCTGACTTATTCACTGCGACTCGAATTTCCACATCCCCCGTGTGATTGACCCTTCCTTACCGGCTCACCGACAATGCCCCATCCTTTCGCCAGCATCAGGCTCTGTGGGCCTGCTAAAAAGCTGCTTGCGCCGACGGGGCGCTTGGGCGAAAATAAGGCGAATCCTGTAAAGATGGCCACTCAACCCACACTCGAACGCCCGCTGCCCCAGAATCTGGAGGCCGAGCGCAGCGTCCTCGGCGCCATCCTGGTGGACAATCACTCCATCAATATGGCCATCGAAAAGCTCCGCGCCGACGATTTTTTCCACGATCATCATCGCCGCATTTTTCAGCAGATGATCGCGCTCCACGAGAACCAGCAAGCCATTGACCTGGTGACGCTGACCGAAGAGCTGCATCGCCACGGCGAGCTGGAAGCCTCCGGCGGCGCTGCCTATCTCGCGCAGCTTCTCGACGGCGTCCCGCACATTTCCAACATCGAACACTACGCGCGCATCGTCAAAGAAAAGGCCATCCTGCGCAATCTGGTCCACACCACACACAAGATTCAGCAGCGCGCGCTCGATGCCGAAGAAGATGCCGATACCATACTCGACGGCGCGGAATCCTCTATTTTCGAGCTTGCCGAAGACCGCGCCCGCACCGGCTTGATTGGCGTCAAGGAGCTGGTTCGCGACAGCTTCGACCGCCTCGAAAAAATCTTCACCGAAGGCCGGCGCGTCACCGGCATCTCGACGGGCTACGCCCAGCTCGACAATTTGACCTCCGGCTTGCAGCCTTCCGAACTTATTATTCTGGCCGCGCGTCCTTCGATGGGGAAAACCGCGCTCGCCCTGAACATCGCGGAAAACGTGACTCTGCACGGCGGCGGGTCGGTGGCCGTCTTCAGCCTGGAAATGTCCAAGGAATCGTTGCTGCAGCGCTTGCTCGCATCGCAGGCGCGCATCGACTCACACAAGTTCCGCACCGGCCACCTGGGCAGGGAAGACTGGCGGCGCATGACCGAAGCGCTGGCGCGCCTTTCCGAAGCGCCGCTGTGGATTGACGACACCGGCTCGGCCACCGTCGTCGAGATGGGCGCCAAGGCCCGCCGTTTGAAACGGGACAAGAAATTGTCTCTGGTAGTCGTGGATTACCTCCAGCTCATTGCGGCGCGCGGCCGCTTTGGCAACCGCAACGAAGAGGTTTCCAGCATCACCCGCGGCCTCAAGGGGCTCGCCAAAGAGCTGCAGGTTCCCGTGCTCGTCCTGAGCCAGCTCACTCGCGCTCCCGAGCGCGAAGATCGCCGTCCACAGCTCGCCGACCTGCGCGAGTCGGGCGCCATCGAGCAGGACGCCGATGTGGTCTTTTTCATCAACCGGCCCAACGCCTTCAAGCCGGACGAACCTCCCGAGGAGCGCGCCAAAGCCGAAGTGGTCATTGCCAAGCAGCGCAACGGTCCCACCGACCGCGTCAATTTCGTTTTCCTGAGCCAGTTCACACGTTTTGAGGAAGCAGCTCCGGATACCTGGACGCAGGAGTAGGCAGGCTTTTTTCTCCCTCCGCCCGCGTGCGCCAGCCCACACCGGTGTGTTCTCCCTGCCTCGCCTCATCTGGAGCTGCATGGGGTCTGCCCACCGAAGCAGCTTTACGAATTCATTTCACTAGACTTGCAGGCAAGCCCATTCCTTCCCGGCGTGGCCGCTGAGGTGCTCTCCAGCTTGTCGAAATGTGCGCTGTTGCACCTTTAGCGGCGCGCTGCCGCGGAATTCGTGTGCGCGTACACGGTCTCTTGGACTATGCTTGAATTCTGCGCTGAGGCGGGCTGGGATGCCTGGAGCACGGACGAAGGAAGTGAAGTTTCAGGGGCGGCCCGTCTGGGCTGAAATCAGTCTCTCGGCGCTCTGCGAAAACCTCCGCGCCATCCGCAAGTATGTCAATCCTTCTGGCGAGCACCTGCCGCAGCCTCGAAAGATCCTCGCGGTCGTCAAAGGGAATGCCTATGGCCACGGCGCTGCCCCCGTCGCCAAGGTCCTGGAACGCGGTGGCGCCGATTGGTTTGGCGTCACTTGCTCGAGCGAAGGCATCGAGCTGCGGGAAGCGGGAATCAAGAAACCCATCCTGGTGATGACCGGCTTCTGGCCCGGCGAAGAGCAGCGCATTGTGGAGCATCGTCTGGTCACCGCGATAACCCGGTGCGAGCAGCTTCGCCTGCTCGAACTCGCTGCCTCGCGCGCGCAACGCTCTGCGCGCCGCACCGCCAGGCCTGTCGAGTTCCACTTGAAGATTGACTCGGGCATGAATCGTCTGGGCATCGCCCCAGGCGATGTGGATTGCTTTGCCCAGCAACTCGCCCGGTGCAAGCATCTCCGCCTGGGGGGTGTTTTCACTCATTTTGCCTCATCGGGGATCTTCCCTCCGGCGGCTCACGGGGAGCAGACCGCGGAGCAGGAGAAACTCTTTTTCGCCTCGCTCGCCCGCCTCCGGGAATTGGGGATCGCCCCCGGAACCGTGCACCTGGCCAATAGCGCCGCCATCGCTGCCCGCCCCGAAACCTGGGGTGACATGGTGCGTCCCGGAGCGATTCTGTATGGCTATCACTCCGGCTTCGAACCCGCCGAACGCCGCGCCGAATTCGAAGCCCGTCTTCCGCTGCGTCCAGCGATGAGCCTGCGAACGCGCATCATCGGCCTGCGAAACGTCGCGCCGGGCCAGGGAGTAGGTTACGACTCCCGGTTCACTACCGCGCGGCCCTCGCGAATTGGGGTTCTTGCGGCGGGTTATGGCGACGGCTTGCACCGCTCGCTCGGAAACCGTGGCAACGGTTTGGTGCATGGCAAGCTGGCCCCGATAGTCGGCATCGTGTCAATGGACGTGACCATGATCGATCTCACCGATGTGCCCGAGGCTCGCCTCGGCGATGTCGTTACCATTTACGGTGCGGACGGCCCCAGCGTCCTTCCCGCAAATGTGGTCGCGCGAGGCATCAATACGGTCACGTCCGACCTGCTCTGCGCGGTAAGCAAGCGAGTTCCCCGCTTTTATTCTGCTTGAACCAACTCGTTCGCTTTCAGACGCTTACTTCCACTTGACGAAGCACCCCTTTTCGATATATACGTCTTTTGGAAAGCGAGTTCCCATTTTTCATCCCCAGGGCGGTTGTTTTCGGTTCTGCCTCCCCGGGGCCAGTTCGATTCAGGAATCTTTTTGACAACTCGGGGGGACCATGGGCCGCACTCCTACTATTTCTAGTCGTTTCGCAACTGTTTCCGGCAATCCTTCCTCGAACACGGGCTCTCCTCGCGCTGAATTGAGTTCCGGAAGGGGTGGCCTCTTCGGGAATTGGTGGGACCTCATTTTGGTCCGCGCTCTCGTCGTCGCTCTGTCCGTTGTCGCCTGTTATTATTTCCGTCCCTTTGGTTTGGCGCGAAATCCCGCGGCAGCTGCCGGATTTGTCTTCGCTGTCCTGGTGATTCTTGCCGAGATGCGCCTGCGCCGCGCCAGCGTGCGCCGGCTGATCGGCGCCACAGGTGGCGCATTGCTCGGAACCCTTGGCGCGCTGCTGGTAAGTCTGATTGTGCTGCGCACATCCATCCCCGATAGCACCCGGTCGTTTCTCGGCCTGGCGCTGCTGCTCTTGCTGGGATACGTTGGGGCCCTGGTGGGCGCGAGCAAAGGCGATACGCTGAATCTTCAGGTGCTCGGCGGGCTCTTTGATACCGAGCACGCTTCGCGCGCGGTCGTCAAGCTGCTGGACACCAGCGTCATTATTGACGGCCGGGTTGCCGACATCTGTGAAACACACTTCCTCGACGGAGTGATTCTGGTCCCGCAGTTCGTCCTCCGCGAGCTGCAGCTCGTCGCCGATTCCGCCGACCCTCTCAAGCGGCAGCGCGGGCGCCGCGGCCTCGAAGTCCTCCAGCGCATTCAGAAGATGCCGCACCTCGACGTGCAGATTGCCGAGGAGGATTTCCCCAATATCTCCGAAGTGGACATGAAGCTCATCGAACTGGCCAAGCATGCGAACGCCAAGATCATCACCAATGATTTCAACTTGAACAAGGTCGCTAGTGTCCAGGGCATCGACGTTCTGAATGTCAATCAACTCGCCAA
This sequence comes from Candidatus Acidiferrales bacterium, assembly GCA_035631855.1. GTDB lineage: Bacteria > Acidobacteriota > Terriglobia > Acidiferrales > UBA7541 > DASQHY01. The sequence continues at coordinate 27,143 of DASQHY010000132.1, forward strand.
CGCTTTGAAGCCCGTTGTCCTGCCCGGCGAAGCGATGCGCGTGTTCATTCTGCGCGAAGGCAAAGAATACAATCAGGGCGTTGCCTACCTGGACGACGGCACGATGGTCGTCGTGGACGGCGCCCGCCGTTTAATCAACAAGACCATCGACACGATCGTTACCTCGGTCCACCAGACCACTGCGGGAAAAATGATCTTCGGCCGTTTGGACGAACGCGCCGAGCAACAGGCGCGAGCCACAGCCGCCGGAGGCTTGGAATCGAATGGACGCCGTGGCGAAGGTTCGGGCCGCTCCGAGGGGCATGGGGGCGAGCGCGCTCCACGACCCGTCTTCCCTGATACCGGCACCGAATAACTCCGGCACCTTCGTCAGCCCGGTCGAGCGCGCTGTCCACATTCTTCGGGACTGGCTTTGTCTTCACTCCCTCCTGTTATAAACTGCTTGCCCCGAACTCATCATGAGCCGCATTGTCGCCATTCTTCCGGCCGCAGGACTCGGCACCCGCATGGGCGCCGACACCCCCAAGCAATTCCTCGAACTCGAGGGCGTCCCCTTGGTGATCCACACGCTTCGCCGGCTTGCCTCCTGCAAAGCGATCACGGAAATGATCGTGGCCACGCGCGGCGACGGCGTCGCTCCTCTGGAAGCCCGCATCCGCCAAGAGAACTTCGCGCAGGCAGTGCGCGTGGTCCGCGGCGGCGACACGCGCCAGGATTCCGTGGCTGCGGCTTTGCGCGAAGTCCCCCAGGACACGGAGATCATTCTGGTGCACGATGCCGTCCGCCCGTTCGTGACCCGCGAGCAGATCGAGCGCGTCATCGCAGAGGCGCGCCAGCGCCAGGCCGTCATCCTCGGCATCCCAGCCATGGATACGGTCAAGGAAGTGAAGCGCGCCAGCCTGCCCGAAGACGTCGCCCTTATCACCGGCACCATTCCGCGCGAGCGCGTCGTCCTGGCGCAGACTCCCCAGGCCTTCTCCGCCAAGCTGTTGAAGGAGGCATTTGCCCGCGCCGAGCGTGACGGCGTCAGCGCTTCCGACGAAGCAGGGCTTGTCGAGCGCCTCGGGCACGATGTTCACGTCGTCCTGGGCTCAGAGCGCAACATCAAAATCACCCGCCCCGCCGACATGGACCTCGCGCGCTTCTATCTTGAACAGGAGCGCCGCACCAAGTGAGCACGCGCTCTGGAATCGGCTACGACCTTCATCGCCTTGCGTCTGGCCGCAAGCTGATCCTCGGCGGTGTAGAAGTCCCCTTTGACAAAGGGCCGGTGGGCCATTCCGATGGCGACGTCCTGGCACACGCCATTTGCGATGCCGTTCTTGGCGCCGCGGGGCTCGGCGATATCGGAACGCACTTCCCTGACACCGACCCGAAATGGAAGGGTGTCTCGAGCCTGCACTTTCTCGAGCGCGTCAGTCAGCTTCTTGTGGATCGCGGTCTCTCCATCCGCCAGATCGATGCCGTCGTTATCACCGAAAAGCCCAGGCTCGGTCCCTATTTTGCTCCCATGCGCAAGGCGCTCGCCCACGCCCTGGGCATCGAGCCCGGGCAGATTAATCTCAAGGCCAAAACCAACGAGGGTGTGGACGCCATTGGCCGCGGCGAAGCCATCGCCACGCACGCCATCGCCACTCTGGAAGGCTAGCGGAGCCCGGCTCGCCCGCTGCAAATCTTGGAATTGCTTCACACTGTGGGAAACTTTTCTCAAAATTGTGCGTCTTATCCTTTGTCGAGTGGGGTGTATCGCCAGCCGGTGTTTTGAGGAGAGGTTCGCGCACCTGCGAATCCGGCGTGCTCGTCCAGCTTTTTCTGCGAGAGCTCAGCGGCTCATTTCACGGATCTTCCGGTTGCTTATCCTCGGTATTTCTAACTTGCGGAGGGAAAGAAACATGAGCAGAAGACTTCGATTGGCTCTGGCATTTATGACTGGCGTTGGACTGGTATTGTCGAGCGCGGCGTTCGCCCGGCAGCCTGCGGTGCTGCAGCCCGCAAAACCTCAAGAAGCCAAGAAGGACGCCAAAGATCAAACCGCGCAGCCCAAGCCGGAAGAAGGTAAGAAGCCTGAAGCTCCCAAACCCGGCGAAGACAAAGCCTTTGCCGAGGTCATCAAGGACTTCGAGGTAAAGCAGGGTCTGTTCACTTTTTATTACAAGGCCGACGAAAACAAGCTGCTCCTCGAAATTCCCCCCGCCCAACTCGACAAGGTCTTCCTCTTTGCGGGAACTACGGAGCAGGCCGTCGGCGAGCGCGGCCTGTATTCTTCACAGCAGGGCGGCAGCTTCCCCTTCGTTTTCCACCGTTTGGGCAAAAGCGTTCAGTGGATTGAGAAAAACACGAGCTTCACCGCGGAGCTGGGAACGCCTGCTGCGCGCTTCACCGAGCGCTCCTTTCCCGATGCTATTCTGGGAACCGCCAAGATCCTCTCCAAGCCTCATCCCGAGCGCAAGAGCATTCTCATAGATGTTGCCGAGCTTTTCGTCAGCGATCTTCCGGGCTTTGGTCCTGCGCTGAACCAGTCCTATCAACCTACGGTCTATCGTTTCGACAAGGCCGGCAGCTGGGTTGGCAATGTGAAGCCTTACCCGCAAAACGTGATTCTCGATGTGTGGCTGCATTTTGTCACCGACAACCCGCGCACACCGTCGGTCACTCTGGCCGACCAGCGCAGCGTCCCCTTCTTGGTGAAGTACGACCTCTCAGCCATCCCTGACACCGGCTACAAGCCCCGCCTCGCCGACGACCGCGTGGGCCAGTTCGTTGTCGTTCACCAGGACTACACTTCCGATCGTCCCAGTTCGCCTTACAAGCGCTTCATCCACCGTTGGCAGCTTGAAAAATCCGATCCCAGCGCGAAGCTCTCGCCGCCCAAGCAGCCCATTGTCTTCTGGCTCGAGAACACCATTCCTGTCGAGTACCGCGAATGGTTTAAGGAAGGTATCCTGCTTTGGAACAAGGCTTTCGAGCGCATTGGCTTCAAGGACGCCATCGTGGTCAAGCAGCAGCCCGACAACGCCGACTGGGAAGCCGCCGACACGCGCTACAGCACCATCCGTTGGTTTGCCGGCGTGGATGCGGGCTATGCCGCTGGGTACTCGCGCGCCAATCCCTTCACCGGACAAACCTACGACGCTGATATCACGTTTGATGAAGGCATCATTCGTTTCACGCGCCGCGATGCCGAAGAGTTTGCCGGCCCCTCTGTCCCCACGTCACTGGAAGAGAATCCCCCTCCTGCGCTGTGGGGCCAGCACGCCTTTTTGCAATGCAACTACGCTGAAGGCCTGGTTCAGCAGGCGGCCCTCGGTGTGTCCGTCTTGGAGGCTCGCGGCGAGCTCAGCCCGGAACTCATCCAGAAAATCATGCACGAATTTATCGTCGAGGTGACCGCGCATGAGGTCGGCCACACCCTCGGCCTGCGCCACAATTTCCGTGCCAGCACCATTCTGCCGGTCGGCGAGCTCAACGACGTGAAGATGACCGAAGAGATCGGTCAGACCGGCTCGGTGATGGATTACAATCCCGTGGTCATTGCCCCCAAGGGCGAAAAACAGGGCCACTTTCTCACGCCCACTCTTGGCCCCTACGACTACTGGGCCATTGAGTATGCGTATAGACCAATTGATGGCGACGAGAAAGCCGGGCTTGCCAAAATTGCGTCCCGCGTTGCCGACCCCATGCTTCCCTATTCCACCGACGAAGACGCTTTGGGCACGTACTCGCCTCTGGCCATCGACCCGCTGGTCAACCAATTCGACCAGTCCAGCGACCCGCTGGCTTATTTCAAGCAGGATATCGGCGTCATCCACGAGCTCTGGGGCTCCATGGAAAGCAAACTCGCCAAGCCGGGCGAGGGATACCAAATCCTCCGGCGCAGCATTGGCCGCTCCATCGGCGAGTACAACCGCGCCCTGCTCACCTCGTCGAAGTACATCGGCGGGATCTACCACGTCCGCGACCACGTCGGAGATCCCCATGGCCGCCCGCCCTACACGGTGGTGCCCGCGGCCAAACAGCACGAGGCCCTCGA
>DASQHY010000133.1:0-6416 GCA_035631855.1 Candidatus Acidiferrales bacterium
GGCCGCCGAGCGAGAGGAATTGCTGCGCGTCTTTGAGAAGCTGAAACGCAAAGGGATTCGGCTGGAGACTGAGATTTTTCAGGAAGGGGAGTCCGGCGGCACTGACGAAGAAGAGGATTTGGGACGGGCGCTTGCCCAGAGCGTGAAGGCGGTGACCGGGAAGCGACCGACGTTTGAGATCTGTCCGGGACTGCTAGAGACGCGTTTTTATGCGGCGCGAGGAATCCCGGCGTACGCCTACGGGCCTGGAATGCTGACCGTGGCGCACGGGCCGAATGAGTATGTGGACCTGCGCAAGGTGGCGAAATGCGCGGTCATTTACGCGCTGACAGCGGCGGAGGTTCTGCGCACGTGAAAGGGTAGTGGGGCATCCCAGCCATGCCACCAACAACCGATTCTTCCACCGGCGCGCTCGGCGCAGGCCCACTCGTGCTGGCATCGGGAATTGCCCAGCGCGAGCTACCAGGGCTAACGCGGCGACCTGCTTGCGATCAGCCTTGGCTAGGGCACTTCGCGGATCTCCCACCGCTGCGAGGAGGGATTAAACCTGTGATTCAGTCCGAAGTGAAGAAAAGAAACGAGCGCAAAGGAGGCGCATCCAAAAACGAGCAGTGCTATTTTTGCTATTCCAATGAAGTCCGGCACAGTCCGGGCTTGGGATAGTAATCTGTCCACGGCGCGTGTTTCGTACTGTCGCGGCAGCAAAAGAACATCGATTACATCGTCCGTGGTTGCGCCAACGTTACTGTAGACAGCTGGTTCGGTTTCCTTCGCGTAGAGAATGGGAAGCCTAAGGTGACCTCTGATTACCAAGATACTCTGCAAATCCTTTGGTGGCTCGACCGTGGCAGTCAACCTCATGCTCCGATAGTACGCTTCGATGCTGTGATGCCAAAACACTGGGTACGAAGGGGCGTGCGCCCGGATCTCCTTGAACGGCAGGAGCGCACTCGTTGGAAATAGAACCTTTTCAAGTGACACCACGCCATCACCCTGTTGGACGCTACACACCGGACCATCCTTCCACGTAACCGGGTAGCGAGCGGTAGAATCGAAATCAACGATTGCAGCTCTCGCTTCAGAGGCGATGTACTTAGGAATATTCCGAGGGAAAGAACTCAAAAGGTAGTCTGCGGCATCCTGACCGAAGACTTGCAGCGCCGGCGGTGAGACGAATCGGCGCGCAAGAAATGTTTGCCAATGACCTCCAGACCATGCTGCAAGTCCGGTGCTAATGCCGAGTCCCGCAAACAACATGAGCGCGGCGAAGCCATCTGACACTCCCTTTCCCGGCCAGAGCCGCGTTAGTAAGCGGACCAGGCCATAGAAATAGCCAACGATCAGGAGCAAGCCGGCGGCAAGAGAAAAGATCGCGGCGAAGGGGCCGCGGTCGAACCACAAAAATTCACTAATGCACAATATGGCTAGCAGAAGTACCTGTGCAGCCACGCTTCCAACCATGAATGAGGCGTACTTCAACAGAAAGCGCATAGAGATTTATTTCCCGCCCCATTATTTTCGCATAGAAAAGGCGGGGGCGCTCTTGCTACAATGGAGGTGTCGAGCTCGGCCCTCGGAACACCTCTAAGAAGGGATTCTCCAAATTGAACCCAGCCGGGAGGGACTATTGCTCTCGGAACATGTCTTCACAATCTTTCACCGCAGTATCACGATCACAGACCGGGACATCATCGTGGCGGGGGCGGCCGCGGCGGTCTGCTTCTCGATTTGGGCCGTTCTGCATCTTTACCGGAGCAACGTGGTGGTGCTTCATCGCGCGGGAGGGGTGGATCACCTGGTGCAGGAACTTGCTCGGATCGCCGAGGCTCTGGAACGCATCGCGAACCGTCCCGCGGAACGCGCACTTGCGGCAGCCAAGCAGCGTGCAGAGGAACCGCACGAACCGCGTTCACGCAGCGTGAGCTATTCGATGCTGGGCCGGTAGTTTGCGGCGGGGAAGGGCGGGGCCCAGGACTCGAGCGGAGCCCCGCCGTTCTCAACGACGAGAAAAAAAAGGCTGCGGAAACGACGGGCTTGGAGAAAGTCCGGCGCTCGGCTAGAATGGTGGGTTCGCGAACCGCCATGATGGTCACCTGACGCATGCCCGATCCGGAGCCTACTGCACCGACTCTCTACGACGACGAAGACGAATACCGCCCGGAACCTGAACCCATTCCGCATCCGCCCGCGTGGATGGATGGCAGCCTGCGCGTCGGCATCCATACGTCCATTTCAGGCGACCTCGTGCATTCGCTGGAAATTGCGCACAAGCTGGGTTGCAACGCCTTGCAGATTTTCTCCGCGAGTCCGCGGATGTGGGGGCGGCCGGGAGCGTCGCGCATTCCCGAGGCGGATGCAACGCGCTACCGTGCGCGGCGCGCCGAACTGGGGCTGGGGCCACTGGCTATCCACGGCAACTACCTGATCAACCTCGCTGCGGCGCAGCCGGTGCTGCGCGTGCGCTCCATCCAGACATTTCACGACGAGCTCGTGCGCGGGGTCGCGCTGGGCGCGGATTTTCTGGTGATGCATCCGGGCTCTCGGGGAGAAGAGACGGTGGACCGCGCGGTGGCCACCATCGCGCAGGGAATCCGGCAGGCTTGCCGCGGGGTCAAGTTCGGCGGGCTGCGCATCCTTCTGGAAAACACGGCGGGGATGGGGACGGCGGTAGGTTGGCGACTAGAGGAGCTGGCCGCAATCCTCGCGGCGCTTCCGGACTTGCCGCTGGGCGTGTGCATAGATACGGCGCACCTGTTTGCGGCAGGGTATGACATCGCCACGGAAAAAGGGCTGGAGAGCACGCTGGAGCAGATCGAGCAGACCGTGGGGCTCGAGCGCGTGTTTGTGGTGCACATGAACGACTCGAAGGTTCCGCTGGGGTCGCGCGTGGACCGGCACGAACACATCGGCAAAGGGAAAATCGGCCTCGAGGCGTTTGGCAGGATTCTGAACCACCCGCGGCTGGCGGCGGACGGACCCTACGGAGTTCCCGGAAGGGCGTTCATTCTGGAAACGCCAATCGATGCTCCGGGGGACGACCGGAGAAACGTGCGCACGTTGTGGGGACTGGCGGGCATCCGTGCGGAGCAGGCCCCGGATGCGGAAGACGGGTTTTCCATGTTGCGCAGCGCGCGCGCGAGGAAAGCGGAAGAACAAGCGATGCGACTCAAGAAAAGGGCCGCCAGTTCAACGGGGAAAACCCAGAGGACCCGGAGAAAAGCAAAGAGCAAGCGGACCAAGGGTAAGGCGAAGTCGAAGCGGAGGAGCTAGACGGAAGTGGCGGAATACGATCCACAGGCGATTGAGGCGAAGTGGCAAAAGGTCTGGGAGGAGCAGCAGGCCTCGTGGGCCGATGCGGAGCCGGGTCGGCCGAAATACTACGTGCTGGAGATGCTGCCGTATCCTTCGGGGACGCTGCACATGGGCCACATGCGGAATTACACGATTGGCGACGTGGTGGCGCGCGTGAAGCGCATGCGCGGATATAACGTGCTGCACCCGATGGGGTGGGACGCCTTCGGACTTCCGGCGGAAAATGCGGCGATCAAGCACGGGATTCATCCGCGCGAGTGGACCAACGGAAACATCGAGGAGTTCAAGCGCGCACTGAAGCGGTTCGGCTTCAGCTACGACTGGCGCCGCGAGATCTCCTCGTGCGAGCCCGAATATTACAAGTGGAACCAGTGGTTTTTTCTGCGCCTGCTGGAGCGCGGGCTGGCCTACCGGAAAAAGAGCCGCGTGAACTGGTGTCCGAAGTGCGCCACGGTGCTGGCAAACGAGCAAGTGGTGAACGGATGCTGCTGGCGTCACGAGGACACGCAGGTGGAAGCGAGAGAAATCGAGCAGTGGTTCCTGCGAACGACGCAATATGCCGAGCAGTTGCTGGACGATTTGAAGGGACTGGAAGGCACGTGGCCCGAGCGCGTCATCCTGATGCAGCGGAATTGGATTGGAAAGTCACAGGGCGCGCGGGTGCGTTTTGCCATTGCGGAGCTGGCGGGCGAGGCGGTGGATGTTTTTACGACGCGGATTGACACCATCTACGGGGCGTCGGCAGTGATCCTGGCCGCGACACACCCGCTGCTCGGAAAACTGCTGGCGGGTTCGCCGAAACGCGAGGAGTTTCACGAGAAGCTTGCGCAAATGCGGCGGATGTCCACCAAGGCGGAAGACCTGGCGACCGGAGAGAAGGAGGGGTTTTTCACGGGGCGGCATGCCGTCAATCCGTTCGGCGGACAGAAGATTCCGGTGTGGGTTGGGAATTTTGTGCTGATGGAATACGGTACCGGCGCGGTGATGTGCGTCCCGGCGCACGACCAGCGCGATTTCGAATTTGCCACGAAGTACGGGTTGCCGAAACCCGTGGTGGTCCAGCCCAGTGAAGGCGCGCCGCTCGACGAGAAGAAGATGGGGGAAGCCTTCACGGAATATGGACGGGCGGTGAATTCCGGGCCCTATTCCGGGCTTTCCTCCGAAGAAGCCATCGCGAAGATGACGGCCGACGCAGAGGCAAAGAAATTCGGAAAAGCCCAGACAACGTACCGGCTGAAAGACTGGGGGATTTCCCGGCAGCGGTACTGGGGAACGCCGATTCCGGTGCTGTACTGCGAGAAGTGCGGCGTGGTGCCGGTGCCCGACGATCAACTGCCCGTCCTGCTGCCGGCCCATCCGAAATTGACAGGGGAAGGCCAATCGCCGCTGGCCGGTGTGCCGGAATTTGTGAATGCGAAGTGTCCGAAGTGCGGGGGAGCGGCACGGCGCGAGACCGACACGATGGACACGTTCGTGGATTCGTCTTGGTATTTTATCCGCTATCTGGACCCCAAGAATGACCGCGCCCCCTTCGATCCGGCGCTGGTGAAATACTGGTTTCCGGTGGACCAGTACATTGGGGGAATCGTTCACGCCATCCTGCACCTGCTTTACTCGCGGTTCTTTTTCAAGGTACTGCGGGATATGGGGCTGGTGCAAAGCTCGGAACCCTTTGCGCGGCTCTTTACGCAGGGCATGGTGTTGAAGGGCGGGGTGGCCATGTCCAAATCACGCGGGAACGTGGTGGGCGCGGAGGAAATGGCCGTCCAGCACGGCTGCGACACCGGGCGGCTGTACACGCTGTTTGCCGCGCCGCCGGAAAAGGACTACGAGTGGAGCTTCGGGGGGATTAAGGGCTGTTCACGGTTCCTCGAGAACGTTTACAAACTTGTTTCGAAACATTCGGGCGCACTGGCATCGGCGCGGAAGGCCAAGTTTTCAACGGACACGGCCAGTGAAAAGGAAAAGGCCGTTCTGCGCAAGGCGCACCAGACGCTGCGGAGAGTAACGCACGATTTCGAGACGCGCTGGCATTTCAACTCTGCAGTGGCGCTGGTGATGGAATTGGTGAACGAGCTGCAGGCGCACGAGCCGCTCGAGAGCGGCACCCGCCCGGAAGTTCTGAAAGAAGTCTTTGAGCTGCTGACCCTGATGCTGGCGCCGATGACTCCGCACCTGGCCGAAGAGTTGTGGGAAAGGCTGGGCCATTCTGGGGGGCTGATCCGCGCGTCGTGGCCGGAGTTCTCCCCGGAGCTGGCGGCCGAGGAACAGTTTGAGATCGTCGTGCAGGTGAACGGCAAAGTGCGCGGCAAGATTCTGGTGGAGGGGGGACTTGCCGAAGAGGAGATCCTGGCCCGCGCGCTGTCGGAGCCGAATGTCGCGGCGCAACTGGATGGCAGACGGGTGGTGCGAAAGATCGTCGTGCCAAACAAATTGGTGAATATTGTTGTGGCCTGAAGCCGCGGTGGCGGGGAGGGGAAGCATGAACGAGCGAGGCGGCGTGGTGGTGCTCGACTTTGGCGGGCAGTACACGCAATTGATTGCGCGCCGGATCCGCGAGCAGCAAGTCTTCTCGGCCATTCTTCCGTGCACGGCTCCTCTGGAGGAAATCCGCAAGTATGACCCGTCCGGTGTGGTGCTCTCGGGCGGGCCGAGCTCGGTTTACGACCGAGCCGCGCCGGTCTGCGACCCGCGCGTGCTGGAGTTGGGAGTGCCCGTGCTGGGCATTTGCTACGGAATGCAGTGGATCGCGCACACGCTTGGCGGACAGGTGGAACGGGCCGAGCGGCGGGAATACGGCCGGGCAGTCCTGGAATTGCAGAATGGCAAACCGCAAAACGAGTCGGCGCTGTTTCGAGGGTTCCCGAAAACGTTTCAGATCTGGAACAGCCATGGCGACCATGTGCGTTCCCTGCCGAAAGGGTTCCGGGTCACAGGGCTCACGGAAAACGCCGTCGCTGCCGCGGAAGACCCCGTGCATAGGATTTATGCGGTGGAGTTCCATCCGGAAGTGCGCCACACCGACCGGGGCTCGGAAATCCTGCGCAACTTCCTATTCGAAGTGTGTCACGCACGGCCGGACTGGAGCGGGGCAGCCTTCATCC
>DASQHY010000134.1:0-46031 GCA_035631855.1 Candidatus Acidiferrales bacterium
CGTGCTTTCCGTCGTGGGCGGATGGCTGGCAGCTCCGGCATTTTTTGGCGGCAGCGACCGTTTTGAAGAATTCCTGGGGCCGGCCATGGGGCAAGCAAGAACGGCAGAGGGATCAAGCGCGGCTGGAGCGCTCGAACTTCAGCTTGCCGCGGTCGCTGTGGGTATCGCCCTGACTGGCTTCCTGGTGGCGTGGTGGTTCTACCTTCGGCGGAAAGATACGCCCAACCGCCTGGCAAAATCGCTGCCCGGAGCGTACAGGCTCCTGCTGAACAAGTACTTTGTGGACGAGCTCTACGCGGCAATCATCGTGCGGCCGCTGATATGGATTTCCACGCGCGTGCTGTGGAACACAGTGGATGACGGCGCGATCGACGGCTCCGTGAATGGCTTGGCCGACGGCGCGCAAGGCGTGGGCGAACGCGTGCGCCGCGTGCAGTCGGGAAACACCCGCAGTTATGCGGCGTGGGTTGTGGTGGGAGCGATCTTGTTTATCGCCGTGGTGCTGTGGCCGGTGCTGAAGCCGCCGCCGGGAATGGGGAACTGATTTGCCGAACATGCATCTGCTCACCGCTATCACGTTTCTCCCCGCGCTCGGCGCGCTTGCTCTGCTGCTGCTTCGCGGCGACGACCATGTGTGGATCCGCCGGCTGGCGCTGACCACCTCGCTCGCAGAATTCGCGCTGTCCCTGCTGTTGATTCCCGGCGTACCCATCGGGCGAGGCGGCTACGGATTGGAAGAATTCCACGCGTGGATCCAGAGTCCCTCCATCAATTACCACCTCGGCGTAGATGGCATCAGCTTGTTCCTAGTCCTGCTGACCACTTTCCTGACACCGATTTCCATTCTGGCGTCGTGGACGAGTATCCAGACACGCGTGAAAGAATTCTTCTTGATGCTGCTGGTGCTGGAAACCGGCGTCATCGGAGTTTTTCTCTCGCTTGACCTGTTCCTCTTTTTCCTTTTCTGGGAAGTGATGCTGCTGCCGATGTACTTCCTCATCGGCATTTGGGGACACGAGCGGCGGGTTTACGCGGCGCTGAAATTCGTTCTGTACACGATGGCCGGTTCGATCCTGATGCTGGTGGGAATTCTGTGGCTGCATTTTCTGGCCGTTCAAGCAGGCGCCGAAACCTATACGTTTGACTTGCCAGTCATTCAGCGAATGCTGCAGACCGGGCTGGTCCACCTCACGCCGCTCACCGAGACGCTGCTTTTCGGCGCGTTCTTTATCGCCTTTGCCATCAAGGTGCCGTTGTTCCCGCTACACACCTGGCTGCCCGATGCGCACGTGGAAGCGCCGACGGCCGGCTCCGTCATTCTGGCCGGCGTGCTTCTGAAAATGGGCACCTACGGCATGCTGCGCTTTTGCTTGCCGCTGTTTCCCGAAGCGTCGCACAAGTTCGCACCCGCTATCGCCACACTGGCGATTATCGGCATTCTGTATGCGGCGCTGGTGGCGATGGTGCAGCCCAACCTGAAAAAACTCGTGGCGTATTCTTCGGTGGCCCACCTGGGATTTGTTGTGCTGGGAATTTTTGCGTTTAATCCCATTTCAATCGAGGGCGCGGTCTACCAGATGCTGAACCACGGCGTTTCGACCGGGGCGCTCTTCGTGCTGGTGGGAATGCTGTACGAGCGGCGGCACACATTCTGGATCGGTGAGTTTGGCGGCCTGGCCACGCCGATGCCGCGCCTCGCCGCGCTGTTTCTGTTCGTGGCGCTTTCGTCGCTCGGCTTGCCCATGCTGAACGGATTTGTGGGCGAGTTCCTGATCCTGCTGGGGACCTACCAACAGCATTGGCAGTGGGCGAGCTTTGCAGCGGCGGGAGTGATTTTGTCCGCGGTGTATCTGTTGTGGTCGTACCAACGGGTCTTCTTTGGGGAAGTTACGTCGGAGAAGAACCGCGCGCTTCCGGATGTTTCGCCACGCGAGAAATGGATCCTGGTGGCGATGGCCGTGGTGATTTTGTGGATGGGCGTGGGTTCGCCCATGTTCACGCGGCGATTCGAGGCGTCCTGCCAGAACGTGCTCGAACAGATGAAGCGCAACACGATTTATTCGGCCGGCGCGCCGGGCAATACAACGGCTGGGCCGGGCGCCAAAACCGCGACTCGTGGGCCCGCAAGTGCCAGCGTGAAAGAGATCGGAACGAGATAAATGTTCCCTCAAACCGAAGACTTCTATCGACTGGCGCCGGAGATTGTGTTGTGCATCACCGGAATCCTGGTGATGGTGATGGAGCCGTTCCTGCCGGCTGGCAGAAGGCAAGTGTCCGGCGCTTTGGCGCTCCTTGGGGCAATCGCAAGCCTGGCGTCCACATTCTATATGAGGGCCCTGCCGGGAAAGGCGTTCCACGGGCTGCTGGCGATTGACGGGTTCAGTTTCTTCTTCCACGTCCTGGTGGGGACCGTGGCGGTGCTGGTGATTCTCAGCTCGGGTGAATACCTCGAGCGCGAACAGCTTCGCGGCGGTGAGTATTACGCGCTGGTGATGTTTGCCACGGCCGGAATGGGCGTAATGGCCAGCGCCCAGGAACTGGTCACCGCATTTATCGGGCTGGAGATGAGCTCGATCTCGAGCTACATCCTGGCGAGCTACCGCCGAGACGCGCCCAAGGCGAATGAATCGGCGATGAAGTATTTCCTGCTAGGCTCGTTTGCCACGGCATTTTTTCTGTACGGAATTGCCTTGCTGTATGGAGGAACGGGCACAACGTTCCTCCCTCAAATGAACGATTCCGCGACGGGCTCCCACCTGACGCTCGTGCGGCTGGGGCTCGCGCTGGTCTTCGTCGGGCTGGCATTCAAGGTCGCAGCGGCTCCCTTTCAGGTATGGACTCCCGATGTATACGAAGGCGCGCCGACGCCGGTCACGGCGCTCTTCTCCGCAGGTCCCAAAGCGGCGGCGTTTGCGCTGCTGCTGCGCATTCTGGCCACGGTGACCGCGGCGCAGGACTTTTGGTTTTGGGCGCTGTGGATCGCCGCCGTCCTGACCATGTTCGTGGGAAATCTCGGCGCGCTCGTGCAGACAAGCCTCAAGCGCATGCTGGCGTACAGCTCAATCGCCCATGCGGGGTACATCCTGGTGGCCTTCGCCGCGCGCAGCGAAATTGGATTGGCGGCGGTGCTCTACTATTTGCTGGCCTACGCGCTGATGAAGGTGGGCGCGTTCACCATCGTGGGGCATCTCGGAGGCACGGGCGAGCGGCATTTGGAAATCGAGGACTACGCGGGGCTCGGCCAGCGCCAGCCGCTTACGGCTGCGGCGCTAAGCCTGTTTTTGCTTTCGCTCCTGGGCCTGCCGATTACGGCGGGATTTCTCGGCAAGTTTTACATCTTCAAGGCGGCGCTGGACTCGGGGCTTATCTGGTTGGCCATCCTGATGGCGATCAACAGCGTGATTGGAGCCTACTACTACTTGCGGGTCATCGTGGTGATGTATATGCGGGAGCCGCAGGAAGCCATCGCCAAGGTCCGCGTCCCAGCACCGGTGGCGGCGGTTTTGGTGTTTGCTGCGGCCGCTACAGTCTATCTGGGACTATTTCCGAACCGCGTGATGGGGTTTGTCTCGCAAGCTGGACTCCTCCAGCGCTGAACCGGCACCCGAAAAACGCTCATGCAAAAGAAAAGGCCCGGCGGCTTGCGCCCCCGGGCCAAATTCCTTGTTGGTTGTGGAGAGACCGAAAGGCCGGCTTACTTAACCTTTAGGTAGATGATCGCGAAGACGTACAGCGCCATGGATTCAATCAGAACAAGCGAGAGAATCAACATGTTCTGAATCGAGGCGCTGGCCCCGGGGTTTCGTGCAAAACCTTCGGACGCCGCCGCGCTAGCTTTGCCCTGCGCGTAACCGCAGCCTGCCGCGCCGATGGCCATGGAAAACCCGGCGGAGATGGCTACCCAGTTGGTGGCGGGTGCTGCGCCGCCCGCGGAGTTGGTCTGCGCAAATGCCGCCGGGGCGACCAGGCAAACTGCCAGGAGCACAAGCAGCACTACTGCGTACTTTCTCATGGTGTTTCTCCTTCGCTAGGAATGGCCGCCAGGAGGTGGCTCCCGGACATCCCTCGTGCAGCCGGGATCACACTGAGCGGCAGATCAAGCCAGAATGAATGCGCGCTAATGGTCGTCGCCGTGGCCTCCGGCGACGGCGCCACCCAAGTAAATTACCGGGAGGATCGTGAACACAAAGGCCTGGAGAATCCCCACGAAAATATGCAACGCGATGAAAATGACTCCTGCCAGGACCGGCACAGGAGCTAGCGCGTAGCCGACGGGATTCAAGTGCCCGACAAACAGAAAGAGCATGAGGGCCAGGCCCAAGAAGGTTACGTAGAGCAATTCGCTGACCAGCATGTTGACCCAGAGACGCACGGTCAAGGAGAGCAGCCGGGCGAAGTTGCTGATTAACTCGATGGGAGCCATGAAAGGTGAAAGCCACAACGAAGGGCCGAGGAAGTGTTTTCCGTAACCGAGCGGGCCATGATGGCGAATACCGGAGTAGTTGTAATACAGGAAGACGACCACGGCGCAGGCGAGAGGCACGGAGCTCGTCGCCGTTGGAGATGCAAATCCGGGCACGAGGCTGATCAGATTGCAGATCAAAACGAACATCCCGATGCTCCCGATCATGGGAATATAGCGCTCGAAGGTGTGCCCGGCCATGTTCTGCAACAGGTCGCGAACGCCAAGTCCCATGGGGTTGGTCAGGAGAATCTCCATGCATTGCTGGGCTCCGCCCGGCCTCTCCACAGAAAGGCGGCTCTTCAGCCAGAGAAAAAAGACCAACGCAAAGGCGAAAACAACGAACTCCATGGCGATGTGGTTGGGAATGGGATACTCGGGGTTGTCCGGTTGAATGTGCAGCGCCGAAAGAAGAGCGGCTGCCGGCTTGCCGAGCAGCCAGTTGATCAGCTTGGTCACACCCAGGATGTGTTCTTCCATGTTCCTCGCAACTTGTCGTCGGGACGCTTCGCACCTTCGTGCGGTTGCGCCACGCGGACGCCTACCATTTGTGCCACATCAATTCGTAGAGGAGTTCGGCCATGACCGCCGCGACCATCGCGAACAGACCCGCCAGGAACGGCGCGGCAGGCAACAAAGAATACGAGAGAATAGCATAGAGGGTGCCCAACAACAAAACAGCGCGGGCAAAGAATTTTGCGAATGCCCTTTTGGTTCCGCGAGGCGGGGCTTGAGGAGTTTCCTCGCGCTCTTCTCCTTCGGATGGCGGACAGGGCGGAATCGCGGGAGCCGGTACGATTGTGGCTACTCCCTTTCTTAGCCAGCGGTAGTTTAGCCAACTGAGCGCGGCTCCCAGCGCAAACCCAGCGGCGGAACGAAGGTTCCAGCGAACCGCGACGAGCAATGCGCCAGCCGCGCCTATGCTCACGATAAGCCATTCCACGCGGGTCTGGACTTTTTGCGGCGACTCCTGCGGGACAGATGTCGTCACTTTGGAACACTCTTGACGCGCCGGATGATATCCCACATTCCGGCGCCAAACCCAAGAATGCCCAGAAGGAGCACAAAGGCCGGTGTAGTTCCCAGCTTCTTATCGAGCACATAGCCCAAACCACCCCCGACGAGAATGGAAGCAACGAGAATAAAGGGAAGCTCCATGGCCATCGCAAGATTGCGGGCAAAGTTCAGGGGCGGCCGGGGACGTTCCGGAGGGGGTGAGCCGTTCGATGGATCAGCGTCCAAGGGCAAAGGCGAAGCTGGCGAGGCGCGCGAAGGGCTCCGGGTAGATGCCGGCGCCCAGCGTGATGAGAACCGTGGCCGCCAGCGCAACGGCCTGGCCGAACGTCACCGAAGGCCGGAGGGCGTCGGCAGGCTCGGTGAGCCAGGCGTGTTTCACCAGGCGGAAGTAATAATACAGCGCCGGAACCACGTACAACACGCCAAAGACCGCCAGCCAGTAGTGCTTGGTCTCGATGAGCGCGAGGAAAATATAATACTTCCCCAGAAAACCCGCGGTCGGAGGAATCCCCGCAAGCGAGAGCATGAAAATCAGCAGGAGAACCGCGGCGCCGGGGCTGCGCTTGTAGAGGCCGTTGAGGTCTTCCAGTTCATCACCAATCAGCCCCTGGCGGCGCAGCAGAATCACGATGGCGAACGCACCGGTGTTCATGAACGCGTACACCAAAAGATAAAAGGCGATGCCCTTCAGGGCCGTGGCGTTAAGCCCATCTTCCTGCGAATACGCAGCGACAACGCCCAGCAGAATGTAGCCGACGTGAGAAATCGAAGAATAGGCCATCAGCCGCTTGACGTTGGACTGCGTGATGGCCGCCAGGTTGCCGATGGTCATCGAGGCAACCGCCACACCCGCGACCAAGATAAGCCACAGAGATTTGGACGGCTCGAAGGCATAGAGAATCCGCAGCAGCAATGCGAAGCTGGCGGTCTTGGAAGCGACACTGACGTAAGCGGTGATCGAGGTCGGCGCGCCTTCGTAAACGTCCGGGGCCCATTGGTGGAACGGCACCGCCGCCACTTTGAAAAACAGCCCCGCGGCAATGGTGACAAACGCGAGAAACACCAGGATGTCGTCGGGCTTGTAGCTCCTGGCAAGCACGGCGCGAATGTCGAACAGATTCGTCGAGGCCGTCAGGCCAAACAGAATGGAGAAGCCATAGGCGAGTACGCCGGAACTGAATGCCCCCAGAAGGAGGTATTTCAAGGCGCCTTCATTCGAGCGGCGCTCGCGCCGCAGAAAACCCGCCAGGATGTAGAAACTGATGGCCATCGTTTCCAGACCGAGGAACTGAACGATCAGGTCCACTCCCGAGGCCATGAACATCATTCCGACTGTGGCGAACAGCATCAACGCGTAATACTCGCCGTGGTGCTCATCTTCGATTTCCATGTAGCGCACCGATAGAAGGATGACCAGGGCCGTGGCCGCTAGGAAGATCAACGAGAAGAAAATGAAGAAATGATCCACGAGGATCGTACCGTTGAAACCGGGAAAGCCGGGAAAACCCGGGTTGGCTGCTTCCGCGCCGCGCATCATTCCAGCAAGCCCGCGAATCGCGAAGCGCCCGCCCGCGAAACCCTGCAGGTTTCGCACGAGAAAATCCGGCAGCCCCACCAAGGTCAGCGTGCTGAAGCCCACGCCGACGAGCGCGGTAGCGGCGTTGAACCACTTTTCGCGTTTCTCCAAAAACGTGTCAATGAGCAGAATGGCCACGCCGAAGAGCGCGAGCTCCGCTTCGGGCTGAATCAGGGGGAATTCCCGGATGTCAAAGAATGGGCTGGGCATAGAGTCCGCTTATCGAGCCGCTCCTGCTGGTTTGGAGGCATCCGTCGCAGGCGCCGATCCCCCCGCTACATGGAGTTGTTTTTCAGCCGCCACTCGAGGCGCTAGCGGGAGCGCAGGGGCCGCAGCGCGCTCCCCCTTGTAATATCCGGGATTCGCCTTCTGAACGATTTCGTGCACCGGCTCCTCGAGATAGCGGAAGAGCGGCTTGGGATAAACTCCGATCCAGAAGGCCAGCGCGACAAGCGGCAAGAGTGTGGCGTACTCTCGCGCATTCAAGTCCCGCAGGTGTTCGTTGGCCGGGTTGGTGACCGAGCCAAACATCACGCGCTGGTAGAGCCACAGCAAATACGCCGCCCCGAGAATCACTCCCAGAGTTCCCCAGGCCGCCCAAGTCTTGCTGACTTCGAAGGTGCCGAAGAGAATCGTAAATTCTCCAATGAAGCCGTTGAGCAGCGGCATACCCAGCGAACTGAGGCTCACGATCAAATACACTGCCGCAAAATTCGGCATAGGCGTCGAAAGCCCGCCAAATTCGGAAATCAGGCGCGTGTGGCGGCGCTCGTAGAGTATCCCGACAATCAAAAAGAGCGCGCCGGTGGAGATCCCGTGATTGATCTGCTGGATGACGCTGCCGGAGAGGCCCAGCGGAGTCAGCACGAAGATGCCCATGGTGCAGAAGCCCAGGTGGCTCACCGAGCTGTAGGCAATCAGCTTCTTCATGTCCTTCTGCATCATGCACACCAGCGCGCCGTACACAATGCCCACCAAGGAGAGCACGATCATGATGGTGATGATCTTGTGGCTGGCTTCATGGCCTTGCGGCAGCAGCGGCAGCGAAAAGCGCAGGAAACCGTACGTGCCCATCTTCAGCAGGACGCCGGCCAGAATGACCGAGCCTGCCGTGGGAGCTTCGGTGTGCGCGTCTGGCAGCCAGGTGTGGAACGGAAACATCGGCACCTTGATGGCAAAGGCGAAAAAGAAAGCCCAGAAGAGCCAGACCTTGAGCGAGTCCGGGAAATTCGCCACGGCGTTGAGCAACGTGGGCACGTCGAAGGTCGTTCCTCCGGCCTTGAAATAGATGGCCAGGATTCCCAGGAGCATCACCACGGAGCCTGCCAGCGTATAGAGGAAAAACTTGATCGCGGCGTAGAGGCGGCGGTCGCTGCCCCACACACCGATCAGAAAGTACATCGGCACGAGCATGACTTCCCAGAAGACGTAGAACAGGAAGAAGTCGAGCGACATGAAGACGCCCAGCATGCCGGTCTGGAGCAGAAGGAAGAGGATGTAGTATTCCTTCTTGCGAAGCTGGATGGCGGACCAGGAGGAGAGGATGGAGATGGCCCCGAGCAGCGTGGTCAGCATCACCAGCAGGAAGCTGATGCCGTCAATCCCCAGGTGATAAGTCGCACCGATGGAAGGGATCCAGTTTGCTGTTTCCTGAAACTGGTAGCCGGGCTTGCCCGCCTGGAACCACGCGACGAGCGGCAATGAAACGACAAATGCGAGGATGCCGAAGAGGTTTCCCAGCACGCGGTGGGCGTTTTCACTTTCGCGCGGCACAAACAGGAGCAGCAGCGAACCCAACAGCGGCGTGAACAGAACCACGCTCAAGATGTGATTTGCAAAGAAGTCCATTTCTTCCGCCTCTCAGCGTATGTGAAATCCGTAATAGCCCAGGAAGATCAGCACGCCCAGGATGATGAGCAGCGCGTAGCCGGACACCAGCCCGCTCTGGATCATGCGTACCGGATAGCTCAGCAGGTTGATCACCCGCGCCAGGAAATTCACCAGGCCGTCCACAATCCACGTGTCCCAAGCGATGGAGAGCCGCGAGGTGACGCGCGTCAGCCAGCCCGCGCCATTCACACCCAGCCCGTCGACAATGGCGTTGTCAAACGCGCCCAGCGTCGTGCCCAGGTCCTTCGCCCGGTTCACAAACATGGCGTCGTAGATTTCGTCCACGTAGTACTTGCGATAGACCAACCGGTAAAGCCGCGGCCAGCTTGCCGCCAACTTTCCGGGCAGCTCGGTGCGCTGGAGATAGAGATAGCGAGCGAGAAGGATGCCCGCCACTGCAATGGCCACGGAGACAAGCATGAGCAGATGTTCCATGGAAGCGGCCTGCCCGCCGGCGGACTCGGCGCGCTCGCCAAGACGAGCGGCGACGACAGGTTCGAGAAAACGGCCGAACCGGTTGGTGCCGCCCAGCGAGGCAGGCCAGCCAATCCATCCGCCAACGAAAGAGAGCACCGCAAGAATCGTCAGCGGCACCGTCATCGTTCTTGGCGATTCGTGGATGTGGTGCTCGACGTCGTGAGCGACGCGCGACTTCCCGAAGAACGTCATGTTCACGAGACGGAACATATAAAACGCCGTCATGCCGGCGGTCAGGAACCCGACAATCCATAGCGCAGGAAAACGCTCGAAGGTCTTGCCGAGAATTTCGTCTTTGCTGAAAAAACCGGCGAGCGGCGGAATTCCGGCGATCGCCAGGGCGGCAACAAAGAAGGTCCGCGCCGTCGTTGGAATTCTCTCCCACAGCGCGCCCATCTTGCGCATGTCCTGTTCGCCGGAAAGCGCGTGGATCACGCTGCCCGAGCCCAGGAAGAGCAGCGCCTTGAAAAACGCGTGGGTCATCAGGTGGAAAACCCCGGCGGCAAACGCGCCCACTCCGAGGGCGAGAAACATATAGCCGAGCTGGCTGATGGTCGAATAGGCGAGCACTCTCTTGATGTCGTTTTGCACCAGGCCCATCGAGGCGGCGAAGATGGCCGTGCATGCGCCAACGACCGCGACCACTTCGAGCGCCCGCGGCGCCATCTGATAGATGGCGTTCATCCGCGTGACCATGTACACGCCCGCGGTGACCATCGTCGCCGCGTGGATCAGCGCGCTCACCGGCGTGGGCCCTTCCATGGCGTCCGGCAGCCAGACATACAGCGGAAGCTGAGCCGACTTCCCCGTTGCGCCAACGAAGAGCAGCAGCGCAATGGCCGTCAATACAGAAGCGCCAACTGCAAAATGCCCGGCGGCAAGGGCAGGGACAATTTCAGTGAAGCGAATCGTTCCCAGCGTCGTGACCGTCAGAAGAATTCCCAGCAAAAAGCCCGCATCGCCGATGCGATTGACGATGAACGCCTTCTTTCCGGCATCGGCAGCGGACTTCCGCAGGAAGTAAAAGCCAATCAGCAGGTAGCTGCACAGCCCCACGCCTTCCCAGCCAACGAACAAGAGGAGCATGTTGTTGGCCAGGACCAGCGTGAGCATCGAGAACATGAAGAGATTCATGTAGCCAAAGAAGCGGTAATAGCCGCCTTCGTGCCCCATGTAGCCGATCGAGTACAAGTGAATCAGGAAGCCTACTCCGGTGACGACCAGGGCCATCACCGCCGAAAGCGGGTCCAGGAGAAAGCCCCAGTCGGCGACGAAGTTCACGGCACTCCCTGCACTGGTGTGCATGGGGCCCGCGGGAACCCATTGAAAAAGAATCTTCTGGAAAACGCGGTGCTCCGGATCGAGCGCGACCAGTTGCCACACGGCGCCAGCGGCGTAAAACAAAGACACGAACACGCTGCCCACGCAGACGGCGCTGACCGCGGAGTTCGGCAGCCTGCGGCCGAGCAAAATCATCAGCGCCGCGCCCGCCAAGGGGAACAGGGGAATCAGCCAGATGTGATCGAGAAAATATGGCGTCGGAGTCACGCGTCAGCGCCCCAGCACTACCATTTCAGCAAGTCCATTTCATCGGCCAGCACCGTCTCGCGATTGCGGAAGAACGCGATGATGATGCCGAGTCCCACGGCAGCTTCTGCCGCCGCGTCGGTGATGACGAAGAGGGCGAAAATCTGCCCGTTCACCGAGCCAAACAGCCGCGAGAAAGCCACCAGGTTGATATTCACGGCGTTCAGAATCAGCTCGATGGACATCAGGATGATGATGACGTTGCGCCGCGTCAGCACGCCCACCACGCCGATGATGAACAGCGCCAAGCTCAGAAAAAGATAATGGCTGACGGGAATCATCTCTGGCTCACACCTTCTTCTTGGCCATGACTACAGCGCCGATCATCGCCACCAGCAACAGCACCGAGGCAATTTCAAATGGCAGCAAGTACTCGTGAAACAGTCCCCTCGATACGAGTTCGGTGTTGGGTTCGAGGCGCGCCGCGGCCGCCGCGGGGATTTGAAACACCGGAGAATTTTGATTGTGCCTGGCGAAATAGATCGCGAACGCGGTCATCCCGCCCAATGCGGCGGCCAGGATCACGGCAACCCAGGTTTGCCGGTTGAATTTCAACTGATGCAGCGCCACGTCGAGGTTCACCAGCATAATCACGAAGATGAACAGCACCATCACGCCGCCGGCGTACAGGATGATCTGCACGATGAAAAGAAATTCGGCGCGCAACTGCAGAAAAATGCCCGCGGTTGCCAGAAGCGCGGTAATCAAAAAGACGGCGCTGTGCACCGCGTTGCGGCGCGTGACCACCAGAAGGGCCGAGAGCACCGCCACTCCCCCAAAGAAATAGAAAAGAACGCTATCCAGCATGAGCACCCGATCCTTGCGTTTCCGCAGGCCTTGAGCGTGTTTCCACAGCGAGGAGCCACAGCGCCACCGCGAGCGTAATCGCCGTGGTCAGCAGCAGCGCCTGCGCCAGCCCCCAATGCATTTCCCAATGCAGCGCCAGCGCCAACCCGAGGCTCATCACGTTGACAATAGAAACGGGAATCAGAAAGTGCCAGCCCAGCTTCATGAGTTGATCGAAGCGGTAGCGCGGCAGCGTGAAGCGCACCCACATGAATATATAAATGTACAGGAACACTTTCAGCAGGAACCAGAACGCGCCGTGAATGGCGGGCTTCGTTCCCGCCAGGAAGCTTCCCGCGGGCGAGAATTCCGGCAGCGCCAAGGCCGCTGCCAGCAGCAGGCACAATCCTCCTACTGCAATCATGAACAGTTTTTGAATTTGCACAGGCTGTTTCGGCGTGCGGTAGAAGCAATAAAGCGCGATCGCAATCATCAGCAACATCGGCACGTAGTCGAGAAAGTTCGCCGCGCCGGTATTCGGGAACGGCCGCAGCCAGCCGCCCAGAAACAGCGTTGTGGCCACCGACGCCACTACCATCATGTTGGCGTATTCCGCGAGGAAATAGAGCGCCCAGCGAAAGCCGCTGAATTCGGTCATGTAACCAGCCACCAGCTCCGACTCCGCTTCGGGAAGATCGAACGGCGCGCGGTTAGTTTCCGCAATCGAGGCCACCAGATAAATGAAGAACGCGATCGGCGCAAGAAAGACGAACCAGATGTGCTGCGCGTTTTGCATCTCAACAATCCCGCGGATGCGCAGGGTGCGCGACAGCAGGAGGCCGCTGACAATGGCCATGCCCGCCGCCGTCTCGTAGCTCACCAGTTGCGCCGAGCTGCGCAGCGCGCCCAGCAGCGAGTAATGGCTGTTGGAAGCCCACCCGCCCAGCACGATGCCGAAGATTCCCAGCGCGCTTACGCCGACGACAAACAGAATGCCGACGTTGATGTCCTTCGCAATCTGAAAGGCGGGGCCAAACGCCAGCGCCGCCATCGCCAGCATCGCTGCCGTAACCGAAGTGACCGGAGCGAACCAGAAAATCCACGCGTCGGCGCTTTCCGGAATGATGTCTTCCTTGATCAGCAGCTTCAGCGCATCGGCGATCGGCTGGAGCAAGCCGTGCGGGCCGACGCGCATGGGCCCCAGGCGCGCCTGCATGTCGGCCATCACCTTGCGCTCCACCAGAACGATGTAGCCAGCGACGAGCGGCAGCAGCGCCACGATTACCACCGCGTAAACCAGCGGCAGCAGGTGTGGCCGAAAGAATTCGATCAGGTCATGCATCAGCGAGCCATTTCTCCCGCGAGCTCACCGGTCCACTTCCCCGAGAACAATGTCCAGCGTGCCGATGATGGCGACCACGTCCGCCACCAGATGGCCTCGCACCATTCTGTCAAACGCCTGCAAATTGATGAAGGACGGCGGGCGAATCCGCACGCGATAGGGCTGAACCGTGCCGTCGCTCACAATGTAGTAGCCCAGTTCGCCTTTGGGGGCCTCGATCGCGTGGTACACTTCGCCCGGAGGCGGCTTCAGCACTTTGCCGACTCTGGCCATAATCGGCCCGGTGGGAATCTTTTCGATGGCCTGCAGGCAGATCAGCCGCGACTGCCGCATCTCCTCGATGCGCACCAGGTAGCGGTCGTAGGTGTCGCCGGTCGTCCCCGTCGGGATTTCGAATTTGTACTGGTCGTAAGCGGCATACGGCATGGCTTTGCGAATGTCCCATTTCACGCCGCTGGCGCGCAGCACCGGCCCGGTCGCGCCCATGTCAATGGCGTCCCGCGCGGTGAGAACGCCGACTCCTTTGGTGCGGCCCAGCCAGATGCGGTTCTGCGTGAGCAGCGCTTCGTACTCGTCAATGCGCCCGGCAAAATCTTTGCAAAAACGCTCGGTGTCCTTTTCCAGCGTGTCGTAGGCCTCGTATTGCAGGCCGCCGATGCGGAATGCATGCGTCGTGAGCCGCGCCCCGCAGTACTTTTCGAAGATTTTCAGAATCTCTTCGCGCTCGCGGAAGCAGTAAAACAGCGGCGTCAGCGCGCCGATATCGAGCGCATGCGTCCCCAGCCAGAGCAGGTGGCTGGCGATTCGCTGCAGCTCGGTGAGGATGGTGCGGATCACGCGGGCGCGCGGCGGCGCCTCGACATTCATCAGCTTCTCGACCGCTTCGCAATAACCCAGGCCGTTGCTCACCGCGGCAACGTAATCCATGCGGTCCACGTAGGGAGCGAACTGCTGGTAGGTGCGGTGCTCGGCGATTTTCTCCACGCCGCGGTGCAGGTAGCCGATGATGCATTCGGAGTCCACCACCTTCTCGCCGTCGAGCTTCAGCTTCACGCGCAGCACGCCGTGCGTCGAAGGGTGCTGCGGCCCCATATTTACGATGATTTCGTCCGCGCCGAGAACCGTCGTCTCGACATTCGGAAAGCCGGCTGTAGGCGTCTCGGGCATCGGCTACTGTCCACTCTCGATTCCCAGGTTCTCGCGCACCCAAGCGGTGTCCTGAGTGAGGATGTCGTAGTCTTTGCGCAAGGGATGACCCTGCCACTCCTCGGGCAGCAGAATGCGCTTCAGGTTGGGATGGCCCTCGAAGCGGATGCCGAACATGTCGAAGACTTCGCGCTCCAGCCAGTTGGCGGTTGACCACACTCCGGAAACACTGGGCACCGGCTCGTTTTCGCCCGCGTGGACCTTGATGCGCAGGCGGGCGTTGTGCTCGAAAGAATAAAGATTCAGTACGATGTCGAGCCTTTTTTCGCGCTTCGGCCAGTCCACAGCGGTAAGGTCGGAGAGCAGCGTGAATTTCTCCTCATCACGCGTGTACTCGGCGATCGCAAGCAACTTCACGCGATCCACAACCAGGATGGCTTGTTTCCGGTCTTCCCAGGCTTCGCGAATCGCCTCGCCGAATCGTGCTTTGTAGCGCTTCACCAGGTCGTCATCGAGCGGAACCGGTGCCAGTGCCGGAGGTTTGGGCGTCGGCGGAACGGCCGGTTTGACCGGCGCTGCTGCTGCCGGAGCGGCAGGTTGAGCTGGTGCCGCGGGTTTCTCGCCCGCGGGCGGTACAGGGGGCTTTTGGTCCTGAGAATCGTCGGCCATTTGTCCGAAGGGCGTTAGGTTATGCGAGATTCCAGTCTGAACTGTGAACCGTAGGTTCTAACACACGGCAGAAAACCCCGTCAATGTTTCCCGCCACAAAAAAATCCCGGCCGCTTCGAATGGCCGGGCGAAGAAAAATGGAGCTTTTCAGGCGAGCTACACCCATTCGAGCGCGCCTTTCTTGTACAGCCAGATGTAGCCAATCACCAGGATGCCGAGGAATATGAACATCGAGACCAGCCCGAAGAATCCGTATTGTTTGTACTGGATGGCCCAGGGAAACAGGAACATCGTCTCCACGTCAAAAATCACGAACAGCATGGCAATAATGTAAAAGCGCACGGAATAGCGCCCGCGGGCGTCTCCTTCCGCCGGCACGCCGCATTCGTAGGGCTTCAGCTTCGCCCCCACGGCCCGGGAATCCGGCCGGATGTACTTCATCACTACCAGCGTAACCGCGGGGAACGCGGCAACCAGCGCCGCAAAAATCAGGACGGGGATGTATTCGCTGGGCATCGTTCGTTTCCGCGAATTATCCTAGCACAGCGGTCAAGCGGATTTCAGTCCCTGTCAATACCGTGAGGATTCGTCTCCGCCAGCGAAGCAGCAGGATTCTTCGAAGAAGCTCTTGACATCGCGCTGCGCTTGGACTATATGCAGCCAATCGCGGGTCGTTTCACGGTGGCCAGTTCTCGTTTGGTGGGGTACGAGAGAGTGGAAATCGCTGTATTGAAAACACTTCGTGGAGGAAACATGCGATCAGTCAGCGCTCTTATTGCGGTGGTGTTTCTGTCGCTGTTCCTGATGCTTCCGGGGCACGCGGCTGCTCAATCCGCGACGACGGGGGCAATTGTGGGCACGGTGACCGATCCCCAGCAGGCGGCGATTGCCGGCGCCGAAGTCGAAATCGTCAACAACGATACCAAGCAGTCCCAGAGGCAGACCACAGGTGCGTCGGGGCAATATTCGTTTCCCAGAGTACCCCCCGGCACGTACAAAGTGTCGGTCACGATGAAAGGGTTCCGGACAGCCACTATTCAAGACCTTAAGGTGGCTGTCGAGAAGAGTTACACACTGGACCTCAGAATGGAATTGGGAGTAGTGTCCGACGTCGTCCAGGTAGAAGCCACCGCGCACGTCGAACTGCAAACCACGGACGCGACGGTAGGTAACGTCCTTTCCGTCGGTGAGCTCAAGCGCTTTCCTGCGCTGACACGTCAGGTCAATGAATTACTGACCCTGCAGCCGGGTACGACCCCCACCGGGGAAGTCACGGGCGCGAGGAGCGACCAAAGTTCCTTCACATTGGATGGGATTGACGTGACCAACAACTCCGTGGGAGGCCTGGGAACCTACACTTTTCTCCCCATTGACGCCATCGAAGAATTCCGCGTGAGCGTTGCGAACCCGAGTGCCTCCTTTGGCCGCGGCGCAGGCGGTCAAGTGTCGCTGGTGAGCCGCGCGGGTACAGACCAATACCATGGGTCGGCGTATTGGTATCACCAGAACGACAACTTCAACGCCAACAGCTGGGACAATAATCGCCTGCACATCAAGAATCCTGAATTGAAAGACAATCGCTTTGGCGGCCGCGCGGGCGGCCCGGTGCCTTTCTTTTGGCACAAGAAGACTTTTATTTTTGCCAACTACGAAGGGCGGCGCTTCCCAAGTACCAGCCTGCAATCGCGTATCGTGCCCACTGACACGTTGAAACAAGGAATCCTGCAGTTTACGGACGCCACTGGGGCAATCCGGTCGTATAACCTTGCCACCTCGACCGCTTGTGGCGCCACCGGCACGACTGCTTGCGATCCGCGTGGCTTGGGTTTGAGCCCCTCTATTTCAGCCCTCTGGAAACTGTTGCCCTCTGGCAACGACCCTTCCGTTACCGGCGCGGATGGTCTGAATACAACGGGATTCACGACAAACGTTGGAACTCCGCTCAAAAACGATTTCTACGACATCAAGCTGGATCAGAATGTAACTTCCAAATGGCACGCCGATGCATCCTTTCGGTACTTCCGCCAGTCCCAAATCAGCGCTCTTCAGCTCGATATCATCAACGGAACGCCATCAACGGTCCGTTCCCTCCCGGTGCGCCAGAACATGCTGATCGGCGGATTGTCAGGGCAAATCACTTCACGGCTTACGGGAGATTTCAGATTCGGCTGGGTGCGCGAGCGAGACGCCACAAGCCCGGAGAGACCCAATCTAGTTGCCGCACAGGAAGCAATCGCAGGGACAAACACCCCGGCAGGTGCGATTGCGCTTGACCTTGGGGCGGCCGGTGGGACGCACAGCCTGCTTGACGAGCCGATTGACGTAGGTACCCAGGTGGCGCGCAAGCAGTCCAATGACAATCGCAACTTCCAATGGAATGCGGACTTCAACTGGGCTCTCGGTAAACATACGTGGCAATTTGGAACGCAAGTACACTTTCTGCCGACTCTTCATCTTCGCGACGACAAGGTCATCGGGGCGCTCGGTGCGCTTGTGGCGCAACTGGACGCCGATATCGGGTCCAGTGTTGTCATCCCGGGCGCTGATCGCCCACAACCGTGCGCGGGGGCTGTGACGACGAATTGCATTAGAGCCACTGACGTTCAGCAATGGGACCGTCTCTACGCCGGCAGCCTGGGACTGATTGACAATATATCGGTGCTAGCAGTCCGGGATGGCAGCTTCAATCCACTTCCATTTGGGAGCCAGTTGGAATCCGACACCAAGCTCTGGGCGCCGGAGATGTACGTCCAGGATGTCTGGCGCTTAAAGCCAACCCTGACGCTTATACTCGGCGTCAACTATGGCTGGCAGACTGCTCCGGTGGAACGCCTCGGCCGCCAGACGATTCAGATTGATGCGGGAACCGGGCAGCCGATCACGGCAGCGTCCTTCCTCAATCAGCGGAAGCAGGCTGCCGCGAATGGGCAAATCTTCAACCCCACGTTCGGATTCGTGCCCATCAATTCCGCGAATCGCCCCGTGTTCAACGTCGACTATGGGGACATTGGCCCGCGCGTTGCCGTCGCCTGGAACCCATCTCGCAGCGGTGGGTTCACCGGGAGGATGTTTGGCTCCGGGAAGACGGTGATTCGCGCAGGATTTGGGATCATTTATGACCGGCAAAACACTGTGCAAAGTGTCATTATTCCCGCGCTGGGTATCGGCTTCGCTCAGACGCTCAACCTGTCCGGCCCAGCCTGCAACATCACCGGACCGGGGGGTGCTGGCTGCAACGCGGCGAACGCTAATCCAGCGGTGGGGGTCTTCCGCGTTGGGCAGGACGGCACGATGCCGGTTCCTGTGGTTCCGGCTCAGGGAAACCCCGTGGTCCCCGTCGTGACATTCAATCCGGTCACAGGGGCAATCAACTCCCCTGAGGTCTTCTCCTTCCAGGACGACCCAAGTATCAAAGTGGGCAGGAACTATGCGGCCGATCTGAGCGTCCAGCGCGAGCTCCCGGGCAACATGATTTTGGACGTTGCGTTCTCCGGGCGCCATGGGCGCCAGCTTCCCCAAAGCATGAGTCTTGGGCAGTCGCCCATCAACTTCAAGGATCCAACCTCGGGGCAGGTCTTCGCGC
Source organism: Candidatus Acidiferrales bacterium (assembly GCA_035631855.1). Classification (GTDB taxonomy): domain Bacteria; phylum Acidobacteriota; class Terriglobia; order Acidiferrales; family UBA7541; genus DASQHY01. The sequence goes on from DASQHY010000134.1 coordinate 18,536, forward strand.
AAGCTTTTGACGCCGTGGCTAGCCAATTGCGTTCCGGCGTGGCGGCTGCTTCTGTTACGCCTCAACCGTGGTTTCAGAACCTCGTCCCGGGCGGGACAGTAGCATTGGCCACCGCAGCATCGGCCAGCTTTATCAATGGAAATGTGAGCAGCGTCTTCAAGACAATTGACCAGAGACGGCTTCTGGCTAGCTTGCCGACATTTAACAACTATTTGGCATCAGGGATCTTCTTCCGTTCAAGCACGGGGGAATCCAACTACGACGCTCTCCTTGTAACCCTTAACAAGCGGACCTCGCACGGACTCACACTGACGGCGAACTACACGTTCTCGAGGTCGTTCGATCAGATCGGAGCCATTCAGAACGCGGCCAACCTGATGCCCAATAGCTTCGATTTGAACGCCGAGTATGGCCCATCTCCCTTCGACTTCCGTCACATCTTTAACGCCAACTGGGTCTATGACCTGCCCTTCCGCGCCTCGAATCATTACCTGAGCCGCGCGGTCAAGGGTTGGTATGTTTCAGGCATCTTTACAACCATTAGTGGCCAGCCGCTAACGGTCACTGAGGGTTCGCAGGTGTGGGGAGGTACGCAGCAGCTTGGATTCAATTCCGGCGCCATTCCGACGGTTGACCCGACAAGCCTCGGGGACGGCGTTCACAAAGGGGTTGCGGGATCCGCCGGTTGCGGCACCAACAGCCCCGCTGCCATCAACTTGTTCGGAAATCCGGGTGCTGTATGTGGCGATTTCCGCAAGGTGTTGATTGCCACAGACGCGCGCGGCGGCCGCTCGAACCCTTTCCGGGGACTAGGGCACTGGAATCTGGACACCTCCGTCGGGAAGACGACCGCGATTACGGAGCGCCTCCATGCGACGTTCGCCGCCGACTTCTTCAACATCTTCAACCATGTGATCTACTGCGACCCTGGCCAGGGGAACGGCAACGGCGGGGCTTGCGGTGGCAGCTTGAATCTGAATACTCTTTCAACCTTTGGCGTGATTTCGAGCCAGTGGGTTCCGGCCAACCGCGTGGCTGGAAGCAGGTGGATCCAGCTCAGCGTGAGGTTTGAATTCTAAGCTGACCGGCTCCGAAGTAACCTAACTTGGATACACGAAGGGGCCCGCGGAAGCGGGCCCCTTTTTACTTTCGTGCCTTTGCTATTTTTCGAACAGCAATTCTCCCGCGCGCTGAGTAGCTTTTACGACGGCTTTGATGAGCGTGACGCGCAACTTTCCTTCCTCCAGCTCGAGAATGCCGTCAATCGTGCAGCCCGCGGGCGTCGTGACGGCGTCCTTGAGCAGCGCCGGGTGGTCGCCCGTCTCCAGCACCACTCCGGCCGCGCCTTTCATGGTCTGCGCGGCCAGCAGCGTCGCGACATCGCGCGGCAGGCCCACCTTCACTCCCGCGTCCGCCAGAGACTCCAGGATGATGTAGGCGAACGCGGGCCCGCTTGCCGATAGCCCCGTGACCGCGTCCATGTTTTTCTCGTCCACCACCACCGTCCGCCCCACGGTGTCAAACATCCGCCGCGCGATTTCCAGGTGCGCAGGCTTGGCGTGGCTGCCCTGGCAGATTCCCGTCATCCCGCAGCCGATCGCGCACGGAGTATTCGGCATGGCGCGCACCACGGGAACCTCGCCGGAAAGGCGCTGCTCGATATAGCTGGTGGGCACCGAAGCGGCGACCGACAGCACCATTGTCTCCGAGCCGATCTCGGGTCGAATCTCCTCCAGCACCTCCCGCACCGCTTGCGGCTTGACGCACAGCAAAACGATGCCGGCCCGGCGGACTGCCGCACGGTTGTCCGTGGTTATGGGAATGCCAAGTTCCTTCGCAAGCGCCGAAGCCTTTTCGCTATGGCGGACGGTGGCTGCGACGTCTTTCGGAGAAAACAGTCCATGCGCCAGGAACCCGCGAAGGAGAATGCCCCCGAGCTTTCCCGCGCCCAGGACAGCCAGCTTTTGGTCCATTCGTTTAGGAGGAATCATGATGGCAACCATTGTTGATGACTTGTGGGAAGGGCGTCAACCGCGGAACTGGCTCGAACTAGAAAAGAGAGCCAAAGGCCCAGCCCAGGGCGGTCTTGCGATCGTTCGGGCGAAACAGGGATCCATCGGCGAGCGAAAATACACGCGTTAACCGCAGAGGGTTATAGGCATAATACAGTCTCACCGGCTGGCGGACGCCGGGGACCATCCACTGTAGCTGGAGGCCTGTAGAGGCTCGGAACACACCATTGGATCCGCCGAGCAGGTTGGGCCGGTCCGGCCCCAGCCAGTTGGAAAGCGTGCGCGCCGAACCGGCATCAAAGAAGCCGGCGGTTTCCGTGCGGGCGAACAGCGGAATGCGGTACTCGGCGTTTGCCGCGCCTGTCAGGTTGGCTCCGGGCGACTGCGCATGGAAGATGTTCTTCCCATTCGCATCGGTACTTTCCGTAACCGCGTAGGGCGCGAGTTCACCCGTGCGAAACCCGCGAACGAGATTGCTGCTCGTAAAGAGGCGTTCCTGGTACGGCAAGTCGCCGTGGTAACTGGAAACGCCGGCGAATGACGTTCGGAATCCCCAGGTGTTGCGGCCGTTGCTGAGCGGGTCGTGGCCCAAGCGCGCATACTCGAGCGTCGCGTGAAGATCGTTGTTATTCCCTCCGAGCCATCCGCCGGAAACCGATGCGCTGCTGTCGAAGCGTTCCCGGCCCGTGTCCGTCGCCCAGTTTAGGCCCGCGGAGCGCGTGGCATTGTTCGATCGGACTTGATTATTGGGGAGGCCGGTAATCCCTGAAGGAAGCGGGACGCTGTACTTCGTCGTGGAATGCGAAAGCTCGTACGTCACGGCGAAAGAATTCCTCGCCCCGACCGGGCGGCCCCAAGCCAGCCCCAGTCCCCGCCGCACCGACTGAAACAGCCCGGTACCGTTGGGATTTCCCGCAAGGTTCGGCCGGATAACATCTTCAAACAACGTGAAGGCGAGCGCGGAGCACGTGCCAAACACGCCTTCCTTGGCGATCCCCAGCAAGACTTGCAGGCTCTCCGGCCCTCCCTCGAGGTGCCCCGTCAGCAGCTCTTCCCGGCCAAGTAAACCGAAGACCTCATAGGCGAGGTCCAGTGTGTTTCCTAGCCCGCTGCCTCCTCCACCGAAAGAAATCTTCTGCTGCCCCACTTCTTGGAAGCGAGTGGCGATGTCCGCGGCGTGATGAATCTCATCCAGCCGGACATGGATGTCCTCTTTCCTGACCGGCCGGATGTAACCCGTGCGAGCAAGTTGCGCCATCCCTTGCGAGAGTCTTGCCTCGTCAAATGGCTTTCCCTCCTCCAATTGAAGATGCCGGCGGTAGTAGCGCTCGCTGAAGCGTTTCTGGCCGCGCAATTCAATCCGGCGAACGACAAATGGCTCGCTCTCCCGGACACGAAGACGGACGTTGACCCTGCCCGCCTGCGCATCGAATTGTGGCAGGCTTTCGACTTGGATCGCCCGCGAAGAATCCCGGCCAGAGCCCGGCGAACACGCGCGCTGGAGGGCCAGCCGTGCTGCCTCCAGGGTCTCGGCAGAATAAGGCTTTCCCTCCCGCAATGCGGCTAACGTCGCAACGCCTGCAGGCTTCTCTTCAAAACCATGGTCTGCGGTCTCGTTCTCGACCGCAACGTCTCCCCACTTGTAGAGCGTGCCCTCCTGAATGGGAATCGAGAGATGAAAACGAGGCCGGGTCTCATGGTGCGGCCAGGGCCACCAGCGCAACACGCGTTCGGTGCGGACTCCTTTGCTCGGGGCTCCTACGCGCATCTCCGCATATCCGTGGCTCTGATAGAAAGCGCGCACGCGGGTCAAATCATCATTGAGCCGCTCGGGAGTGTAGATGTCCTTCGAGCGCAACCCGGCAAATACCGCCCCCGGGGCAACGCGCCGCATCACGTGCCGCAGTTGTTGCTCAGAAAACGCCTGGTTCCCTGCGAAGCTGACGCGCGAAACACTGGCTCGGGACCCGTCATCAATCACAAAAACCGCCCGCTCGGCCGCCACTGAAGTTTCTTCCAGATGAATATCTACGCGAGCCCAGGGATGCCCCAGGTTTGCCAGCTCCGCTCGAATGGCCTGCGCGGCGCGCCATAACTCGGCGCGGTCTAGCGGAGCGGCCTTCTTCAATGTGATTTGCCTTTCGACAAGAATATTTTCAATTCGCTCCGGCGAGAGCGCCTGGGAGCCGGTGAATTTGACTTCGGAGAGAAACGGGCGCTCTTCGACCGTAAAGATGACTCGGACTGCATTGCTCTCGCTACGATGCGGCGGCAACTCGCCGGCAACTTGCAATTCTTTTTCTGCGTTTTCCGCCGCGACTGCTTCCACACGGACAAATTCAAACCAGCCAAGCGCATGGAGTCTCCGGACATCTTTCTCAAGTTCGACCGGATTGAGGGGGCGCCCCTCCACAGAATGAATGTAAGCCCGCAGAGCCGCAGGCCGAATCCGTCGAAGTCCTGTGAACTCGATGCTCTGGATGACTTCTGCGCCGGACTCCGGAGGTTCTGCTCGTGCGGCAGTATTTCCTGTGGCACTCACAGCAGGCGGTGGATTCCACGTGGAAACCGCAATGGCCGCAAGAAAAAATCCGCGGCCGAGCCCGAGGGCTTTCACGCCAGCCTCCTGATGGCAAGGGAGATGTACGAGGGGCCGGAGAGGTTGTCTTACGGCCGAGTCTCTTGCAACTCGCGCCCGCAGTACTGGGATTACTACATCGGGCGAGCCTCACCGGGCCCCCGAAATACAACGGAAGCGATTGACTTTCAACCAGGGGGGGTCTATGTTCCCGCTGCGCATCAGAACACTCCTGGAGGCCCACTCCCATGCACACTCGCATTCCCCGGGTTTTCTTTTCATTTCGAATTCTGTTCTTGTTTCCGCTGGCGGCCATCCTACTTTCACCGGTCTTTTCGCCGGCTCGCGACCACGATCGTGATGTTCACCCCTTATTCAATCTGCAGTCGACGGCGACCTCACCCTTCCCCAGCAATCGCTTCTCCGTGCGCGACCATCGTCAGAACACCGGCCTGCGCGTCAATCTGCCCTCGCCGAATTGCGCCACGCATCCGTCCGATTGCCTGGACACGGTACTGCTGAACCAGCTCGACGGCTTCAACACCCAGCCGCGCTTTTCGATCCCGTTCGACGGGGCGATTGATCCCGGCACCGTGAACAGCGACACGGTTTTTCTTCTGCGCATCGGGAGCCTGAGTGATCCGGATGACTTCCGCCCGGAGACCATCGGCATCAATCAAGTGGTTTGGGACCCGGCAACGCTCACCCTGCTCGTAAGCTCGGATCGGCATCTCGACCAGCACACCAGTTACCTGCTCATCGTTACCCGCGGCGTGCGCGACCCTTCAGGTGATCCCATCGAGCCCTCGGAGGAATTCCGCGAGTTGCGCCGTCGCGGAGACTCCGACGATGACCGCGGTGCGCACGCGCGGTCCTACCGGGAGCTGCTGGCGCGTCTCCTGGATGAAGATTTGCTGGAACAAATCTCGCACGGTCTCTCCCGAAGGGAGATCGCTGTAGCCAGCCTGTTCACCACCGGAAGCGTGACCTCGGTCCTGGAAGGAATCCGCGATGAGATTAAAGCCGCGCCCGCGCCAACCGTCAGCTTCGACCTGGGCACCCACGGTGAGCACACCGTATTCCCTCTGAGCTCGGTTCTGGGCATCCTTTTCGGTGTGCAGACCACCACCGCCGGCCCGCTTCATACCGTTCCCGTGATTACTCCGGCGCTCCAGCTTTTTCCGGGCTCGGTCGGCTCGATTGCTTTCGGAAAATTCAGTGCCATGGATTTTGAGACTTCGGGAGGGTTCATCCCGGCCGTACCCACGCGGGAAGGTGTGCCTGCGGTGCAAAGCACGGAGGAAATTTTCTTTAATCTTTTCCTTCCCTCCGGCCCGCGCCCGGCAAACGGTTGGCCCGTTGCCATCTTCGGCCACGGCTTTGGCGACAATAAGAACAACAGCCCGCTTGCCGTCGCCTCTGTATTAGCGCACAACGGCATCGCCACAATCGCCATTAACGCCGTGGGCCACGGATTCGGCGCTGCTGGCACTTTGACGGTGATGCGGCTCTTAGGTCCCGTGGTCCTCTCGGCAGGAGGCCGCGGGGTCGATCAAAACGGCGATGGCATAATTGATTCCACCGAGGGCTTGTTTGCCACCGGCGCGGAGACCGATCTCGCCTCGCGGGACGGCCTCGAGCAGACCGTGGCCGACCTGATGCAAGTGGTTCGCGCCATCCAGGGCGGAGTGCATGTGGACGGCAGCGGCGTGGCGCTCGACCCCAGCCGCATCTATTATTTCGGGCAGTCGCTGGGCGGGATTTATGGCACCGTTTTTCTGGGAATCGAACCGGACGTGCACGCCGGCGTTCCCAACGTTCCCGGCGGAAGTTTGACGGACATCGCCCGCCTCAGCCCCGCTTTCCGCCCGCTCCTCGGCCTATTCCTGGCGGGACGCGTTCCATCCTTGATCAACGTCGGCGGGCTGAATTTCGATGACAACATGCCGCTCCGCAACCAGCCCCCGGTAATCAATGGCGTGCCTGGCGCCATCGACATCCAGGTTTTTGAGGACCGCGGCAACTGGCTGCAGCAGTCAGCCGATCCCGTCGCTTGGGCGCCATTCGTGCGCATGACGCCGCTCCGGGGTGAGGGCCCTAAGAACGTAATCATTCAGTTCGCCTTCGGAGATGAGACGGTTCCCAATCCCACCTGCACGGCATTGATTCGTTCGGGAGATTTGACCGACCGGGCGACGTTGTTCCGCAACGACTTGGCCTTTGCCGCGCATGTTGGGTTTGGCAAGAACCCGCACGCGTTTCTTACCAATATTGGCGGTGCACCCGCGGCGGCTTTGGCTGCCGTTGAAGCGCAAACCCAAATCGCCGTTTTCTTTTTCACCAACGGCGGTGTGACCATCGATCCCGATGGCCTGGGACCGCTCTTTGAAACCCCGATCAGCATTCCGCTTCCGGAGGCGCTGAACTTCATTCCCTGACGCGTCCTAACATGTACGGAGCGCGATGATTCGCATTGGCCGGGGCAGCAGCTACGCTGCCCCGGCTTTTTTCTTGCACGATGTGTCTCTGGAGCGCGTAAAATGTCCCAACTTGCGAAAGGGGGCTTGAACCTTCCATGAAACGCGCGCCTTTGGCTTTGATTTTCTTGATAGCCGTTCCCCTGGCGATGGCCCCGCGCTCCTCTGCCGACGGAGTCGAACCCGTTCGCGTCGAGCAAGGTCTGCTCGCCGGCACAACCGGCACTCGTCCGGACGTGCGCGTGTACCGGGGCATCCCCTTCGCGCTGCCTCCGGTAGGCTCACTCCGATGGAAGCCTCCGCAGCCTCCCGCATCGTGGCAAGGAGTTCGCCAAGCCACCGAGTTTTCGAACGCCTGCTGGCAGACACCCTATCCGGCTTCCGCTTCGATCTATCAGAGCAAGCTCCCGCCGCTCAGTGAGGATTGTCTCTACCTCAACGTCTGGACGCCCGCAAATTCCGGAAAAGATCGGTTGCCGGTGATGGTGTGGATTCACGGCGGCGGGTTTACGCGCGGCTCCGGCACTTCCTCTGCCTACGATGGCAGCAATCTCGCGCGCAAGGGCGTGGTCGTGGTGACACTCAACTACCGCCTCGGCATTTTTGGTTTCTTCGCCCACCCCGCGCTCGCTGCCGAGTCGGAGCATCACGCCTCCGGAAACTACGCTTTACTCGACCAGATTGCCGCGTTGCAATGGGTGAAGAAAAACATCGCGGCGTTTGGCGGCGACCCCCGGTGCGTCACGGTTTTCGGCGAGTCGGCCGGCTCGTGGGCCGTCAATGCGCTGATGGCCAGCCCGCTCGCCAAAGGATTGTTTCACCGTGCCATCGGGGAAAGCGGCGGCTCGTTCTCTCCGATGAAAACGCCCGCCGAGGCGGAAAAAGCAGGCGAGAGCCTCGCCGCGTCTCTCGGCGCCACCGAAGATGTCTTGAAGACTCTGCGCGCCAAGACCGCGGAAGAACTGCTCAACGCGTCCAACGAACAAACCGTTCGGCAGGCCGTGGACGGCTGGGTCTTGCCGCAGGACGTCTACACGATTTTCGCCCAGGGCAAGCAAAACGATGTGCCGCTCATTGTCGGATTCAACTCCGACGAAGGGACCACGCTTGCTCCCCAGGGCGCGAACCTCAAAAAGGAGATGTTTCTCTCCGGTGTTCAGCAGCGTTACGCAAACGTGGCGGATCAGTTCCTGAAGGTCTATCCCGCAGGCTCGGATGAAGAGGCCGTGGCCTCTTTCTTCGCCGCCTACCGCGACAGCGTCTTCGGCTGGGAGATGCGCACGTGGGTGCGCCTGCAGGCTAAGACGGGCCACCATCCTGCTTATTTCTACTATTTCACGCACCGGCCTCCCGGACCTCAGAGCGGCCGCCTCCGCGCCTTCCACGCCGCGGATTTGGCATACGTCTTCGGCAACTTTGTCTGGCCGTTCCCCTGGGAAGACGCCGATAGAAAATTGAGCGAGGCCATCAGCACTTATTGGACGAACTTTGCCAGGACCGGCAATCCCAATGGCGAAGGGCTCGCCGCATGGCCCGCCTATGACGCTAAGACCGACCAGGCCATCCAATTCGGCGATTCCACCAGCGTTCGCTCGCAGGTCAACAAAGCAGGCCTCGATTTCTTTGACGCCTACCAGCAGTCGCTTCGGGGAAGCGCACCGAAACCCGCTGATGCCGGCGCGCACTGATCCGACGAATCAGGAGGATTGCCTATGAAGTCTCATCGGCTCTTGGTTGTCGCGGTCCTACTTCTGATTCCCGCCGCATCGCTGCCGCTTTCCGCGCAGACCTGGAAATTTGCCGTTGCCGGCGATTCGCGCAACTGCGGCGATGTGGTTATGCCGGCGATTGCCGAAAACGTTCGTCGCAGCAACGCGGTCTTCTATTGGCACCTGGGAGATTTTCGGGCCATTTATGATTTTGACGAGGACTATCGCCAGGCCGCGGGACCCGGCGTCAATATCATCCGGTATCTGCGTGAGGCCTGGCCGGATTTCATCCAGAATCAGATGGTTCCCTTCGGCGACCTGCCTGTTTTTCTCGGCATCGGAAACCACGAACTGGTTCCGCCAAAAACCCGCGCCGACTACCTCCAGCAATTTGCCGATTGGCTCGATGCCCCGGCCATCCGCGACCAGCGGCTGCGCGACGACCGCTCCGACCACCTGCTGAAAACCTATTACCACTGGATTCAGGGCGGCGTGGATTTCATCAATCTCGACAATGCTTCCCCCGACCAGTTCGACGCCTCACAATTGGGTTGGTTCAAGAAGGTCTTGCGGAACGCCGAGTCCAACGCTTCCGTCAAAACCGTCATTGTGGGAATGCACGAAGCCTTGCCCGACGGCCTCGGCTCGGGCCACAGCATGAACGAATCCGCCCAGGGAACCCAGAGCGGCAGGGAAACCTATAAGGCCCTGGCCGACTTCCAGACGCGCACCGCCAAGCATGTCTACGTCCTCGCCAGTCATTCCCATTTCTACATGGCCAATGCCTACAACACCGCTTGCCGGGAGAGCCAGAAGCAGCCGATTCTTCCCGGATGGATTGTGGGAACCGCGGGCGCGGTCCGCTATCGCCTGCCTCAGGACGTCAGCCGCGCCACCGATCCGCAAACCGACGTTTACGGCTATCTTCTGGCCACGGTTTCCGCCGATGGCGCAGTCAGCTTCGAATTCAAGAAACTTTCCACGGACGATGTTCCGCAGGCGGTGAAGGAGCGTTTCACCTCCGATTTCGTCAACCAGTGTTTCTCGGGAAACAAAAGCGGTTATATTCTGGACGGCGGGCCGCAACCTCCGCACTGCCCCTGATCCGGGGCGTCACGTCGGTGCTCGGTTCGCTATTCTTGCGGCGGCTTTGAATCGGTGTCGGTTTTCGGTTTGTGTAGCTCGATATTGTGCTTCGCCTGGCACTCGCCCTCCGCGCCGGGGTCATAGATGGCCGTGCCCGTGGCCTGATCTTTGGAGGCGTGGAACTCCACAGGCGGTTTGTGTACCTTGCTGGGAAGACCGGTAAATTTCGCTTTTCCCTGGTCATTCGTATAGACGCTCAGGTCCAGCTTGCGAACGCCCGCAAAGCCATAAGCGACGTGCACGCTAATCAGAGCGGCCGAGGCTAGCTTTCCGTCGGCGTCGGTTACGCTGAGCTCAACCGAACAAGGGCCCACCCCCGCGTCCATCACGGAAAAGTCCTTCTTGCTTGGTGCTTCCTGGGTTTTCTGGTCCTGGTCTTTCTTCGGGGTCTCTTGAGTGCGCGCTCCCGCCGGCGGGCCTGCTGCCATCGCGCTCAGCAGGCCAAAAACGAGCGTCAGTCTGTGGACTCTTGCCATGTGCCGACAGCACAGCGATTATACCGAACCACCGTGGCTCGGGCCTCACTTTGTTGCCGCCTTGGCCGGTTGCCCGCCGGTGAGACTCCCGCGGCGGCCATCCTCAATTCTAAACGGTTTATCTGTTTCCTCTTGACAGCCTACACTTTGTGGTATATACTATGGTTGTTTTAGTTGCTTTGGCCTCGCTGTCATCTCCGCTCGGGCCAAGAGCCTGCCGGGCACCCCGCAGTTCGGACCTGCCTCGCGATTGGAAGTTCTGGAAAACGGCCAGGCTGGCTATAGTGAATCTTGAGCCACTAGATCTCCGTCCAGCTCGCAATCGTTCGCAAACCTCCATCTCTCCTGCTAAGTGCTTTAGATTGATACGGTTCCGTAAAAATGCGTCTGCAAACCATTTCGTTTCAAAAGGTTGCAAAACAAGGGACTTAAAATCCTTTCGTTTCACACGGTTGCAAAAAAAGGGGGGAGGGGGTGCCTCTGCTCTAGCTCCCCATGAGACCAGAGGCAGCAGCTTGCGGGAGGTTTTGTGACGGACTACTCGTGCCGTGCGCCGTGGAGCACTTCGACGGCGTGGGGGATCAGCTCTGCCACGGCGTCGAGCGACTCCACCGCTCCACGCGGGCTTCCCGGCAGGTTTACGATCAGCGTGCGCCCTCGAATTCCCGCGGCGGCCCGCGAAAGCATCGCTCGCGGAGCCGCCTGCTGGCCCTTCTGCCGCATCAGCTCGCCCAGTCCCGGGACGAGCTTTTCACACGCCGCGATGGTCGCCTCGGGCGTCGAATCGCGCGGGCCCACTCCGGTGCCGCCCGCGGTCAGCACCACGTCGAGCTCTCCCGAATCGGCCAGCTCTCTGAGGCGCACTTGAATCATTGCCGGATCGTCGGAAACGACGTGCGTGGAGGCCACCTGCCAGCCCAGCGCCGCGCAGCGCTCGCGCACCGCCGGCCCGGAAAGGTCTTCGCGTTGTCCTGCGGAAACCGAGTCGCTGACCGTCACGACGGCGACGCGCAGCGCCATCGCTCAGCTCTTCACCACGTCGCGGTTGGCTTCATCCATCAGACGCATCGCTTCCATGAGCAGGCCCGTCGTCGAACGCGTGGTGGTGGTGCGGTCCGAGGCGCTTGCCCCGTTGAAGTCAATTTCAAAATCTCCGGCGATCCAGCGGACGGCTTCAAAGACCGCTGCGTCGCCTTCCAGTTTGCCGAGCTTCGCATCGCGGCATTGCCCTGCTGCGAAATACAGCTCGCAGGTTCGCCCGGCGTTCCGCAGCGTCAGCCGGCAGGATTTCTGCCCCATTTCGAGCGACTGCATCAGGTCCAGAATGCTCATCTCTTCCAGACGGCCCTGGATCACTCCCGGGCGCGATGCCTGTTTCTGCAACTTCTCCAGGTGCAAGCGGTCCACCACTTTCTTTGTCAGCCGCACCAGGTCTCTCAGAAAAAAAGGCTTGGGAATAAAATCCTCGACGCCCTCCACCAGCGGGCGAAGTCTTTCTTCGATGTCCGGGCGGCTGGCCACGAAAATGAAGGGAATGTGCCGCGTCTGCTCGCGCCCGCGAAGCTTCTCATAGAGCTGCCGCCCGTCGAGCCCGGGCATCTTGTAATCGCACACAATCAGGTCCGGCGGATTGTCAATCACCTTCATCAGGGCATCGGCGCCGTCGGCGGCCCGTACCACTTCGCAGTGCCCTTCCATGCCCTTGGCGATCAAATCCAGCACCAGCGGATTGTCATCCGCCACAAGAACGCGAATATTCTTGCCCGAAGAAGTCATCGCTTATTGGCGATTCGCACGGCGCGCCGGGCGCCTCTGCGCGCGGCGATAAGGGCCGCTTTTGCCGCCGGTTTTTTCCACCAGGTAGATTCCGGTAATTTCCATGCTCTTCTCGAGGGCCTTGCACATGTCGTAGACAGTCAACCCCGCCGCGGAGGCCGCCACCAGCGCCTCCATCTCCACTCCGGTCGGAGCCGTCGCCGTGACGCTCGAGCGGATCTCGATTCCATTCTTGCACAGCCGCATAGTCACATCAATGTGCGTCAGCGGCAGGGGGTGACAAAGAGGTATCCATTCCGGGGTCCGCTTGGCGGCGGCAATCCCTGCAATCCGCGCCACTTCCAGCGGATTCCCTTTCGGCGTTTCGCGCCGCCGCACCGCCCGCAAAGTCGCCGCCGACATGCGCACGAAGCCGTGCGCTACCGCCCGGCGCGTCGTCGCGGTCTTCGCCGTCACGTCCACCATGGCCACTTCGCTGCCCTTGCGATAATGCGTCAGCTCGCTCATTCCGTGTGCCTGCTCCCTCACAGAGACCCGCGACGCGGCAGCACTTCCACCAGCTCCCCGGCCGCCAGTTCGAGTTTCTCCGGCCTCACCACAAGATACGCGTTGGCCTGTCCCAGGGCCACGATATCGCCCGAGCCTTTCCAGGGCAACTCGCGAACCTTCGGCTCGCCGCCCGTCCATTCCACGCGCGCGGGTAGAAAATGCGTCAGCGGCGCCTTCAATTTGACGGGCGCTTCGAGCTTCGCGCGAAACACCGGCAGCGGACGCGGTTTCGCTCCGCTCAAGAGCTCTATCGCCGGGGGCACGAACAGCTCAAACGTGACCATCGTCGAAACCGGGTTGCCCGGCAAGCCGAACACCAGCTTGCCCTTGCAAATCCCGAACACCGCCGGCTTTCCCGGACGGATTTCCACGGTATCAAAGAAAAACTGCGCCCCCAGAGCGCGCAACACCATTTCCACAAAGTCGTACTTCCCCATCGAAACCCCGCCGGAGAGGATGAGGATATCGGACGTGAGACCCGTTTCGACTTTCTTCCGCAGGTCTTCCACCCGGTCCGCGGCGTTCCCCAAAAGCACCGGCTCGCCCCCGGCGAGCAAGACCTGCGACGCCAGCGAAATGCTGTTGCTATTTCGAATTTGGAACGGCCCGGGCGTTTGGTCCACGAGCACCACTTCATCTCCGGTGGAAAGAACGGCCACGCGCGGCTTTTTCGCCACCGCCAGTTTTGTCCGGCCTACTTGCGCAGCGATGGCCAGCTCCGGGTACCCAAGCCGCGTGCCGGGACCGAGCAAGGTCTGTCCCGCGCGGGCTTCGCTGCCCTTCGGGACGACATTCTGCCCCGCTTCCGCCGCGCGTTCGACGGCCACCCGCGTCTTCGATGGTTTGGTGTGCTCGATCATCACCACCGAATCCGCGCCCGGTGGCACGGCCGCGCCGGTCATGATTTGCGCGCATTGTCCGGAGCGAATCTCGCCCGAGAAGGAATCGCCGGCCTTGATTTCGCCGATGATGTCGAGAATCCGGCCGGCGCCGGTCACATCCGCCGCGCGAACCGCAAAACCGTCACGGGTCGCGCGATGAAATGGAGGATAGTCGCGGTCCGCGAGGATAGGCTCGGCGAGAATGCGCCCCAGCGCCTCGAGGAGTTCAACCGTCTCGCTGGTAGGCGCCCGAAGCAAGCCGGAAGCGGCTTCCATGACGATTTGGCGGGCTTGCTCGAAGGACGGCATGACATTGTGGCCGGTTCAGAGCCACCCGGCAAGCTTCGTACTGGAGGAAATGATGGTCGCGTCGCGCTCGGGCCCGGTGGAAATCATTCCGATTTCCACCTGGAGCGAATCGGAGATGAAATGCAAATAATCGCGCGCAGCTTTGGGCAATTGCGCTGCATCGCGGATTCCATGAGTGGCCGAGCACCAGCCCGGCACAGCGCGGTATTCGGGCTCGACTTTGGCGAGCTCTTCCGCCAAAGCCGGCATCTCGTGAACCGGCGATCTTTTGTAACGATAGCCGGTGCAAACCTGGATCTCGCGCTGCGTGTCGAACACGTCGAGCTTGGTGACCACCAGCGAGTCGATTCCGTTGATCATCTTGGCGTAGCGAAGCACCGCCAGGTCCAGCCAGCCGCAGCGCCGCGGCCGCCCGGTGACCGCGCCGTATTCGTTGCCGCGGTGGCGCACTTCAGTTGCTTCGAGGTCGGGCATTTCCGTCGGAAAGGGTCCGGTCCCCACGCGCGTGGCGTAGGCCTTGGTCACGCCAATAACGCCGTTGATCCGGGTCGGCGGGACGCCGAGTCCCGTCGTCGCGCCGCCCGCGGTGGCGTTCGACGAAGTCACAAAAGGATAGGTCCCGTGATCGATGTCCAGCATGGTTCCTTGCGCGCCTTCGAACATCACCGAGCGCCCCTCGGCGAGCGCGTCATTCAACAGCTCCGCAGTGTCGCAAATATGACTGCGAATCTGGCCCGCGAGGCGCAGAGTCTCTTCCGCCAACCCCGCAGTGTCCAGCGAAACTTTGAACGTCGCCTCGCAGACCGCGTTTTTCTCACACACCACGCGGTCGAGCTTTTCGCGGAATCCTTCCGGGTCCAGCAAATCGCAGACGCGCAAGCCTCTTCGCGCCATCTTGTCTTCGTACGCCGGGCCGATCCCGCGCATCGTGGTGCCGATCTTGTTTTCTCCGAGCGCGGCCTCGGCGGCCTTTTCCATCTGCCGGTGAAAAGGGAAGATCAGATGCGCGCGATTCGAAAGATGCAGCCGCCCGGAAACATCAATTCCGCCTCTGCGGAGCAATTCGATTTCATTTACCAGCGCCGCGAGATCCACCACCACTCCGGAACCGATGACCGCGTGCGCACCGGCTCTCAAGATGCCGCAGGGAATCAACTGAAGAACAAAGCGATGGCCGTCGAAAATGACCGTGTGTCCTGCGTTGTGGCCGCCGGAGCAGCGCGCGATGTAGTCAAACGATCCGGCAAGGTAGTCCACAACCTTGCCCTTCCCTTCATCACCCCATTGCGCGCCCACCACCACGACGGATTTCATTCGGCCGGCCCCTCTCGGTCCGCTTGCCCGCACCCTTCCGCTTCGAAAGGACAATCTTTGGGACTCAGGAAGGACGCGGCGGAACAGGCAAGCAATTCATCCTACGCCGCGAAATCGGGGAAGGCAAGCTGCCGAACGTTCTGCCCGAAACCGCACCGGACCAGCCGGCCGCGAATCCGAAGCAATGATTCACCGGACGTGCGCGTCAAACACTCCCGTCTCGACCTGCCCGGCGCGTTTGATCTGCACGAAGATGCGATAGTCACCCTGCTGCGGGAATCCGTAGGGGAAGCTGACTTCGGGCGGCAACGAACCCGAAGGCATGGGCATCGCCATTCCAGCGGCCGTCCCTGTTGCGCTGTTCGAGAGGCCCGTTTGCGCCAACTCTACGGCGGCCATCGAAACCGAGCCCGAGGGATGGACATGCGCGAAAACACTCAAGTCGGAGCGCACAAACTCCGCGTGTCCGGCCATGCCCATGTATGGCTCAAGGTCCTGGACGGGCTTTCCGTCTTTGTCCTGCACGACAAATTTGAAATTCATCGCCACGTTAGGTTTCAGCGGCCCGGCCGCGCGCTGCCAAACCATTTGGCCGCCGTCAGGAAGCTTCGAGACCGTCGAATCCGGCGCAGCAGAAGCGAGCGGTGCGCCGGACCACGAGGAATCATCGCCTGCCAGGGGTTTCCCGGAAATCTGGGGAAGTTCAACATTGCCGACAAGCGTCCACGGGAATCCGTTCTGATCGACAATGTCGGCGAACACCTGGTACTTCCCCGCCGGCATCGTGGGCAGGTCTTCTGCAAACGCGCCACCTTCGATCCGGTCGGGATGGAGGTGCCACATGCGATCCATCCCCGGAAGGCGGATGAGGAACAAGTGCATCAGATGATTGTGATCGGGAACGACTCCCTCCATCCTGGGGACCAATTCCTCGATCTTGAAGTAACCCGGCAATGTTTGTTCCCTGGCCTTGGCGCGAATGATCAGCCGGTTTCCGTTTTCCAGCGTGGTCTCGGCGATGGGAGGCTTGAAGAAATTTATTTCGCGCTGATAATTTCCGGCTTCCACGCCCCACCATTTGTTTCCGAAATAGAGGACGGCCAGCACGGCGACCGCAGTGGCCGCCATGACCATTCTCGCGCGGCGCCGGTTCGACGCCTCGGGGACCTTGCCCGGCTCGAGGCTGCATTCCCGCGTGCCGGCGCCGACGATGGAAACGATTCCAATGGCCAGGAGCAGCAACAGAAAAATCAAAAGTCCGCGCAGGGGTTTTTCCATGGGCAGCGAGCGCTGCGCGAAAGAAGGCACCGGCACGGAGAGTTCCCCTTTTCCTCGAGCGCCGTCCGCCAGAACACGCACCTGCAAGGCGCCGAATTCCATCAGCCACAAACTGGCGGTGAAGAATTGAGGATCTTCCTTGGAGCGAAGAGCGGCGTCAGGCACGGGCGGATACTTGGAACCCTGCCCGGTCAGCCGCAAGGGCACGACTTCAATGGACCGAACGTCGGCGGAATTGCTGCGGACTTCGATTTCCGCCACGCCGGGAATTACTTGCGGCACGCGTATGGTGACAAACAGATGGTAGGGCCCTGCACTTCCTTCGTAAAAGACGTCCGCGCTGCCCACGTGAGCGCCCAAAGGCACAGCGACCGCCAGCAGAACAGACAGGATTATCAGAAAGCGCCGCGACATAAGACTCCTAAAAACGAATTGAGGATCAAGCGGCAACGGGGAACAGCAACGGAACGCGCGCGTTATCTCTCCCGCCCAACTGGATTCCGGCCGCGCGGCGCCGTGTGTCTGCCCAGTCCAGGGGGCTGTGCGCTTATCTTCGCACCCGCCTCATCCAGCCGCCCCAGCCTATCCCCACGCGGGTCATCAATACGCCGACCAGGAGCGCCAGGGCCATGGTGATCCAAAACCCGGCGAGGGTGTGCTCGGTGGGAACGAAAACACTGCGCACCCAGGCAGAGTTGCTCGGCAAGGCGTAAGGATAATTGTTCGTAACGAAAATCCAGTTCTTGGCGGCAGGAGACATCAGGAAATTGGCGAACGGCCACTGCACGGCAAGAAAACTGGCGAGAAACGCCGTGCCAAGCGTGATCCCCTGCGCCCAGCGGCTCCAGGTTTCCGTCCGCCGCCGCAACAGATCAAAGACAATGGCCGGAACAATCAGCAGGAGCGGGAAATCCGGCGGAACCAGGTGCGTGATTCTTTGATAGACCGGCCCCAGCTTTGGCTCGGCGGGCACCAGCGGCAGCAACCAGCAAAAGGCCAGGTGCAACGCGGTGTACATGCCGGTCATGAGGGTCGCGGCCCAGCGATGGTTGGTGGCCCAAGCGATGGCCGCCATCCAAATGGGCGCTGTAATCATCACCACCAAGTAGAACGACGCGCCATGCATGTAAAAGCGGTGCGTCAACTCCTGCGCCATCCCCACGGTCATCCCCAGCAGGAACAGCGAAGCAAAAAACAAAACGCGCTCCAGCTTAGCGCGGTACTCGCTCTGGGCCCGGTTCATCTCGGCGAGAATCATCAACAATGCGCCGAACCGGATGCCGGTCATCCCCAGCGCCAGCAGGGTGTGCGGCGGACTCAGGATTTTGACGTCCAGCCCGTAGGCGGAATGCCACCAATTGTCAAACGGCGCCGAGGTGATCATGGCCACGCCGCCCCACGCGCAGAGAAACGCGCCCAGGGAGCCGCGGAATCCCCACATGGAAACGGAAGCCTCGCGCAACGGCGAGTTCTTCTGGAACGTGGTCGAGAGGATCAAGTATCCGGCCGTGAGTCCTCCGAGAACACCGCAGAGATAGATCATCATGTGCGCGGGAGTCCAGAACGTGTCGCGGCCGATGCTCTCATGCCAGGAAATGTCCCAGGTGCCGCCAAAGGCGCCGGAGGCCACCGCGACAATCAAACTCCAGATGTACCAGGGGACCGACGCCGCGCGGGCCGCGGCATGCTCGGCCATACGGCCCTGGACCGGCCTGATCAAAGGAATGCTCTGCGCCATTGCACGAACTCCTATCCTTCAGATGGTTGGAGCCGACTGGATGTAAGTTTACACCGAGGAGGATTGTTTGGAAATGCTTTCGGGTGAGCCGGCAGTCTCACGAAGTAAATTGCAATCATCTGCGAGCGGTGAGTTGGGGGTAGCGGAAACAGGTGACGACGTGGTCGTTGACCAAGCCGACGGCTTGCATGAAGGCGTAGCAGATGGTCGAGCCAACAAAGGTAAATCCGCGCCGCTTGAGGTCCTTGCTCATAGCATCGGATTCGGCGGTGAACGCTGGAATCCGGCGGTGCGCGCGCCAGGCATTGTGCCTCGGACGGCCTCCGGTAAATTGCCAGATGTATTTGTCGAAGCTGCCAAACTCTTCCTGCACTGCGAGGAACGATTTTGCGTTCCGGATAGCGGCCGCGATCTTCAAGCGATTGCGGATGATGCCCGGGTCGTGGAGCAGTTGATGGATCTTCTTGCGGTCGTAGCGCGCAACCCGTTGGGGATCGAAGCGGTCAAAAACCTCGCGGAACCGCGGGCGCTTCCGGAGAATGGTGTCCCAACTCAGCCCGGCCTGCGCACCTTCGAGGATGAGGAATTCAAAGAGCGCGCGGTCGTTGTGGAGAGGCACGCCCCACTCTTTATCGTGATATGGAGTGTTCAGCGCGTTCGTGGCCCAGTGGCACCGCTTCAAATCGGGAGAACGTGTCACCGTCAAGCGAGGTGCCGCGCCAGCACCTTGGTGATTTGATCTTTGGGGACTGCACCGACAATCTGATCGGCCACTTGTCCGCCCTTGAAGATGATCAAGGTGGGAATGCTACGGACGTTGTAACGCCCGGGCGAATTGATGCTTTCATCCACGTTCATCTTGACCACCTTCAGCTTTCCGGAATAGTCGTTGGCGATTTCCGCGACGGTCGGAGCCAGCATCAGGCAAGGGCGGCACCATTCGGCCCAGAAATCCACCAGCACCGGCTGAGTCTTGCTGGCGGCAAGCACTTCGGACTCGAAGTCCGCATCATTCACACTGTGAACGTTTTCTGCCATGTTCTCCTCGTTGCGGGGTCCCGATCCAGCCGGGAGAACCCGAAGTCAATTAGATGTTCCAGAAGCCCGCGCGATTCGCCCCTTGCGCGCCGCCTCGTAAAGCTTGGCGTATTCGCCGGCAGAGGCGGTCCAGGAAAAATCCTTGGCCATACCGTTCGCTTGGATCCGCTCCCAAACCTTGCGGTTACTATACATCTCTAGGGCCCGGTGCAGGCAAGCGGCCAGAGCTGCGCCGGTATATTCCTCGAACTTGAAGCCGGTCCCGGTGCCGCGCTGTGCATCGTAATTCTCGATCGTATCGTCGAGGCCGCCGGTGGCCCGGACAACGGGAACGGTGCCGTAGCGCAGGCTGTAAATCTGATTCAGCCCGCAGGGTTCGTAACGCGAAGGCATCAAAAAAATATCCGCGCCGGCCTCGATCTTGTGTGCGAGCACGTTGTCGTAGGCGATCTTCACACCGACGCGGGCGGGATACCGCACGGCGAGTTCGCGGAACAATTGCTCGTGCTGGGGCTCGCCGGTGCCCAGCGCGGCCACGGCCAGGTCTTCCTTCATCAGGGTCTCGGCCTGCTTGGCAATCAAATCAAAACCCTTTTGGTCGGCGAACCGCGAGACGATTCCGATCAGGGGACGCTTCAAGTTGTCCTGCGGGAGCTTAAATTGTTCCAGCAAATCTTTTTTGCAAAGCTGCTTCCCGGAGAGATCCTGCGGTGAATAGCGGGCGGCGATAAAGGCGTCGCTTTCCGGGCTCCATTGCGAGTAATCCACCCCGTTCAAAATTCCGCGGAGTTGGCCGGCGCGGTTGCGCACGACCCCATCCAGGCCGTGTCCATATTCCGCGGTCTGAATTTCCTGCGCATATTTCCGGCTGACGGTGGTGAGATAGTCGGAATAGAGCAAGCCGCCCTTGAGCAAATTGACGTTGGCAAAAAACTCCAGTCCTTCGGGAGTGAACAATTTTTCGGGGACACCGATCTGCTTCAGAATCGCAGGAGGAAACTGGCCGTGGTAACCCATATTGTGAATGGTAAAAACGACGGGGATTCCGCAAAGCAGCGGATCGGCGGCGTATTGCGAACGGAGCAAGACCCGCACGAGCGCGGTCTGCCAATCGTGGCAATGAATCACGTCGGGCGGCCAGACGTGTTTGGCAATTTCGATGGCGGCGCGGGAGAATTCCCCAAACCGCTCGGCATTATCCGGATAATCTTTGCCTTTCTCTCCGTAAAGCTGTTCGCGGTCGAAGTACGCGGGGTCGTCCACGAAGTAATAGCGGACCCCGGCGAGAAGCGTGCCGTCGGCCACTGCGGGGAAGCGCAGCCGCTCGCCCATCGGAATGGTCAAGCTGGGCACCACGATCGTGGAAGCTTTGGTGCCGCGATAGCGCGGCAAAACCACGGCAACTTCATGGCCCATCGAAGCCAGCGCCTTGGGAAGCGCTTCAACCACGTCCGCCAGGCCGCCGGTTTTTGAGAAGGGCAAACCTTCCGATGCCACGAACAGGATTCTCATCGCACCTCAATCAAACTTTTCAACGGTAACGGAAGCTCCCGTCTGCGTCAAGGTGGGCGCGGGCTCGCAAACCGCAATCGCCGCGGCAGCGTGCGCCTGCTGCCCGCGGTTGCGACACTGCGTTACACTGGGCGGGATGTCACGCCAACGCCTGGGACAACATTTTCTGAGCGACGCCGGATGGCGCGCGCGCATCGCACAAGCCATGGAGATCGGCGCCGCTACGCGGGCGCCAAGCCACGACTCATTGGAACGCGTATGGCTGGAGGTCGGGGCCGGGCACGGCGAAATGACACGGCTGCTCGCAGCATCCGGCGCGCACGTGATTGCCGTGGAGCTGGATCCCAGGCTCCTCCGCGACCTTCAAGACATCGAGCGCGAATGCCCAGGAGTGCAAATCATCGCAGGGGATATCCTCTCACTCGATCTGGCCGAAATCACGGAGGGTCACCGCTTTTCGGTGTATGGCAACTTGCCGTATTACATCACGTCGCCGATTCTTCACCGCGTGTTCGAGTGTGCCGCGGCCATCGAAGAGATTTATATTGTGGTCCAGTTTGAAGTAGCCGCGCGGCTGACGGCGCGGCCAGGAACCAGCGATTACGGCTATCTTTCCGTTTTCACGCAGTATCACGCAAAGCCCGAAATCGTGTTGCGGATTCCGCGAGGGGCGTTCCGGCCGCCGCCCAAAGTCACCTCCGCGCTCGTGCATCTGCGTCCGCCGGGGGAACGAGCGAATCTCGGACTTGGGGACGAGGGGCGATTCTTCGAGTTCGTGAAGCAATGCTTCGCGCAGAAAAGGAAGAAACTGACGAACAACCTCCGCGCTCTGGCGACGCCGGAAGCCATCGGAAACGTTCTCCGTGACCTAGGCATACGCAGCGATGCGCGCGCAGAACAATTGAGCGTCGCGCAGTTCGCACAACTCTATCAAAGGCTGATTCCATCTCGATTTACTGAATAGAGGGGCGCGGCCGGGGCAACCCTACGGGCGATGGACAGCCAAGAGCCGGTCCGGATAATCGGTGAAGATGCCGTCCACACCGGCGGCAATCAACGCCTCCATGTGCGCGGGATGATTGATGGTCCAGGTGACCACCTGGAGATCGTGCCGCCGAGCTTCGGCCAGACGCTCCGGCGTAACCAGGTCGCCGCGCAGCGCCAGTTGCCGCGCGCCGACTTCGGTGGCCCGTTCGACCACGTGGGGATCGGGTTGCTCCACGAGCAATCCGGTCATGAGCGTGGGATCGAGACGGCGGATCGCCGCCAGCGTCGGGGCATCGAAGGAAAGCACCACGGTCCGCGCGGCTTCGCCCGCATCGCGCAGCGCCCCGACCAATGCGTGCTCCGCGCCCCACGCCGCGCAGGGTTTCAGCTCGAGATAGAAAACCACGTCGGTTTCCCGGGCGAAGCGGAGAATCTGGTCGAGCGTGGGCACACGCTCGCCGATGAATTCCGCTCCAAACCACGAGCCGGCGTCGAGTTCGCGCAATGCCGCCAAGGTCCATTCGTGGACCGGGCCCTCGCCGTTAGTGGTGCGCTCGAGGGTTTCATCGTGGATGGCCACGAACCGCGCGTCACGCGAAAGCTGCAGATCGGTTTCGATGAACATCGCGCCCATCTGCACCGCGCGGCGAAACGCCGCCATGGTGTTTTCCGGCGCGTGGCCCGATGCTCCGCGATGAGCAACCACCCACACTGAGATTCTTCTCCTGCTGGATTGGAAACCCTGCAGCCTTCCAGCCGCGCGGACAACCACCCGTTCCTGCTCACCTATCGTAACGGAGAGTTTTTCAAATAGCAGCAGGGTTTTACATTCCGAGTTCGATCCACCAATGGGCAAGCTAGATTCAGGACGCCGACTGACGCTGAAAAACCTCTTTGCAACATTCCCCGAGATGCGGTGTTTTATGTGGAGGGGGGAGAAATGAAAGTCTGGAAAGGAGCCACTTCGATGATAAGCGGCAGCAGAGTCAGGAACTTCATGCTTGCGGGGGCCGCTTTACTTCTGGCTGTTCCATGGGCAAGCGCGAACGAGAAACACGAAATGGATGGGAGCGCAGTTTCAGCGAATGCAATGCTACTGCAAAAGGAGGTTCGCCATGAACTGGTGATGCTTCCCTACCTCTCGATGTTCGACAACCTGGAATACCGCGTGGAGGGACGCACGGTCACGCTGAGCGGGCAGGTAGTGCGCCCGGTGATGAAATCCGATGCGGAAGGCGCCGTAAAGAGAATCAAGGGCGTCGCGAAGGTGGTGAACAAGATCGAGGTTTTGCCGTTGTCGCCATTCGACGATCGCATCCGGTTCGCGGAGCGGCGGGCGATCTTTTCCTATCCCGCGCTGCAGCGGTACGCGCTCGGAACGCTTCCCTCGATTCGCATTATTGTGGAGCGCGGAAACGTTACACTCGAGGGCATGGTTGCCAGCGAGGCGGACCGGGACGCCGCGTTCGTTCGGGCCAATGGCGTGCCGGGCGTTTTCTCCGTGACCAACAACCTGCGAGTGGAAAAATCCTGAACTTTGCCGCAGGGACGCGGGGGCCCCGGCTCAGCCCAGGCCTCCCGGTCCGACGCGCTGAATCTGGCGCGACAACCTGCGCGCCGTATCCTTTAGATGTTCCACGACGCGGGGCAGAGTGTCGTCATCCATCTGGCTGACTGTCCCGCTGACGCCCAAGGCAAACTCGACCCGCCCTAAGAGATCAAAAACGGGCGCTCCCACGCAACGTGCTCCCAGGCTATTTTCCTCGTCATCCACCGCGTAGCCTTGCAGGCGAACCCGCTCCAGTTCCGCGAAGAACTTTCCGTGGCCGGCAATCGTCATGGGGGTGCGCTTCTTTAGCCCCTTCTCGCGGAGAATGTCCTCGACTTCCTGCCGCGGCATCCATGCGACCAGGACTTTGCCGACGCTGGTGGAATGGACAAACATCCGGCGCCCCACCCAGGTGTTCACTTTGAAGAATCCCGGGGCCTCGACCTTTTCCACGTACACCGCCTCGCCGTGATCCAGCACGGCGAGATGGGCGGTCATGTGCACGCGCTCGACCAGGCTGGCCATGAAAGGCTGAGCGACCTCGCCGATATTCAGGCCGGCAAGAACGTCGCGTCCCAGGCTGAGCACCTTAAGCCCCAGGCGGTAACGGCCGGTCTCGCGGTCGCGCCGCAAGAACCCGCGGCGCTCGAGGGTTCTGAGGATATAGCTCGCCGAACTCTTGGGGATTTCCAGCTTGCGGCTGATTTCGGAGTTGGTGAGGCCGTCGCGGCGCTCGGCGGCGACTTCGAGAATGGTCACGGCGCGGTCCACGGCAGTGGAGGGGCTCTCCGGGGAAGTAGGCATGCAGATCTCCTGCGGGAAGGGGGCCGAGGGGCAGCCGGTTCCCGACTGTGCCAAGTATAGAATATTTGTTCAATATTGTGAACAGGGCCTTGCATCGAGCGTAGGGGGTTGGTATACAGGCGAGCGCCATGCTGAACACATGTTCAATATATAGAACACAAGATCTACCACTGGGGAAAATTCTCCCGGAATGCGCAACTCTTCTCCCCTTTCGGGACGAGGCGGAACCACCGAGGTGGATAAGTAATTGAATTTGCTGGGCCTCTGAAACTGCGGGTGGCGCGTTTTCTTGGCCCATAGATTGCTTTGGCTTTACCTGCCTTTTGCCGCAGGCAAACTGCCGGCAGAAAGAGGCAGGATTTTTCGGGCCTAATCGATCCTAGTATTCTTGGAGGGACAACGATGGCGACCAACGGAAAGAACGGGAATCATCAACAGGATTGGAGCACAAGCCCGCGCTGGGCAGGCGTGACACGGCCCTATTCCTACCAGGATGTGCTTCGGGTGCGCGGCTCGATCGCCATCGAGCATACGCTGGCCCGGCTTGGGGCCGAACGGCTCTGGCTTCTCCTCAACAACGAACCTTATGTCGCCGCGCTTGGCGCGCTGACGGGCAACCAAGCCATCGAAATGGTCCAGTCGGGGTTGAAAGCAATCTATGCCAGCGGATGGCAGGTGGCCGCCGACTCCAATACGGCCGGGGACGTCTATCCGGACCAGAGCCTCTACCCTTCCGATAGCTGCCCCACGCTGGTGCGGCGCATCAACCGCGCCTTCCAGCGCGCCGACCAGATTGACTCCTCCGAGGGCCACACCGGCCCCTATTGGTTTGCGCCCATCGTGGCGGACGCGGAAGCGGGCTTTGGGGGCTCGCTGAATGCCTACGAGCTGATGAAGTCCATGATCGAAGCGGGCGCCGCGGGCGTGCACTTCGAGGATCAGCTCTCTTCCGCCAAAAAGTGCGGGCACTTGGGCGGCAAAGTGGTTGTGCCCACGCGTGAGTTCATCGAAAAGCTTTGTGCCGCACGCTTGGCGGCGGATGTTTGCGGCGTGCCCACGATTCTGATTGCGCGCACGGACGCCAATAGCGCCGGCCTGCTGCTCTCAGACGCCGACCCGCGCGACCGCGAATTCATTTACGGAGAGCGCACCGTGGAGGGCTTCTACCAATTCCGCGGCGGCATCGAGGCGGCCATTGCACGCGGGCTGGCTTACGCGCCTTACGCCGACCTGCTGTGGTGCGAAACCTCGACCCCCGACCTGGACGAAGCGCGCCGCTTCGCCGAGGCCATTCACGCGCAGTTCCCCGGGAAGCTGCTGGCGTACAACTGCTCGCCTTCGTTCAACTGGAAAAAGAAACTAGATGACGCGGCGATTGCGGGCTTCCAGAAAGAACTCGGAAAGATGGGCTACAAATTCCAGTTTGTCACGCTCGCGGGGTTCCACGCGCTCAACCTCAGCATGTTCCAACTGGCCAGGGATTACGGCAAAGCTGGGATGACGGCCTATTCTGCGCTGCAACAAGTGGAGTTTGCAGCCCAGGAAGGCGGTTATCGGGCCGTGACTCACCAGCGATTTGTGGGCACCGGCTTTTTTGACCAGATCGCCCAGTTGGTCTCAGGCGGCCACTCTTCTACGACCGCATTGAGCGGTTCCACGGAAGCAGCGCAGTTTGTGAAGCACGGCAGGAACGAAGGCGCTGCGTTCCGTGTCACTGAATCTCCGGCGGGACCTTCCAAATCCGGGGCGGCCTCGATCAGTTCCCTTTAACCGGGCCCGGATCAGCTTCGGGGGCCACGCGACCACAGCGGTATGCCCTGCGCGTTGCGCAGCGTGATGGTTTGCTCGCCCTTCTTAATCTCGCGAGCCAGCAACACATTGGCGTCGCCGATTTTTACTTGCGAGCCGATGACCTCCACGTGGTCTCCTTTGGCGAAACTGATTTTGTTTTGGGTCAGGTACCAAGAAGGGCCGACATGCACGTCGAATGTTTCTTTCTCGGTCTTGAGAGCCAAATGCGTGCCCGACCGGTCCCTGCGCCCCTCATGCTGGGTAACGGTTTCCACCGTGCCCTTCACGGTGACCTCGGTAGCCTGGTCATAAATCGGTCTGTGTTTGGGCGTCCCAGAGGGACGCTGCGCCCCAGCAACCAATGGAACCAAAGCCAAAAGCGATGCGGCGGCAAAGAGATGTATTCTCATTTTTCTTCCCCACTTTCACGCGCTCGCAGTGAATTGCGAACACCTGAACCAGTCTAGGTTTCGCCGCACACGTGGACAGTGATGGTCATCACTGTCCGATGTGAGCAGCGTCGCGCGGGGTTCGCTTAGAATCGGGCGTGAAGGGATGCAAGAACGCTGGCGGGCAGTCTCCACGTTGCTGAAAAACGCCAAGGCTCTTCAACCGACTCTACTTATACGAAACGACCACTGCTCCGCTTTCGATTCGCAAGTCGCTTATCTCGGGAGGCAGACGCAACTTCTCGCGATTTTCCGGCGAGTCCATCATCTTGTGGACCGCGGACTCGAGAGAAGATTGCGGGAGCGGAAACGACCCGAGCGAGCCCGAAACCGGATCGAACTTCAAGTAGCCGTCTTCCGCGTGCAAATGTCCTTCGAGTTGCAGGGAGAGGTCTTTGCCGTGGAAATCGAAGACAACGTAGGCGCGAACGCGGTCCTCGAAGAGGTTGATGCGGACGTCGCGGACCGAGGATTGCACCTCTTCCACGGTCGCCTGGGTTTCCGCAGAGCCGGGGTTTGCCTGCGATTGGGCCGGTGGGGGCGCAGCCGCGGGAGTTTGCGAGGGGACGGAAGGGGCCCCGCTCGGTTTGAGGTCAAGATGGGTCCCAAGAAATGAGTTCAGCTCCGCCTCGGTGATCGTCAGAAGGTACGGCTGCCCGGAGGCAGCGGCCATCTGGGCATCCTGAAACTTGGCCGCAAGCCGCGCGGCCGCAGCGGGGTCGTTCATCACATCCGGCGGGGAAACCTTGTGCAGAATCAGGACCAGCGTCAACACTGCTGCCGCCAGCGTCGTCCACTTCAGGATGCGGTAAACAATCTTCCAGGGGCTTGCAGCTGCTTTTGTCGCAATTGCTGGCGCATTTACGATTGACATGACAGACCTCCCGAGTTACCGGCCCCAACTGTGCGAATGAACTTGGTTCTCAATCAAACGTAACTTGGCCGAGTTCATCGGGCAACCAAGCAAACCCTTGCCCCACTCCTTTTCGATACCTCTCCAATCAGGCACGCCGCTTGGACTGCCCGGTTTTGCGACAGCGAATCCCGGTTTCGAGAACAAATCCTAGTACCCGCTTTCGTAGGAGAGCTCGTAACCCTTTCTATCTGAATAAGTTGCGTGAGG
>DASQHY010000135.1:0-4738 GCA_035631855.1 Candidatus Acidiferrales bacterium
TGATTGCTCCCGCTCCGCAGCTTGCGGTCAGCGAACAGCGTGCCATCCTCGGAGCCGCATCCGGGCGAGCAGAGCTGGCACCGCAAATCGTTCCTCCGCCACCTTTGCTTGCCGGCTCCTCGTCACCGGCCGCGGGCGGACGCGTCATCGCACTCAACCTCCACCCCGCCCTCGGGGCGCCTGCGGAGGCGCCCGAAGGAAATCGCCGAGGAGCCTTCGCGGCCACGCCGGAGGGCCATGCTGGGGCTTCCGGTAATCCCGGAGCCTCGTCGGGAGGCTTTGCAGCCGGCGCGACCGGCTCTGGCAGGGGAAATGGCAGAGGAGGCGGAAATGGAAGCAGATTGGAGAATGGAAGCAGCGGTCTTCCCGCCGGACTCTACGTGGGCAGCGCGACCGATCCGGCAAAGAGGGGGCCGGTGTCCGGCGACCCTTCTCCAAGGAGTCCGGCCCCGCCGGCCCCGGTAAATCCCAAGCTCCTGGCGAGCCTTCCGCCGCCGCGCGTGTCAAGCGGCCCCACGCGCTCTCTGCAGCCCGAAAGCGGGTCAAGACTCTCCGAAGCCGAACGTGCCGTTTTCGGACCTCGCAGGTTCTATTCGCTCACCCTCAACATGCCCAACCTGAACTCGGCTGGCGGAAGCTGGGTCATCCGTTTTGCAGAACTGAAGCAGGATTCGAGCACCAGCCCGGATGATCTCTCCGCCCCCGCCGCCACACGTAAGGTTGATCCTGCTTATCCGCTTGAGTTGATGCGCCAGAACGTCGCTGGAACGGTGATTCTCTATGCCGTCATTCGTGCTGATGGCAGTGTTGGTAACGTCCGCGTGCTCAGCAGCGTCGATGACCGCCTGGACCAGTTCGCCAGCCAGGCTGTGTCGCAGTGGCGATTCCAGCCTGCCACGAAAAACGGCAGCCCGGTCGACGTGGAAGCCACCTTCCACATCCCCTTCCGGCCGGGCCGATCGAGCTTTTGAACCGGCCGTCGCGCAGTTTTTCAGTTCTCAGAACGACAAACACTCCGGCTGTGGTGCGAGCCGTGTGTAAGCAACTAGACCGGAACAACACGCATCTCGTGTCCAAACTGAGAACTGAGAACTGAGAACTGAGAACTGAGAACTGAGAACTGAGAACTGAGAAACTACCGCCTCGCCGCTTTCCCCTTCTCCAGTGCAGCATAAATCGCCGGATCGGCGCACACTTCGTAGTACGAGCGCTCCGTCCAGCCCTGCACAGAGAAGTCGGCCGTATTGATCCGGGGCACGCGGCTTTCCCGCACCACGATTTTCCGGAAGATATCGCGATCCACGGGGACAGTCCCGCTATACAGCCGGTACTCGCCCTTGTCCGAGGAGGCGAACGACGCCGGCAGCTTCACCTTCAGCGGCTCCAGCGAAATCTCCTGTTGCAGCTTGTGGAATGCGGCTCCGTTCATGCGAATCCCGCTCAGGTTGAAGCTGAGAACAGTGTCCTCGGGGTTCCCGCCGGGCTCCGGTTCTGCTGCCTGGAACGCATACACGTGGAACGGACCCGCTTGCGCCTCCAACACCTTGCGCGCGCGCTTGTTGCACGACGACAGACGGTCGCTCTCGTTCAAGGCTTCGGAAATCATGATCTGGTGCTCGCCATCCATCAGGTAGAGCGGAGCCGACTCCTGCAGAGTAATGCCGATTCCCAACTCCAGCGGAGGCATCCCGGAACGCTGCACCAGTTCGTTATAGCCGCGAACGATCTCGATAATTTCGCGCGCCAGCACGCACGCCCGGCTCACCGCCAGTCCGCGCTCGCCCTCGCGCTCCAGAATCGCCAGGATGATGGCGTCTCCTTCCAGGAAAACCTTCTGTGCGCCGTACTTCGCCAGCAGCTTGTTTACCGGATCGTAGAAATTCAAGCTGAAGTACGAGGCTGGATTCAATCCCTTCTCCATCAGAGTTCGCGTCAGCCGTGTCGAATCGCGCACGTCCGCCTTCAGCACCACGTGGCGCAGCACGCGCTCCGCATCCGGCTCCTGCTGCTCCTCCGGCAGTAGAAATTCGTAGAGTGTGCCGTTCACGCGCGAGAGTTCCCGCAGCCGCTCGTTTCCCACCAGGCTCACCGCGTCGAGGGCGGCATTCAGAGTCTCCAGCCGCCGCAGATCCCGGTGATAGTGGAAGAAATCCTGCAGGAAGCGCGCCGCTACCTTCGCCCGCTCCGCACCGCGACAACTCGCCACCTTCGCCACCGCCCCGTAAAGGCTGTTCGGCGAGAGCCGCCCGTGTTCCTGAATCATGCGCTCGACGCGATCGCACTCTGTCCGGTCGATAAGGGCGTTCTTTAACTGCTGCGGATTGATGCGCGGCGCGTACTCGCCCAGCAAGGGCACCACGTGATACGACGCGATGACGTTCTCCATCACGCCTTCGTCTTCCAGCAGCCGTACCCACGCCGCCAGCCGCTCCTGTTGAGCCAGGCCTTCGTCGCTGGATTCTGGGGTTCCGCTGCCTACCAGGGCCCGGGCGTTCTCGGGGACGTTCATCCAGGTTTCAATCGTCTCTCCAGTCGTCTCTTCACCATAGAGCGATCGGAGAAAACCCGAGACGATCTCCCGCAGGCGCCCATAGCGGTCGGGGTCACGGTCCCAGTTGCCGAGCATCACGTAGTGCTCGGCACACAGATAGTCATCGCGCCCGTCCTCGGAAAATGCGAGCCGGTTCACGAACAGGGAGTAGCTGTCAGCATCCTGCCCGACCCCGCGTTCCCCGAACAGAGACCGGCGCGTCCGGGCCAGAGTGCCTTTCTCGACATCGCGCAGCGTCTCAAACAGCTCCTGCCCGGTCTTGCGCAGGATGATCTTCTTGCGCACCTGGAATGTGCCCAGTCGCTCGCCGTGTTCGAGGGCTTTCTGCTGCCGCGACCCGTCATAGCTCTTGAGCTGAACCCGGCAGCGCTCCAGGACCTGCGCGAACTGCTGGTTCATCTCGGCACGCAGAAACTTCATGACCGCCAGGCGCGCCAGCAAATCGACTGCAACCTTGCCTTCCTTCTTGGCCCGATTCAGCGCCGCCACATGCAGCTCGGCCAAAACCGACTTCCACTCCGCCGGAGCGCTCTGCGCCCGGGCCGTTCCGGCTTGTTGCCGCATCCAGGAGGGTGCTCGGGAAGTGCCCGCGCCGGCTGCGTCGGACGACAGCAGGCCTTCCAGTTCTCCATGCCGTGCAATCATTTTCGCAATCTGCGCTCGCGCCGCCTCCACAAAGCGGCCACTCAGAACCACGTCATGCCGCAGGTTGTCCACACCGACAGAGAGTCCTTCGAGCGAAAGAGACGGCGTCGAAGCGGACAGATCCGGCACCGCCGGTTGTTCCGGCGCTCCGCCTAAGCGAAAGATGGGAATTCGCGGCATTTATTTCCGGAAAGGTCCTCGGAAGTCGCTGATTTCACACGTATATATCGAGGCTAGCATGGTGCTCATCGCCTGCCAAAGTTACCTAGGTTATGGGTTGCGAACCGTAGGTACGGGCCTGATGGTTGGGTCCACGCTCTAGCGCGATTGTCCGGTCTGTTGGCGTAGTGCAGGACACCGCCCGTTGCCTCAGGCAAGGCTTGGTTGGACGATCGACGCCATGCTGGCACAGATTGCTGACGAACCCGCGTTCCGATTACTGGACGCTCTTCTTCCGCGCCGCCTCAAACTCGTCGCCCTTCTGCCATTCCACCAGCTTGGACAAGCTGGCTGCCTCCCACCCCAGGGCGAATCCGAAGCGCGCCATCGCGCTGTCGCCGGTGAAATCCATCTCCGGATGGTACTCGTCGCTCGGCTGGTGATAGTGCTTCTCGACGTACTCACGATCCTGCGCCAATCCCCAAGCCTCGTCGTGTCCCTTGAACTTCATTCCTTCATTGATCGAAAACGCCGGAATCCCCACCCGCGCCAGGCTGAAATGGTCCGATCGGTAGAAGTGCCCCGCCTCGGGACGGGCATCCGGACGAATCGCCAGCCGGAACTGCTTCGCCATCGCCTCGACGATTGGATAGAACGTCGTCCGCTCCGCGCCAGACACTTCGACCTCCTGGGGTGCTCCCAGCGGCTTCACGTCGTCGTAGTTCAAATCCAGCGCAATCTTCCCGGCAGGGATCGGCGGGTGTTTGCCCAGATACTCCGACCCCAGCAGCCCCTGCTCCTCCGCCGTCACAGCTGCGAAGATGATCGACCGGCGTGGCCGCTGCGCTGCTCCTCCGTAGGCCCGGGCCAGTTCCAGCAAAATGCCGCAGCCGGTAGCGTTGTCGGCGGCGCCGTTAAAGATGTTGTCCCCCGGCATCTCCGGACGGATGCCGAGGTGATCGTAGTGCGCGGTGTACATCACGGCTTCGTCCTTCAGATTGCGGTCCGAGCCGGGCAGGATGGCGACCACATTGTTCGACTCGAAACCCCTGATCTTACTGACCATGTGCGCCTTCAGCTTCGCACCCAGATTCACCGGACGGAAATCCCGCGTCCCCGCCTCCGCGATCATCTTGTCGAGATCCATGCCGGAAGCCGCGGCCAGCCTCCTGGCCACGTCCAACTTCACCCATGACGCCACTTTCAGCGCCGGCCCCTCCAGCTTCAGAAACGACTTCTCCCCCGAATTCGAGTTCCGCACCACCTCCCACGGATAACTCGCCATATCTTCCCGGTGGATGAGAATCACGCCCACCGCGCCCTTGCGTGCCGCTTCTTCGTACTTGTAGGTCCAGCGTCCGTAGTAGGTGAGAGCCTTTCCCT
>DASQHY010000136.1:0-3602 GCA_035631855.1 Candidatus Acidiferrales bacterium
GCCTCCACCTGTGCCGGTCCCGCCTCCACCTCCGCTGCCCCCTGAGCCAGGACCACCGCCGGTTCCCGAACCCGTGCCACCGCCAAAACCCGAGCCGCCCCCCACACCTGAGCCACTACCGCCGCCGGAACCAGTCCCACCCCCGCCCCCCGGGCCGCAGCCAACACCGGTCCCACCGCCTCCGCCACCGCGTCCAGCGCCGGATCCGGAACCACTACCGAACCCCAAGCCACCGCCGGGACCACCGGGCCCCGTGCCGCCTCCCGATACGCTGCCGGTCCCCAGACCGCCTCCGGCCCCTGAGCCACCTCCGCCGCTTTCCCAGAGGCTGCCGGATTGACTTGGCGTGCCCGTGCCGCCACCGGAACCAAAACCGCCGGCGCCCGTCCCACCGCCGCCGGGGACTCCACTCGTGCCGCCACCGCCGGGTCCGAAGCCTGGACCAGTTCCTCCTCCGCCGCCGCCACCACCGCCGCCGCCGCGAGCGCTTTCGGCAGCCAGAATCATTTGAAGCAGTTTGTTCGGATCTTCGAAAAAGTCCTTGAATTTGTCGCCCTGAGCTCCTAGAGCCTTGGCGGTCAATTGCGCAGCGACTTTGATGCCCGCCACGGAAGAATCCTCAGCGACATAACGAATCTCGTTCACGCGAATGCTGGTTTCACCGGCAAGCGCGGATTTCAATTGCTCCGCAAGAGAAGAGGGCTTGGCATTGCCGCTGGGGAATGCGCGCACGAACCGGGCGAACTGAGGTTGGGTTAAATTGGGAGAGAAGTGGATGCTGGCAATCCCGGAGCCGGTGAGAAGCTGCGCAAAACTTTTTTCGCCAGCGGAAGCGCCGAGAGGCACGCCGTCCAGTAGAATTTGATTCCCCGAAGCACCAAGCAGGAGGCCGCTGCCGCCGCTTTCATCGAGCGCACCTCGGAGTTCTTTCCACGCAGTTTCAAACTGCGCGCCGGTGCGCACGTGGCCAAATTCATAGAGCCGCGCGAATTTCAATAAAATGTTCAGGCTGCGGACAAAAGCCCGCGCGCCCCCACGTGATTCGGGACTCATGCTCTCCGGCTAGGAAGCCGGCCCTCCCCATGCTTCTATTACACTAGAAGCGCGAAGCTTTCCAGACAAGCCTTGTGGCATCGAGTGTCACCTTCTCAATAACAGAGTGTTTGCAAGAAGGGCACGAAACGCGGGGGCCTTCCAAAGAGGAATGGTTGCGTCAAAGCCCCATTCCGGCATAACCTGTGTTCCTCGGTATTGCTGCTGGCTCTAGAATACCCGAGAAATAACATATCGCCCTTCCCTTGCCGAGAGCGCCCGCGTGCTGGGTGAACTTTCGGCGGATATCAAGAGCACGACAACTTAAAATGTCGGACCAGCCCCCACCTGACCGCTACAAAGCAGAAATGCCGGAGATACCGGGAGTTTCTGCGTCTGGATCGCGGCAAGGCGCTCTGAATAATCCGGCGCTCCGGCTGGTCGGCGGACTGGTCCTAGTGTTGGTGGTAGTATTTTTAGGCGCGCGGTGGATCCTCCGTCCAAGGCACGCGGAACCCCCTCCCGCTGAGCCCCCGCCTCAAATTGAAGTTCCTTCGCCAGCGCCCGATCCGAATGCAGCCTTGCCGCACGTCACGCAGCAGGACCCAGGCATCGCCACAATAGCGGAGATGTCCGAGCCCTGGTCCACCAAGAAGTTCTTTATGCGTAATCGCCTCACGGGGGAAAATGTCCCCGCGCTTCTGATTCGATTGCCCACGAGTTCAGCTTCGCAGGCCAATGGATACTGGGCGTTCTCGATGAATGCTCCTTACGGAGATTGCAAGCTCGAATATGTAAAAGATCTCGACAGGCTGAGGAGCGATTATGGCTTCAGGGGCGCCAGGCATCCGATGGTCGGTAATCCTTGCAGCCGGACACTTTACGATCCCTTGAAGCTCTCCAACCTGCCGGGCGACGTGTGGGTGAGGGGCGCCATCGTGCAAGGCTCTGACCTACGGCCGCCGCTGGGCATTGAGTTGAACGTTCAAGGAAAGAGCATCCAGGCAGTGCGCATGGAGTAGCTATTCTGCGGTTCTTCCCGGAGTCATTCCTTCCCGGTTTGCGTGGATTTTTTTCTTCAACAGGCTTGACAACGACCGGCTCTGCCAGATAAAGCTCTACTCCTCAATGGAGAAAACCCTGATGCCATCTCATTTCGTTACGACGCGGCGCCGCTTCCTGCAAAGCAGCGCTGCGGTGTCCACGATCGCGTTCGCGCCCGGCTTCCCTGTCGCTGCAGGATCTTCGCAAAATGCTCCCGCGGTGGACTTCTCAAGTCTGAAGCCACTCGGCGCACGCTTGAAACCCATCACGCCGGATGAATTTCGCGAACGGATCGAGCATGCACAGAAGCTGATGAGTGAACTCAAACCAAATTTCGACGCGCTTTTTTTCGCTCCAGGGACATCTCTTTATTATTTTACCGGGATACGCTGGGGCTTGAGCGAGCGGCTCGCCGCTATGGTTCTGCCTCGCACGGGAAAACCTGTGCTCGTCTGCCCCGGGTTCGAGGAAGGCCGATTTCGGGAGCAATTGCGCTTTCCCATGGAAGTGCGTGTCTGGCAGGAAGATGAGAGCCCGACCCTGCTGGCAGCGAATGCGCTCGCCGAACAAGGCATCCGCACGGGGCGGCTTGGCGTTGAGGAAACAGCCTATTTCACCTACTTCGACCACTTGCGTGCCGCGGCTCCCGGGTTCGAATACGTTTCCGCCGATCCCGTCACAATCGCGTGCCGGGGGCGAAAATCGGCGCACGAACTGGAGTTGATGCAGCTGGCTTGCGACGCCACTTTCGATGTGTACAAGCCAGTTTTCGCGGCGTTGCGAGAGGGCATGTCGCAGGAAGATATCGCGCATCTCGTCGAGGCAGGCTTTTCGAAAATGGGACTGCGAGGCGGCGCGCTAGTATTGCTGGGACCATCCGCGGCATTGCCGCACGGGACTCGCAAGCCGCAAACCTTGAAAGAAGGCGATGTTGTCTTGATAGACGGCGGCTGCGGCGTGGACGGGTATGCTTCCGACGTCACGCGGACGGGAATTTTCGGCAAGCCTTCCGAAAAAATTGCGAAAGCCTTCGAAATCACGAGGAAGGCCCAGGACGCCGCGCTGGATGCGGCGCGTGCGGGGCGGCTTTCCGGAAGCGTGGACGACGCGGCGCGCGCGGTCATTACCGGCGCGGGCTACGGCCCGGGCTACAAATATTTCACCCACCGGCTCGGCCACGGCATCGGACTCGACGGTCACGAGCATCCTTATCTCGTCCGCGGAAGTAAAACGAATTTGGAGCCGGGCATGACGTTTTCAAATGAGCCCGGGATTTACGTTCCCGGCGAGTTTGGGATGCGCTGCGAAGACGACATGGTAATCGCCGCGAATGGTCCTGCGCAGTTGCTCACACAGAACTTCCAGGTCTCCCTTGAAAAGCCGATGGGCTGATCTCAACGGCTCCGAAACAACTCGCAAAACTCGACGATGCGTTGCTCTGCCCAGAACCGCTCCGCGCCGCCGAGCTCCGAGATGAAGCCGCAGTGGCCTCCGTATCGAGGCGAGACGAACTGTATGGCGGGATT
>DASQHY010000137.1:0-6372 GCA_035631855.1 Candidatus Acidiferrales bacterium
CGCCGAACCCGCCTCCACCCCAGCTTCCACCGCCCCCACCGCTGCCGCCGCCCAGAAGCCACCAGCTCAAGCCTCTTGCCTTTCGCCGGTACTGAGGGCCGCCGCGAAGAAAACGAAATGCGCCCGCGATCAAATGAAAAATCACGAAGACGACGGCGATGACCAGATAGGCAATCAGCCTCGTTGGAAAGGAACCGCCATGGTCACTGCCGCGCGCAGAAGTTATGGGCCCTGCGTTAGTGAGGGTCACGCCGCGATCCTGGGCAATCACGGAAGCAATTTGAGTGCTGATTTGAAGAACCGCGGCACTGTAATTCCCCTGTTGGAGGAGCGGACGCATGTCGCGGCCAAATCCGCCGACTTTGCCGTCGGGGAGGATGGGCTCGAGGCCGTATCCGACCGCGGTCCAATACTTGTGATCGGAAACCGCCAGAAGAAACAGGACTCCGCGGTCCTCGCCCTTCTTGCCGATGCCCCATTGCTGATAGAGGTCCACGCTGAACTGCTGGATGGGCGTTTCTTCGGTCGAACGGATGGTGACGACGACAAGGGCGGCACCGGTCTTCTCGTACAGCTCATTGCAAAGGGCGCTGATCCGGCTCTGGGCATTGGAATCCAAGACGTGCGCGAAGTCGTTGACGCAGCCCTGGTGCTTCAGAGCGGAAAGTTTTTCGGCGCGAACCGGAGTGGCCAGAGCCAGAAGAAGGACGGCGAGGACGCCCAGGCGGCGAGTTTGACAAAGAAGAGTGCCTCGGCTAGTGTAGTGAATTCGAGTTTTACGACCAAGGAGCATGGAATGGCTCAGGGTACGCCAACTAAGGTCAAAAAGCGCAAGAAGTCGGTATTGAAGCGCGCCAAGCAGTCGCTGGAGCGCGCCGCGGTGAACCGCGCCAACCGGACGCGGGTACGCACGATGATGAAGCGCATGCGCACGGCGCTGACCGCAGGCGATGCCACCGCCGCGGGAAACCTGCTCCGTCCGACGCTTTCGGCGATTGATCGCGCCATCAGCAAGAGCATCCTGAGCGAGAATACCGGCAACCGGTATAAGTCACGCCTCCACACCGCGTTCAACGCAATGTCCGCCGCAAAGACTGCGTAGTTCCCTTCCCGCATCACCCTCTGGCCGCGCTCACTGCGGCTTTGCCCGCGAGCTGCGTGACCAGGAATTCCATCACTGCGCGCGGATTGGTATTACCCGATTTGACGCGGCTGTCGGCCTCGTAGAGCACGCGCAACCCATCGAGGAGCTGCGCCTTGGTGATTCTGCGCGCATGGGATACGGCCTTTTCGGCGGAGTCGGGCCTCATGCCGAGGGCGCGCGCTGCCTGAAATCCGGAAACGCCGGGGGCCAGCTCCTGAGCCTCCAGGAGTTTGCGGTACATCCAGGCGATGGCGCCGATCATTCCCGCGGGTTCCTCTCCCTGCCGCAACACTCCATCGAGGAATTCCAGGGCCTTTTCCGGCCTGCGGGCGGCCAAGATTTCCGCGAGATTCCAGACGGTCTCTTTCTTCTCACCGACGACAAGAGTCTCCACATCCTGCACCGTTATTCTCTTCCGCTCTCCGGCAAAAGTAACCAGCTTCTGGAGTTCGGTCCGAATGTGCATCAGGTCGGCATTCAGAATGTCCACGAGCTCCTCGGCAGCGGCGCGGTCAATTTCCACGCCCATTTCCTTGGCGATTCGGAGGGTGATGGGCGCCGCCAGATGCCGGCTTTGCTCTGCATCCTCGCCGAGCGAAACACTCACGACGAGCGCTTTGTCGAAAAGCAGTTTGGCCGGCTTCATGCGCTGGTCGAGCGATTCTGCTTGCAGAACCAAAATGCTGAAAGGTGCAGGATCATCCAGATAAGCGGAGAGCCGCGCCAGAGCTTCCTCACGGGCCGCATCGCCCAAATGTTCCAGGGCGTCGAATTCCTCCACGAAAACCACCTGACGCGGAGCGAGCATAGGCAAGCTCTGCGCCTGGCCGAGGGCGGCGTGGAGACCTCCCTCCGTCGCGGAAAAGCGCGAAATCGCCCAATCGCGTGTGCCCTCCTCGACAAACCGTTCCAGGATTGCGTCCCTGCACAGGTCGCGCAGGTAGAGATCCGGGCCGAGGAGCAAAACTGCCGGGACTGTCTTGCCCTTGGCCAGACGGTCGAGAAAATCTTGCGCAGAAGCCTGCGGCATCAGAAGTTCTCCAGAATGGCCGCGACCAGCCGAGAAGCGAAGTCGCGCGCCAAGCGGTCGAGCGCCGGATCTGCTTCGTCGAAGAAACTCTTCAAATCCGTGGAAATCTCGTATTCGTTGCGGAACAGGAAGTTGTCGTTGCGATAGAGGGCGCGGTGGGTCTCGCGGTCTTCGAGGAGAACCTCGCAATGAACCGTGACCAACATGGTAGTGGCGCGCCCAGTGGCGGCGTCGAAAAGAACGGCGTTCGATTCGAGGCCGGTGATGCGGCCGGTCAACACCGCGTCGGCTCCGGAGGCTTCGGAAACGATGCGGTACTTTGCGCGCGCAAGGAATTCGTGGACCAGGGCGCGGGTCATACGCTGCTCGATGCGGTAGCTCGGAGTGCGGTTCTCAAGGGCCAGCACGGCAATGGTCCTTACATTCGAAGGGAGACTCGAAGTTCGGCCCGCGACGTGATACCCGCATCCCGCAACCAGAGCCGACAACACTATCGGGAACATCAGCACACAACAACCACGCGGGTTCATACGAGCTTCTCCGCGATGCGAACGGCATTGGACGCCGCCAGGCGGAAATTGTCCACCGCGCCCCAGAGCCAGATACCTCCAGGTATGTTGGGGTCGCGGGCGGGCGACGACATGGAGATTCTATCTTCTCCAGCCGCAGTAAGATTTGAAACTCCCGGGTCATCCGGACCAGGAATTTGAATCCCCGCCCTTTGCAGGGCATGACCGAGGGCCGCTGCGTCCGGAGGCGCGGCGAACTCCGCGTAAGCAGTGAAGGCGTAAGAATAAAAGACGGGCGCATGGACAAGCTGAATCGCCGGGACACCCGTCCGGCCATGCAGGTACATCTGCGCCTCATCGGAAATCCGCCGGCGAACCGATGGGAGGTTTTCGGAGCTTGCGGCACCAAACCGTTCCAAGAGATTGAACGCCACCTGCGCATCAAAAACTTCCTCACCGATGGGCTGAAACGAGAGCAGCTTGGAGGTCTGGCTTTCGAGCTCCTCCACGCCCGGCTGGCCGGCTTCCGAGACAGGCTGGAAAAACACAAACATGAGCCGCCCGGCCTGGAAGGGCGCCAGAGCAGCGGAAACAGCGCAGGCAACGATGGCAGGGGTCGAAGGCGAAAGGAAAATCCTGTCCTGCAAAGAATCGATTGGTCCAGGCGGCGCGAGCACAGCATCGAGGGCAGGGATCCAAGATTTTGCCCCAGAAAGACCGGCGAGGCCTCCCGAAAGATCCACGACGCGTGCCCCCGCGCGGACAGCGGAATCGGCACATCCTTGAGCGAACGCCGGCGAGCCTGTGAAAAAAGCGATTTGCACGCCTTCAAAACTGTCGCCTTCTGCGCCTTGGATGATCGCGGGCTCGCCGGCCACCTCGGTCAACGTGCCGGCGGCGAGCTCCTCATCCACCAAGCGAATATCCGAGGAGGCGAAGCGACTCGCTTCCAGCAGTTGCTTGAGCTCGCGGCCCGGCAACGAGGCGGCTCCCGCAATGGCCAGGCGGCAGGTCTTGGTGTCCAGGGGCATGGGTCAGGCGGTACGGGAAACCAGGCGGTGACGAACGACGCGGACAATGTGCAGGACGATTCCGGCGGCGGCATAGGTGGCCGACAGAACCAGGAGCGCCACTTTGGAATAGAAGAAGACCGCGCCACCGATGAGAACCACAAGAACGATGGCGAGGGAGGGCTGCCGCTTTGTCCAGGCAACATCTTTGAAGCTGTAATAGCGGACGGTGCTGGTCATCAGTGCGGCCAGGACACCGGCGAGCGCCATCCACGCAAGGGACCAGCGCAGGTCCTCGATTTGCGGGATTCTCCAGGCGAAGGCATGCACGACAGCGGCAATAACCGCCGCAGCGGCAGGAGTCGGCAGCCCCACGAAATACCGCGAGCCGCCCGACGCCATGCCGTGAACATTGAAGCGCGCGAGCCGCCAGGCACAGCAGGTCACAAAGATCAAGCCCAGCAACCACCCCAGCTTGGTGATTTGGCCGGCAAATACGGGGTCCTCACTAATCACGCCCCGCACGCCCCAGGCATACATCAGCACCGCGGGGGCGATGCCAAAACTGATGACGTCGGCAAGAGAATCAAATTGCTTGCCGAACTCGGTGCTCGAGCCGGTCATGCGCGCGATGCGGCCGTCCAGGGAGTCAAACAGAAAGGCAAAGCCGATGGCACACGCGGCCAAGTCAAAGTTCTCGGCGCCGCCGTGAAGCGCCGCCAGAACAGCATAATAGCCGCACAAGAGATTGAAGACGGTGAGTATGCTGGGCAGCAGATAGATTCCGCGGCGCAGGCGGTGATTGCGCGGGCGTAGACCCTGGAATCCGAATTCGTGCTGGTCGAATTCGCTCATGGGCGCTCCCTATTGTGCTCCTTTTGCAGGCCAGCGCGCCAGCACGCTGGCTCCTCCGGCGACATGGACGCCGGGACGGACTAGAATTTCGGCGTCGGCGGGAAGCCACAAATCCACGCGGGAGCCGAATCGCACGATGCCGATCCTCTCGCCGCGCGCCAAGGTGTCCCCCACGGACTTCCAGCATACCACCCGGCGGGCAATCCATCCGGCAATCTGTTTGAATACAATCTCGCCGCCGGCAGTGGAAAGGTGAATGATGTTCTGCTCATTTTCGGCCGAGGCGCGGGCGCGCATCGCCGCATAAAAGCGGCCCGGCCGGTATTCCAGCTTGGTAATCCGGCCGGCCAGGGGCGAGCGGTTCACGTGGACGTCCCACACCGCCAGAAAAATGCTGATGCGCTTCCCGGGGCGGCCGTCGAGAACCTCGTCGGTCACCACGACGACCCGCCCGTCGGCCGGCGAAACGACCGCTCCGGGTTCTGAGGGGATGACGCGGTTAGGGTCGCGGAAAAAATACAAGACAAACGCCGCCAGGAAAAACAGCAACCCTGCCGCCCAGTTCCAGCGGAAAAACAGCGCGATGCCCCCCAGAACGAACGGTCCCGCGGCAAACAGATATCCTTCTTTTACCATCTGGGTCGAGGGAAAGACCGGTGCGCTCCGTCAAGATACACTTCCATTCT
Organism: Candidatus Acidiferrales bacterium; assembly: GCA_035631855.1. Lineage (GTDB taxonomy): Bacteria > Acidobacteriota > Terriglobia > Acidiferrales > UBA7541 > DASQHY01. The sequence goes on from DASQHY010000137.1 coordinate 5,235, forward strand.
ACGACAGAATGCGGGGCCGGCGCGGCTCAGGTTGATTTCGGAGTCTGCACGTAGCGTGAGAAAAATCGTTCCATTTCGTCTTTCACGCGAAGCTTGAGTTTTTTTAGCCTGGTTTCTTCCTGAAGATCTTCCGAACTGAGGTATGGATTCTTGGAGAGCCTTTCGAGTTCTGCTTCGTATCGGGAGTGCTCTTGCGCCAGCCTTTGGTAGTCCGGGTTGGACTGAAGCAGAATCTCGCGAGGATTCTGCGGCAAGATGGCCATCCGTGACCTCCTCAAATGGAATGTTGGCCTACATGCGCCGTAAGCTAACATACCGCAGGCTCAGCCGCCAATAGGAAAGTGATGATTTCGGTCCAGGTCGCAGGTCATGCGAAGGCCGTCTTCGGCCGGCGCGGAGTAATAATTGGGGCGGCGGCCGGTGAGATGGAAACCGGCGGCCTGGTACAGCGATATGGCAGGGGCGTTCGATGCGCGTACCTCGAGGAAAGCCCGGCGGACGCCCTGCGAGGCTGCGGCCACAAACGCGGCGGCCAGCAGAGCGGAAGCCACTCCCTGGCGGCGAAATTCAGGCGCAGTACCCAACTGCAGAATCTCCAGTTCATCGGAAGCGCAGCGCGTAATGACGAAGCCGACGATTCGCGTCTCCGTCTCCGCAATCCAGCCTTCAAAACCCGCGTCCTGGACATTTTCGAAATCGGAGAGCGGCCAGGGACTAAGTTCCGGAATCGCGGAGCACAGTCGGAAGACCGGCGGTGCGTCGTCTTCCTGGAACCGGCGGATCTTGAAATCTTGCTTCATGCCGGCGGCGGAAAGGTCACGCGCGCTTCGCCTTGGAAGCGGGACCCTTCCAAAAGAGTTCGGCGTCGGAACGCCGAACGTAATTGGCATCCAGGGTATAGGCATCCAGGAGCTGGTTCCGCGCGGCCCTGGAATGTCCGAGTTGGCCGATTACGGGGGCAAGCACTACGGAAATGCTCTCAATGGCTGGACTTCGCGCAGCGGAGTTCTGCCAGGCCGGGGCCAAGGCCTCCGGTGTAAAAGACACCAGATGGACGGCGGTACCGTCACTTTGCTTCGAGACATATTCGGCGAATTCCTGCGGAGAGAGAACCACCGCGTCTCCCTGGAGCACCAAG
>DASQHY010000138.1:0-4202 GCA_035631855.1 Candidatus Acidiferrales bacterium
CCCCGGATGCGGTGACTATGCAATTCTTTCCGCGGTGCAGTCGGTTTTCCCGGAGCTGGGAATCCCGCGCGAGAAATTCGTGGTGATTTCGGGGATCGGATGTTCCAGCCGCTTCCCGTATTACATGAACACGTTCGGATTCCATTCCATTCACGGCCGCGCCCCGGCCGTGGCCACCGGGCTGAAAATCATGCGTCCCGACCTGGAAGTGTGGGTGGCGACCGGCGACGGTGACGCTCTTTCCATTGGCGGCAACCACACCATTCACATGCTGCGGCGGAACGTCGGCCTAAAAGTGCTGCTGTTCAACAACCGCATCTACGGACTGACCAAGGGGCAGTATTCCCCGACGTCGGAATTGCATAAGAAGACCAAGTCCACTCCCTACGGCTCCGCGGACCGCCCGTTCAATCCCATTTCTCTGGCCATCGGCTCGGAAGCGACGTTCGTGGCGCGCTCGGTGGACGTCTTTCAGCAGCACTTGAAAGAAACCCTGCGCAAGGCGGCCGCCCACCGCGGCTCGGCGTACATCGAGATCCTGCAGAACTGCAACATTTTCAACGACGGTGCCTGGGAAGACCTCACCGAGAAAGACGCGCGCAGCGAGCACGTGGTGCAGCTCGAACACGGCAAGCCGCTGATCTTCGGCAAAAACCGCGACAAAGGCATCCGCTTGAACGAGCTCGATCTGGAAGTCGTGCAGCTTGGTGGCGGCGTTTCCGAAAAAGATCTCCTCGTCCACGACGAGAAGCACCCGCGCCCGGCCTACGCCTTTATGCTCGCGCACATGGAGCAGCGCCCCGGCTTCCCGACGCCCATCGGCGTGCTGCGCGCGTGGGACGATGTTCCCCGTTACGAAGACCTGATGAACCAGCAGATTCGCGACGTGGTGGCCAAGCGCGGCGCCGGCGACATTGCGAAGCTCCTTCGCGCGGGCGACACCTGGGAAGTGAAGTAGCCTCGCGCTCTCGGCAGCATGATTCCGTGACCACCTGGGAGCCGCATACCTACTTGCAATTTGCCGAGGTCCGCTTTCGAGCAGGCCTCGATCTCCTGGAGCACATTCCGCCGGGCGAGTACCGTCAAATCTACGACCTCGGCTGCGGCACGGGCCATCTCACTAAAATCGTGGCAGAGCGTTTTCCCGGCGCGAGCGTGACCGGCATTGATTCTTCGCCGGAAATGCTTGCGGAAGCGCGGCGCGAGTTCCCGGAAATCTCCTGGGTCCAGGCGGACATCGCCGCGTGGCGTCCCAGCGCTTCTGCCGATCTTCTTTTCACGAACGCCGCGCTTCAGTGGGTGCCCTCGCACGAAACATTGTTCCCATCACTTCTCGAGATGATCGGCCCGGGAGGTGTCCTGGCGGTTCAAATGCCGCGCAATTTCGACTCGCCGGCACATTTGGCTTTAGAGGAAGTTGTCCGCGAAAAGGAATGGAGCGGGAAGCTCGCAGGCGCCGCAGTGGCGGCGGTTTCCACTCCCGAAGCGTACTGGAAATGGCTCTCGCCGATGGCCGCGAAGCTCGACATCTGGGAGACGATTTACCAGCAAGTTCTCGAAGGGAAGAATTCCGTGGCGGATTACCTGCGGGGCACCGCTCTGCGTCCTTTCCTCTCGGCGCTTTCCAGAGATGATGGCGCCCGATTCTTTGCGGAGTTCGCGCGGCGCACGGCTGCCGCTTATCCTCCCCAGCCCAACGGGAAGACGCTGTTCCCGTTCCGGCGGCTGTTCGTGGTGGCGCAGCGGTAGAGAGCCTGCCAGCGTTCACTTTCCGGCGTGCTCGATTTCGAATTGCACCAGGTTCTTCAGTTGGTCGTAGGGAATGGTGGCGACCCCTTTCACGCGGCGCCCGTTGATAAATACCGTGGGGGTTTCGGTGACTTCCAGGGACTGCCCAAGATCCATTGATTTCTTGACGCGCGCTTCGGTTTCCGGCGCAGCGGCGCACGCGGCGATCTTTTCCGCATCGAGCCCGGCGGCGGTGGCCAATTCTTTCAGCTTGTCATCGGCGGTGGCCAGCGCGATGCTGCCCTGGTTTTCGAAAATGCTGTCCGTGAACTTCCAGAATGCTTCGGTGCTCGTTTGGGCGGCGCAGTCAGCGTGTAGGGCCGCTTTCATGGCCCAGGGATGCAAGGACGCAGGCAGGGGAAACTGCTGAAAGACAATGCGGACCTGCGGAAAATCCGACGCCAGCTTTTCCAGAATCGGCTGCGCTGCTTTGCAATGCGGGCATTCCAGGTCGCTGAACTCGACCAGGGAGATGACGGGCGCGTCCGGGCCAAGGGCCGGGCCGTCCGCGGCCCGCAATTTGGCTCTCGCCGGGGCAAACGGATTAGGGCCAAATGGAATTATGTCGCCAACAACGATGGCATTCTGACCATCCGGAGAAATAAACAGACGGTTGGGCGGCTGCTTGTTGATGGAGACAATCACTTCGGCCACGCCCGGGATTATCGAAGGCCGGATGTCGAAGATTTCCCACCCAACGGAGCGATCGTAGCCGAGGGTTCGTTGCAAGCCGGCCTCGATGTCCTCTTTGCTGGGCAGCTTGGTTTCGGCGGGCGCCGCTGCGGGAGACTTCGCAGCAGGACGCCGCCGCGCGTCGCTTTTCTGAGCCCGCGCAGGGCTGAGAAACGCAAAGAAACAAAAGACGGCCGCAGCGCTTCGGTTCACGTTTTCACCTCGGTCCCAACTGGAATGCTGAGCCGGAATCATATCATCCCGAGCGCCAAGCCGAGGAGGAGTTGACGAGGGCGCCCACTTAATGTATATACAGAAAGTGTTCTCCTGGGACACCCGGAAGGCACTGCGCAATCTGGAAAAGCACGGTGTCTCGTTTGAAGAGGCGGCAACCGTGTTTGCCGACCCCGATGCGCTGGAGTGGGAGGATCTGGAACACTCTCATGAAGAACCTCGCTTTAAGAGACTCGGCCTATCCGTTCGGGGCCGCGCGGTCATCCTTGTCTACACGTTGAGGAGAATGAAAGATGGGAAGGAAACGATACGCATCGTCAGCGCGCGCCAGGCAAGCCGCAAAGAGCGCAAGGCTTACTCCGGATAAGAGAATTGATTTTTCGGACATCCCGGAGTCGAGCGGCGCAGAGCTCGCGCGGGCCAGACGCGTTGGCCGGCCCAGGTCCGGCAATGCCAAGCACCTGATTGCCATCCGTATTGCGCCGGCGCTTCTGACGCGGCTCCGTCAGCTTGCCGCCAAACAATCCAAACCTTATCAGACGCTTATCCACGAAATGCTGGAGCGCGCCATCGGCAGGAAAGTGGCTTGACGGGGATAGTGAAGGAAGGCAGGATAACTCGGAATTGACAACGAAGACGTCCCCAGAAAGTAAGAACGTTGGCTTGCCCGGGGGGGTCTTATAACTCCAATTTCTATCAAGGAGCGCATCGAAATGCTCACAAGAGGAATCTTGATGGCCGCTGTTGCATCGTTGTTGCTCGTTCTGCCCGCCTGCGCGCAGGACTGGGCCAAGCAATCGCTGGAGAAATCGCCGCGTCATCAGGAATGGGTGGACATCAAGCACGACAACCGTGTCGTGCATGCGTTCGTCGTGTATCCCGAATCGAAGCAGAAGAGCGCGGCGATTGTCGTGATCCACGAGATTTTTGGCCTCAGCGATTGGGCCCGGAGCGTTGCCGACGAACTGGCCGCGGCAGGGTACGTGGCCATCGCTCCGGATTTGCTGTCGGGCTTTGGACCGAACGGCGGAGGCACGAGCGCCTTTCCCGGCACCGACGACGCCGTAAAGGCTGTCTCCAAGCTCGACCCGGACACCGTCACAGCCGACCTGAATGCGGTTGCCGACTACGTGAAAAAGCTTCCGGCGGTAAACGGCAAGATCGCCGTGGCGGGCTTTTGCTGGGGCGGCGGGCAGTCCTTCCGCTTCGCCACGAACCGCAGCGACCTGAGCGCCGCATTTGTTTTCTACGGCCCGCCACCGCAGGACGTCAGCAAGATCACCGCGCCAGTCTACGGCTTCTATGCCGGCAACGACGCGCGCATTGACGCAACGATCCCCGCAGCCACCGAGGCCATGAAGAATGCAAACAAGAAGTACGACCCGGTCACCTACGAAGGCGCCGGGCACGGCTTCATGCGCGCCGGGGAAGACCCCACCCGAGAACCCGGCGCCAACGAGGCCAATAAAAAGGCGCGCGCCGATGCCTGGCAAAGGTGGCTGTCGTTG
>DASQHY010000139.1:0-17942 GCA_035631855.1 Candidatus Acidiferrales bacterium
CCTCTATAAGAACTACGGTGGCAAGAACGCGGCGTTCTGGGGCATTTCCCAGGACGATGCGCGCGACACCAAAGAATTCTGCTCCGAATACGGCGTTACTTTCCCGGCTCTGCTCGATGAAGGAGGCTACCCGGTTTCCAACCTGTACGGGCTCACCAACGTTCCGACTTTCTTTTTGATCGATACCGACGGCACGGTCAAGGTGAGTTGCGTTGGCTTTGGCAAATCCGAGATCGAGCAGATTGCTTCGGCGCTGGCCGCGAAGCAGAACCGCGCGCCGGCTCCCGTTTTCCTGCCCAACGAAGTTGTGCCCGCCAACAAGCCCGGTTGAGGCTCCAAGAACTAGGTTCCGTGGGAACCTTCCCCCGCGCTAGAGCAGCTCCGATTCAATCAGCTTCGTCTTGTGCTTGGGCGGCTTGCGCCGTTTGTCCGGAAGGATGCGTCCTGCCGGCGGCGACCCGGCCCTCTCGCGGGCCAGACGCCGCGCTTCCCCGCCGGCAGTAAACGTCTTCTTCTTTCTTTTCCGCGGCATGAAGCAAACAACCTGCTGGGTGAAGATGAGTTCGCGACGAATGTAACTCTGTTCGCCTTTAGCAGTCCAGCTCGGACGCGCGCCATGCTGTTCGTGGCGATCATCCGCAATCGCTCGGCTGCGCATGGGTGGAGGAGCCTCTGCGCGCGCCATTTCTGTGGCAGAATGCGGTCGTGTTCCAACGACTGACCCAGCGCAAGGAATGGAAGTTCTTCTCCGTCCTACCGAAGGCGGACCCGGGCCTCGCCGCGGCATGGTGGGCGGCGCTCCTGCTGAGAGGGATCCTGCCCGCGGCGTTCGGGATCGCCATGGGCGTGCTGGTCGGCGCCGTACAACGCGGCAATTCTCTCGCCGGTGCGCTCGCGTTTGTCGGCACAATCTTTGTGCTGCTTCAGGTGCTGAGCCCGATTCATCAGGCGGTAAGCTCCAACCTCGGCGACCGCACGGCCGCGTGGCTCTTCGACCGTCTAACCGAGGCGTGCGTGCGCCCGCCGGGCATGGGGCACCTGGAGGATCCCGCGCTGACCAGCGACCTCACCGTCGCGCGCGACTTCGACCTCGGGATGACCGGCCCACCGCTGTCCATCTCCATGGATTTCATCGCGAGTGGCATGGTCGAGATGATCGGCGGTGTGGCGTGCGCCGTGATCCTGGCCCGATACGCATGGTGGGCGCCGATCGTGCTCGCCGGCGGGTGGCTGGCGACACACTGGATCCTCAGCGACAGCGCCATCTGGCACGACCGCAATACTGAGGAGGTGCGCGCCGCGCAGCGGGATGCCGATTACGCCTACCGGCTGGCAGTGGACCCGCCCGCGAGCAAGGAGCTGCGGCTGTTCGGCCTCGCAGGGTGGACGATCGAGCGTTTCATCGCCAGGCGGACTCGCTTGCACGAGCTTCAGTACGCGGCCACGCGTCTGCGCGAGCGTCCGCTCATCTGGAGCATGCTTCTCGTCGTCTCCGCAAACGTCCTGGTGTTCTGGGTGCTGGCGAGCGCCGCCGCGCACAGCCGCATCAGTCTTGGGGAAGCCGTCGTCTACGTGCAGAGCGCCGTCGGCGTGTCCATGATCGCGTTCGGCGGATTCAGTTGGGCGCTCGACGGAGCGGCGGCCCCCGTCGCCGCAGTGCTGCGGCTCGAGCCGGCGATGCGCCCCGCCGGGGCGCTGCGCTCAGGCGCTCGCCCCGCAGACGCGACACCTGCGCGCGAGATTCGTCTCCGCGACGTCACGTTCGCCTACCCTGGGGGCGCGCCCGTGCTGCAACACTTCGACCTCACGATTCCTGCCGGGTCGTCCCTAGCCATCGTTGGACAGAACGGCGCCGGCAAGACAACGATCGCAAAGCTGCTGTGCCGCTTGTACGATCCGCAGTCCGGCGCGATTGAGATTGACGGCGTTGACATTCGCGAGCTCGATCTCGTGTCGTGGCGCTCGCGCGTCGCGGCCGTGTTCCAGGACTTCATCCGCCTCGAGCTGCCGCTGCGCGACAACGTGGCGCCGGCCGGCGGCCCGGACGATGTCGTGCGCGCCGCGCTCGAGTCGGCAGGCGCGACGAACCTGGCCGCACTGGACACGGTGCTGGCCCGCGGGTACGACGGCGGCACCGACCTGTCGGGCGGCCAATGGCAGCGCATCGCGCTCGCCCGTGCGCTCGCCGCCGTTTCGCTCGGCGCCGGCGTCGTGCTGCTCGACGAGCCGACCGCGCAACTCGACGTGCGCGGAGAAGCGGAGATTTTTGACCGCCTGCTCGCCGCGACGCGGCATTGCACGACCATCCTGATCTCGCATCGCTTCTCGACGGTCCGCCATGCCGATCGTATCTGCGTGCTCGAGCACGGCCGGGTCATCGAGCTCGGCACGCACGACGAGCTGATGGCGCTTGGCGGGCGCTATCGGACGATGTTCGACCTGCAGGCGCAGCGCTTCATCGTGCCGGAGGAGGAGGGCACCACGTATGACGTCCTCTCCTGATCGAGGTGGCGCGCCCGGAACGCCCGGGACGATTGAGCCGCTGCCTCCCGCGCTGTCTTCAATGTGGCGGTTGTGCAAACTGGGGTATCGCCACGAGCCGCGCTTGATGGCCGCGGCGTTTGTGCTCTCGCAGCTCGCCGCGCTGCCTGATGCCCTCCTCGCGTTGTGGCTGATGCTGCTCGGGAAAGGCGTCATCGAGCACAGACCCGGCATGGTGGAAGGCGCGGCGATTGGGCTCGGCGTGTCGGCCGCCGCGACGTGGTTTCTCCGCACGGTCAGCACGCGCGTGCAGCGCCGCTTCCGCGACAAAGTGACCATCGCGCTCGAATCGCACGTCGCGCAACTCCAGGCATCGGTGGCGACGGTTGCGCATCAGGAACGCCCGGAGTATCTCGATCGGCTGTCTATGCTCCGCAATCAGGTGTTCGTGCTCGACCACATGTACATGTCGCTGTTTTCCACCCTCGGGTGGATCCTGCGGCTGGGCGTGACGATGGCGCTGTTGGCGGCGATCCATCCGGCGCTCGTTCTGCTCGCGGCGTTCGCTGTCCCGACCGTCTTGACGTCGACGTGGCGACCCGAGGTCGAGAGGTCCGCGCAGGAGCGCGGGGCGCAAGCCAACCGGCTGGCGCGTCACCTCTTCACCATCGCCACGACCGCGCCGCCCGGCAAGGAGGTGCGCGTCACCGGCATCGGAGAGCGTCTTGTTACAGGGCGCCGCGCGGCGTGGGAGCGCTGGTATGTACCGGTGGCGGCCGCCCGGTGGGGCTCGGCATGGTGGCACGCGCTGGCGTGGGCGATATTCGGCTTGGCCTATGTCGGCGCAATCGTGTTCGTGTCGTCCGGCCTCGGCGCCTCGGCCAGTGCGGTGCTGCTGGTGCTCGCCGCAGGTGCGCGGCTGTCGGCGTACATCGGGGCCACCGTCGGCGAGATTGGATTCCTGCGGGGATTCTGGATGGACGGCTCGCGGCGGCTGGCTTGGCTCGAGGACTACGCCACCTCCGTGGCTGCGTCGGGCGATCTGCCGGTTCCTGCGGTGTTGCGCCGCGGGATCCGGTTCGACCACGTGTCGTTCGCGTACCCCGGAACGTCACGCGTTGTGCTGGACGACATATCGCTGACGCTGCCCGCGGGCGCCGTGGTGGCGATTGTCGGCGAGAACGGCGCCGGCAAGACCACGCTGGTCAAGTTGCTCGCGAAGATGTACGAGCCGTCAACGGGTTCGATCCTCGTGGACGACACGCCGCTGGCGCGCCTGCCGGCCGGCGAGTGGCGCTTGCGTCTCGCGGGTGCATTCCAGGATTTTTTCCGCTTCGAATTCCGCGCGAGGCACACGGTCGGCTTGGGCGACGTCCCCCGGCTGGACGACGAGCCCGCAGTGGTCGCGGCTGTCGATCGCGCCGGCGCGGGCGACGTCATCACGCGTCTGACCTCAGGCCTCGACACGCAGCTCGGTTCAACATGGCCCTGCGGAGTCGAGCTATCGTTCGGCCAGTGGCAGAAGCTCGCGCTGGCGCGGGGCTTCATGCGCGATCATCCGCTGCTGCTGGTTCTCGATGAACCGACCGCCGCGCTGGACGCCGAAACGGAACACGCGCTGTTCGAACACTACGCGGCGGCGGCGCGCGGCACCGGCGAGAGCGACAGCGGCCGCATCACCATCCTCGTCTCCCACCGTTTCTCGACCGTGCGCATGGCCGACATCATCGTCGTGCTCGATGGGGCGCGGCTCGTGGAGGTCGGCACGCACGAGGAACTGATGGCGAAGCGCGGTCAGTACTCGGAGTTGTACAGCATCCAGGCTGCCGCGTACCGCTGACCACGAGGGGTTCGTCGCAGGTCGTCAGAGGCCTAAGATATGGCGGAAGCGTGTGGGAGTCGAACCCACCCCCGCGCCCGCGAAGGACACGGGCAATGGCTTTGAAGGCCACGAGGACCACCGGGCCCCTTTCGCCTCCGCAATTTTGCGCACGAAATGATAACACATGCGTTTCTTCCGCCCGCCGTCCAAAGCTGGCCTTGTGATACAGTGTTTGACCGAGCTGATGGAGAGTGACGCTCTGTCTCCCGGAGGGACTCCCTGGCCTCGCTTGGGGTGAACGAGTTTGTGCGGAATTGCAGGCTTTACTAGGAAGAGTTTCCAACCCGGCGCCGGCCGCATCCAAAGTGCGGCCGATTCCCTTATTCACCGCGGACCCGACCAGCAAGGCGTCTTCGAATCGAACAGCGTTTCCCTGTGCGCCACGCGCCTGAAGATTATTGACCTCCACTCCGGCGACCAGCCCATCGTTTCTGAAGACGGCAACACGGTCATCGTTTTCAACGGCGAAATCTACAATCACGCGGAGTTGCGGCGCGAACTCGAACAGCGCGGCCACCGCTTTCACTCCCACGCGGACACCGAAACGGTTCTCCGCGCCTTTCTCGAATGGGACATCGAATCTTTCTCACGCCTGCGCGGAATGTTTGCCATTGCGCTGTGGACCGAATCGGAAAAGCGCCTGGTCCTGGCCCGCGACCGCATGGGAATCAAGCCGCTGTATATCGCCCGCCGCGGGATGGATCTCTTCTTCGGCTCCGAACTGAAAGCCATCGTGGTTCATCCAGAGATTGACCGCCGCCTGAGTCTGGCTGGGCTGGACTGCTACCTCTCTCTCAACTACGTGCCGAGTCCTTGGACACTGGTAGAGGGTATTGGGAAGCTTTCGCCCGGTCACTGGCTGGAATGGCGCGACGGCGCAGTGCGTTACGAGGCCTACTGGCGTTTGCCCATCGGGGCTTCCAAGCATCGCACGCTCGCTTCCGCGCAAGAAGAACTCGATGGATTGCTGGACCAGTCGGTTCGGGAGCACCTGATTTCCGATGTTCCTCTGGGGATGTGGCTGAGCGGAGGCGTGGATTCCTCGACGATCCTTCACTATGCCTCGGCGGCCTCCGGTTCGCGGCGCTTGAAGACTTTTTCGATTTCCTTTCAGGGGCGCAGCTTCGACGAGACGGCTTATATCCGCGAAGTCGCCGCAAGGTATGGCACCGACCATGAGGAGTTCGACCTGAACCCCGGCTCGGGCCTGCCGGAGGCCATCGAAGAATTTGCCTATTATTCCGACGAGCCGAGCGCCGATGCCGGAGCGCTTCCCGTGTGGTTTCTCTCGAAGCTGAGCAAGAAGACCGTGACCGTCGCGCTCAGCGGCGAAGGCGCCGACGAACTCTTCGGCGGGTATCTCACCTACCGCGCAAATCGCCTCGCCCGTTCCTTCCGCCGGTTGCCGGCCGTTGCTTTGCGGCTTGCCCTTGCTGGATTGCGCTATTGGCCTGTCTCCGACGAAAAAATCAGCTTCGAATACATGTTAAAGCGTTTCCTCGAAGGCTCGCTGATGTCGCCCGAGCGCGCCCACGTCCATTGGAACGGAACTTTCTCCAAAACAGAAAAGCAATCGTTGCTGCGCCAAGAGCTTCCCGGCACGCTCGATCGTGCGCTGATGGAGATGAGCAAAATGGCGCTTCCGGGAGACGACCTGGCGCACTACCTGTGGTTTGACCAGAAGGTTTATCTTCCGGACGACATCCTGACCAAGACGGACCGCATGAGCATGGCCCACTCGCTGGAAGTGCGGCCGCCCTTCCTGGATCACCGCATCGTGGAATTCGCCGCGGCGCTGCCCGCGGAATTCAAGATCCTCGGCGGCCGGCAGAAAGTGATTCTCAAAGAATTGATGAAACACAAGCTGCCTCCACCGGTGGTTCAACGCAAGAAAATCGGATTCGACATTCCCGCTCACGAATGGCTGCGCGGGCCGTTGCAACCCCTGCTCCGGGAGACGCTGCAGGCCGGGCTATCGGAACACGGCGGGCTGTTTCGGCGCGACCAAGTTGAAAGCTGCATGCGGCTGCACCTCGAGCGGCGCGCGAACCTCGGCTATCACCTGTGGGGGTTGCTGACGCTGTTCCTTTGGATGAGGAGATGGCGAATTCAAACCACGCCGGTTCCCGCAATGACCCAGCCGGCGACGGAAAGCGTTCTGGCTTCTATCTAATTGTCCTGCTCATCGCCGGCGCGGTGTATCTGGGCTGCGCGGTTTCTCCGCCGTCGCTCATGGACGACGTGGATGCCGTGCAAGCGCAGATTGCGCGCAACATGATTTCGTCGGGCGACTGGGTCACAGCGCGCCTCGACGGCGTTCCTTACTTGGAAAAAGCGCCGCTTGTCTATTGGCTGATCGGGGCGTCCTACAAGATCTTCGGTTTCCATGACTGGGCCGCGCGCATTCCGATCGCACTTTCCTGCATGGCGCTCTGCTGGGTGACGGCGGCCTTCGGCGCTTGGGCGTTCGGCGCGCGCGCGGGTTTTTACGCCGGGTTGTGCATGTCCACGTGCATCGGGCTGTTCCTCTTCACCCGAATTTTGATCCCGGACGTCATGTTGGTCCTCACCGTGACCCTGGCGATGTGGGCTTTTCTGCGCGCGCTCGATGTGGAAGAGCCCCATCCGCGTCTCTGGGCCGGCATCCTTGCGGTCAACCTGGGGCTCGGCCTTTTGCTGAAGAGTCTCGTCGGCGTGCTCTTTCCTCTTGCCGGAGGGCTGATTTATCTTCTCCTCACGCATCAATTGTTTTTGCGACGCACCTGGCAGCGGCTTCGACCGTTGAGCGGCGTTTTGATCACTATGCTGGTCGCCGCGCCGTGGCACATTCTGGCCACCCTCCGCAACCCGCCCTACTTTTCGTTTTCCTTCCACAGCGGCCTCGGTGAATACCATGGCTTTCTCTGGTTCTTTTTTATGAACGAGCAGGTGCTGCGTTTTCTGAATCTGCGCTTTCCGCGCGACTACAACACCGTGCCGCGCTTCTATTTCTGGTTGTTGCACCTGGCCTGGCTGTTTCCCTGGAGTGTGTACTTCCCCGCGGTCGCCAAGCTGTCGTTCAAGCCAACGGATCGCGCGGGTCAGACTCGGCTTCTGGCCCTCTGCTGGACAGGATTTCTGCTGATCTTCTTCACCTTCTCCACGACGCAGGAATACTACTCAATGCCCTGCTACTCGGCACTCGCGCTGCTGCTCGGCTCGGCCATGGCTGAGGGAGGCCATTGGATCCGCCGCGGAACGCGCATCCTTTGCGCGATCACCGGATGTGCCGCTCTTGCCGCAGCGACAATTGTTTTCCTGGTGCGGAATGTCCCCACCCCCGGAGACATCTCCGCCGCGCTCGCCCATCATCCGCAAGCCTATACGCTTTCTCTGGGCCACATGGGAGACCTGACGCTTCGTTCCTTCGCCTACCTGCGCATTCCTCTGATTGTTGCGGGCGTTGCCTTTCTTATCGGCGCGTTGGGAACGCTCCGCGCCGCAGGTCAGCGCGCATTTCTCGCCGCAGCGCTGATGATGGTGCTGTTCTTCCATGCGGCGCGCCTGGCGCTCGTCGTGTTCGATCCCTACATGTCTTCGCGTCCCCTGGCCGAAGCCCTGCTGCGTTCGCCCGCCGGGAAACTGATCGTGGACCATCACTACTACACGTTTTCCTCGATTTTCTTTTACACGAACCGTGACGCCCTGCTTCTCAATGGCCGCTTCAATAACATGATCTATGGTTCGTATGCTCCCGGGGCGCCCAATGTTTTCATCGACGACGCGCAATTCAGGGAACTCTGGTTTCAGCCGGAGAGGTGGTACATTGTTGCCGACCACTCTGCGCTCCCTCGCCTGTTAGGCCTTGTGGGAGTCGGGGGATTGACTGTCGTCGCGAATAGCGGCGGAAAGTTTCTCTTGACGAATCATCCGCTGGCAGGCTCTGCCCTGCTTCAGAGTGTGGAACCCCAAACCTTGTTGCATCCCGGCGCCACATCCGGCCACGACTCATCGTGCTGTCTCCACGCTCTCGGCCAATCGTGATTATGTTTGTGGCTATCCTCGTCACAGGGTTCGTTGCCGCCCTGCTCGTTCTCCGCGCCGACCTTCGCCGCCGAAGGCTTTCGTTTCGCCGCACTGCCGGGTGGCACGTGTTGTCCGCGCTTGACGTGCTTTGCCCCGCACTGACGGCGGCAATGGCCGCCATGCTGCTCGCCGCGGTGATTGCAAGTTCTCGCGGAACCTTGCCGTTCTTCTCGGCCGAGGTCCGCGGGGCTCTGGCCGGGGCCCTGATTGGGCTTTTTCTTTGGGGCGAGGGCCGGCGCCAAATCCAATTCCAGCGGCCTCTGGGAATTGTGCTTGGCGAGTGGCTGGTTCTCGGTGGAGCGTGGGGGCTGCTCGAGTCCTATGGCTTTGGTGGATTGCGCAGCATCTCTCATCTGGCGGCGGTACGCTTGCTCTTCATCCTGATGACTGTGAGCGGGACGGCTATGATTGCCGTCATTGTCGCAAGTTTCCTGAAAGGCGAAGAAGTGCGGCTCATCCTGGACCGAGTTGCCGAGCAGGGCGATTCCCTTCAAGAGGAATACACACCTCCTACGCCCGAATGCCCCCACCCCGAGCGCTGGAGAATGCTGGATTCGAAGTCCTCCGAGGTCGAGGTGATTGAATTTCTGAAGTCGCTGGTGGTCACTGTAAAACCGCAGTTGATCGTGGAGACCGGCACGTTCTTAGGCTACAGCACGTTGAAAATGGCCGAGGGGTTGAAGCGCAACGGCTTTGGGCGGATTGTCACACTAGAATACGATCCTGAAATCTTTGCACGAGCCAAGGAGCGCATCGCCGCCTCCGGCCTGGGCCGCTGGATCGAGTGCCGCAACGAATCGAGTCTGGAGACGCGTATTGAAGGAACGATTGACCTTCTTTTCAGCGATAGTCTGATGGCTATTCGGGAACAGGAGATTCGCCGATTTCTTCCCCAAATCAATCTGTGGGGGCTGATTCTCATCCATGATGCCAGTTCGCATTTCCACGTGGTGCGCGAAGCCGCGTTGCGGCTGGAGAAGGAAGGCCTTCTCTCCGTTGCCCTTCTGCCGACTCCGCGCGGCCTGGTGATCGCGCAAAAGCGCGAAGGGCGCAAGTAGCTCCGTTGCGCCGAGCCAATGCTTCTTGGTCACACACCAGCAGCCGCGCATCACAGTGGAAACGCCGGGTGTTAGAATTCATCCTGCCAAGCCGGAAATTGCGTACGATGGCGCTCCTTACTGGAGACCGCTCGTACGGGCGAAACCTCGCTGATTCACCCCGGTGGCTGAGGGTGTTGCTTGGGGAAAGCGGCATAGGCGTTGAGCTCGGGTAACTCACTATTGCGTGAAACTCCCTCGCCTGCGAGGCGGGTGCGCCAAATTCTTCTCACTCTGGTCCGCCTGGCTGTGGGGATTGCCCTGCTCGCGTATCTCGCCAGATCCGGCACGATCGATTTCCGCGCACTAACAAAACTCCTGGCCGCTTGGCCCGTAACCGCCGCTGCGATGGCGCTCCTTCTCCTCGACATCGGGCTGATGGCCCTGCGCCTCTGCTGGCTCTTTCCGCCGCAGGGTCTCCATCTGGCGTTCGGCACTTCGCTGAAGCTGACGCTGGTCAGCTTCTTCTTCGCCACGTTTCTTCCTGGAGCAGCCGGGGGAGACTTGGCAAAAATATATTACGCCGCCAGGGAGAACAGCGGCCGGCGCGCGGAAATCATCACGGTTCTATTCTTTGACCGGGCCATCGGATTGTTTTCTCTCTTGCTCCTGCCGGTGCTATTCGCGCCATGGTTTCTGCCGTTCCTTCGAGCCACACCCGCAGTGCGCAGCCTGGTCCTGGCGTCGGCAGTTCTGTCCCTGGGAATGCTGGGCGGGTTCGTCCTCTGCCTGTACGCACCATCGCTGGTGATTCGCTTGGCGCAAGGGCCGCTAGCCTTCCTCCACTGGAGAAATGTTGCCAGCCGAGTCCTCGCCACGATGGGGGCGTATCGCCGTTTCCCTGGGATGCTGCTTGCGGCTCTCGCACTGGCGATCGGCGCAAACCTGTTCCTGATCGCGGTCACGGCGCTGGCTGTTTTTGTGCTCAACCCCGCCAACGTGGCCCCGAAATTGTGCCTCCTCATCCCCATCGGCCACCTTGTGAATAGCCTGCCGTTGACGCCGGGAGGATTGGGTGTGGGCGAGGCGGCTTTCAATGCATTATTCGAGTTGGGCGGGCTGCGCGGGGGCGCGGAAGCCTTGCTGTGCTGGAGGATTTGGACCGTTCTCGTCGGACTTCTCGGGCTGGCGCTCTATCTGCGCGGTTTCGGGAAGCAGGTCATTACGGTCCCCGCGCAAGCGGCGGAGGAGGGCCTGCCGGTGAACGACTGAGTACCCCAATAAGACAACAGCGCGCACAAACGCTCTTGCCTAGTGTTCGCGCAATGTAGAAAATCTGTGTGGCGTCACAACGCAACTCGTTTGAAACCGTTTACGCGTTTGGGGCGTCCCTAGTTGGGGTGGACAAAGGGGAGGGGACATGAGAGTTGCCGTGCTGGGGGGAGACGGCTATTGCGGTTGGGCCACGGCGCTGTATTTGTCACGGAAAGGCCATTCGGTATCCATCCTCGATAACTTCTGCCGACGCCAGTGGGACCACGAACTCGGCGTGCAGACTCTGACGCCCATCCGCCCTCTCGCGGACAGGCTGCGCGTCTGGCAGGAACTCACCGGAAACGTGATCGAGCTATTCGTCGGAGACGTGACCGACTACGATTTCCTTTCCTCCGCGATCAAGACCCTCGAACCCGACGCGGTCATCCATTTTGCCGAGCAGCGCGCCGCTCCCTATTCCATGATTGACCGGAAACACGCCGTGTTCACGCAGGTGAACAACGTTGTCGGCACCATGAACCTGCTCTTCGCCTTGAAGGAATTCCAGCCCGAGTGTCATTTGATCAAGCTCGGAACGATGGGCGAGTACGGCACGCCCAACATCGACATTGAAGAAGGCTACATCACCATCGAGCACAACGGCCGCCGCGACGTCCTTCCTTATCCAAAGCAGCCCGGCTCCTTCTATCACCTTTCCAAAGTCCACGACAGCCACAACATCATGTTCGCCTGCAAAATTTGGCAGCTTCGCGCCACCGACCTCAACCAGGGCGTCGTGTACGGCACCATGACCGACGAGGCGGCCCTCGACGAGGCTCTCATCAATCGCTTCGATTACGACGAGGTTTTCGGGACCGTGCTGAACCGCTTCTGCGTCCAAGCGGCCATCGGACATCCCCTCACCGTGTATGGCAAGGGCGGGCAGACCCGCGGTTTCCTGGATATCCGCGATACCGTCCGATGTATTGAGCTGGCTTGCTTGAATCCCGCCCGGCCCGGCGAATGCCGCGTCTTTAACCAGTTCACCGAGCAATTCTCGGTTCTGGATATCGCCAGGCTGGTGGAAACCGCCGCGGGGAAGATGGACTTGAAAGTGGAGATCGACCACCTGCCCGACCCGCGCGTGGAGTCTGAGGAGCACTATTACAACGCGAAACACTCCAAGCTCATCGATCTCGGGCTCAAACCCCACCTCCTATCTGATTCCCTGCTGGATTCGCTGATGAACATCGCCGTGAAATACCGCGACCGCATCGACGCCTCGCTCATTCTGCCTCAAGTGAACTGGCGCAACTCCCGCAACGAGCGAGCGCGTCAGGTGGACGCGGCGGTTAGCGCCTCGGTCTCACCGTCGCGTTCTTGACAAGAGCGCGGCCACGAGGCGACCTGGGAATGAGCAGTCCGCTGAATTTTGGTTCTTATTGTTGGGGCGCCGGCATCTGATTCCCCTGCACCGCCGCAAGCTGCCACCGCCCGTTCTGCTTGATCCAGACACTCAACAGGCGCAACTGCACTTCTGCCTCCTGCCCGCTGATGCGGACCCGAATGGCGGCGACGGAGTCCACGAGCACCGTGTTTCCATAGGTGCGGTATTTCGCCTCTTGGGTTTCGATGGACAAATACTTGAGGCTGCCCGTGCGGAGCGCTTCGAGGTATTGAGCTTTGGTCGTGCGCGGCGTCGTCGGCGGAGTACGAAGAAAGTCGTCCGTCAATATTTTGGAGAGCGTGGCGGTGTCGCTTTTCAGCAACGCCTCCCGAAACTGGTCTTCCGCCGCTCGGAAATCCTCGGGAGGGTTCACGGATGGTTGCTGAGCAAGGGCGGACGGGAGGAGTGAAGCAAGGATCGCAATTCCAAGCAATATGGTTCGAAACATGAGCTGAAAGATACCACGAATCCTCCCCTGTGCCCCTTGACTCAAAGGGGAGTCGGGTCGGCGAGCTTGTCACTTGTCGGCGGGAGTTGGGGTCATCGGGACAAGCAAACCATTCTGAATGCGATATTCGCCGTCGCGCCAGCGCACGCTCTTCCGCACAAAACTTGCCAGCCAGATGAAAAACGCCATGGCGTCCCACAACACGATTAGCGGCGCTTTCTTCCACAGGGAAGTCTGTTTCAGGCCCCACACATCAATCATCCAGGTCATCGCCATCCGAAAGGCAAGATAGGTTCCCAGGTACGCGGCGGCCACGCCCAGCGAGGGATGAATGGCGATCGCAACCAGGCTCCATGGCAGTCCTTGCGTCAAGAGCAACCCGAGGTGTCCCCAGGGGCGCATGTGCCGCATCACCACAATCCACCGCAACCGCTTGTGAAACAGCCCACCCATGGATTGATAATCCGCGACCGTTTCCACCGTGTACGGCAGCAGTTCGACCTTGTAGCCAAGGTCCGCAATCAGGCGGCCCACCAGAAGGTCATCTGCAGGCCGGTCTTGAATGGCCTGGTAACCGCCGAACTCCGCCAGGCGCGTGCGCGTCGTGGCGATCGACGGCCCGAGCGTGAACTTCACGCCGTCCAGTTGCCGCGCCACCAGGATTCCGGCGTAGAAGTCAGACACCATTCCGATAGTCTGAAGCTTTTCGGCGAAGCTGTTCTCGTCCGTGGCGACGTAGAAGCAGGTCACCGCGCCAACTTTGGCATCGGCGAGAGGCGTGATCACCGTGCGCAGATAATCCGGCCGGACCCGGATGTCGCTATCGCTGATGACCAGGTGCTCGTACTGTGCCTCCCGGGTCAACGACACCAGCTTGGCCACCTTGTCATTGCGCGCGCCGTTTCCCGCGTTGAACAGCACGCGAATGCGCCGTTCCGGGAAGTCCCGGCTCAGTTTTTCGATCACCGGCAGCACAGGGTCGTTTCTCTGCCCCACGCAGAAGAGAATTTCGTATTCCGGATAATCCTGGCGGCAGAAGCTCGCAAAATTCTCGTACGCCTCGGGATCAACACCTCGAATCGGCTTGACGATGCTCACCGGCGGGGCGAAGTCAGGATTCGGCGCGTATTCCGCCGGAGAGCGGCGGAAAAAACGCCAGGAGCTGTACAAGACGATGAGGTAGTAGAAAACGGGTAGGGCTGCTACTCCGAGGAAAACATACGCGATGACGCTCAGAAACATCGCCCCTCTTCCTTTGCGAGATTCGTCAGCTTCGCGCCTTGCGCGGAGATGGAGTTCCCCGTCGGCTCCAACTCCGTCGGGACAACCGGAAAGGGCCGCGTGAACCAGCCTCTGTCCCCTCTAATCGCGTCCTGCATTGCCGTTCCGGCTGCCGGCTTCCAGCATAACAGAATCCGTGCGGTTCCGCTCCGCTAGGTCCTTTCCAGTAACCCCGTCCGGAACCGGCCCCCGCTCTGTGTTAACTGCGCCCCGTTCCCGTTCCCACTGCCACCATCCGGTTGTTCTTCACCTTGAATTCCATCCCGCGCCAGTGCACTCGGTTCGACGCGAAGCTCGCCAGCCACACCAGGAAAGCAATCGCATCGCGCAGCGGAACCATCCACAACCTCCTTCGCAGCAGCACATCCTTCAGGCCCCAGACGCCCACCGTCCACGCCATCAACCCTCGCAGCAGCACGTACCCGCCCAGGAACCCAACCGCGACTCCCGCCGAAGGTGCCACCGCTGCCGCCGCCACCGACCAGGGCAGCCCGAAGGTCAGCAGCAGTCCCGCGTAGCCTCCCGGACGTGACAGCCGCACCGCGCGCGCCCAGCGCAATTGGTGCTTGAAATAGGAACGAACGCTTTGCGCCGGGCAAATCGTGGATACCGGCTCCGCCAACAGCTCGATTCGCCTCCCGCGTTCCGCGATGCGCTTTCCCAGTTCGTAGTCGTCGGCCAGCAAATCGGCCAGCGCCTCGAATCCGCCGATCTCCGCCAACCGCTCGCGCGTCGTGGCCATGGTCGCGCCGAGCATGAACTTGATTCCTTCGAGCTTGCGGGCCATCAGCACGCCTGCCAGGAAGTCCGAAGTAATCCCGATGGCTTCCAGTTCCGCGCCAAGCTGGCGCTCGGCAAGCCCCCTATACAGGCAGGTCACTCCTCCAACGCCGGGGTCGCGGAAGGCCGCGCACACCGCGCGCAGGTAACCCGGAGCGACGCGTACGTCGCTGTCGCTGATGACGTACACATCGTGGCGCGCTTCGTCTGCTAGCCGGCGCAGTTTGGCCGCCTTATTGTTGATTCCCGGAAAAGCATCTCCAATCAACAAGCGGATCTTCCGCTCTGGAAAATCCGCCATCAGCTTCTGGATTACGGGCACCGCGGGGTCGTCCGCGTCGCTCACGGCAAAGAGAATTTCGTATTCCGGGTAATCCTGCCGGCAAAAGCTCGCGAAGTTTTCGTAGGCTTCGCGATCCAGCCCGCGCACCGGCTTTAGCACGCTCGCCGGTGGAGCAAACTCTGAACCTTCAGACTCGCCTCGCCGTTTTTCCCGGAAGAAGCTCCACGCCGCCAGACTGGCCGCCAGGTAATAAAGGAGCGGCAGCGCCGCCAGTCCGAGCACCAGCCACCGCAGCGCCTCGATCACCGCCCGGCCGTGCCACAACGTCCCCATGTTTCCCACGCACGTCAGCCCGACACCCACGCACACCAGAGACACCCCGCGCCAGCGCGACGCGCTCACGCGTTCTCCCAGCAGGAATTTCCCGCCCATCACTCCCACCGCGTAGCTCAATGCCGAAGCCGGCTTCACAAAGCTCAGCGGCGCCCACGAAAGCAGCGCCAGCAGCGAGAAAAACGACACCGCCATCAGCGCGATTCCCAACCACAGAAAGCCCTGCGAGAACGCGCGCATCATCACCTGGAGCAAGGCGCGCGGCGAGAATTCGTGCACTTCCCCGATCCTCTTCATCGCCCGCGAAACGCAAATCTCTCCGCCGGTTCCGCCGAACACGACGATCGCCAGAAACAGCGCGGTGCGCGCGGTCATTCCGCCTCCGTGGTGCGCGGCGAAGTCTTCCCCACCAGGTACACGCCCGCGCAAATCACCGCGACGCCCGCCCACCGCGTCGGGGCCACCTTCTCATGCAGCACCGCGTACGCCAGCAGCGTCACCGCCGCCAGCCCGATCGCCGACCCCGGCAGCACGTAGCTGTAGTCCGCCCAGGAAAGCACCAGCAGGTAGCACACGAAAAACGAAAGCAGCAGCAGGATCCCCAGCCAGATCGTTCCGCTGGTCGCCACGTGAAGAAACGCCGTCCCCAACGACTGCAGCGAGCCGAACCGCACTTCCCCCAGGTCCTGCATTCCCTTCCCCAAAAGCAGGTTCCCCACTGACCCGAAAGAAATCATCAGCACCATCGCGATGATGGTCTTGGCCCGGAGTCTTTTGCTTTCCGCCATCCTGTTTGTCCTGAAATCTTTGCTTCTTGCAGAATCTCATTCTACCCGAGATTAGTTTCTTCGGTGAGCATCGGTTGTCTCCTTGCGCAACCATTCACACCCCTCCGCTCCATCTTCGCGCGGCGCGGCGCCCGGCAGCGCCCTTGCCCCTCCGGTCGAACCACCTCCGCTCTGGAAGCATCTAAATGTTTGTCGTATACTGGAGTCACCCGCGTAGTGACCTTCAATCAGGGCCAACGTTGGAGACACAGGGAGCCTTTTCGGGACCCTGGGCATGGCCCTATAGGACAATGGATGACTGGAGTCGGTAGAGTTGCTTGGGCCGCGCTGATTCTGTTTGTATCGCTGGCCCTCTTCTGCTCTGGCGCGCCCGTGCCGTCGCTTCTTGCTTCCGCTCCGCCCGTGCCTGAAAAGCCCGCGCCTGAAAAAAATGACAAGACCGGCAAACACCACCATCGCCAGGATGGCTCCGCTCCGGTCGACGAAGCGCGCCGCGCCTATGAAGCCAGCGATTATGCCCATGCCGTGCAGTTGCTCCAGGCCGCCTCGGCGCACGATCCCAGCAACGCTGAGATTAAATTGCTCCTGGCCAAGAATTACTACGAGTTGCAACAGTCCGACGCGGCCGTCGCCGCCGCGGAAAAAGCTGTGGCCCTCGCCCCACAAAACTCCGTCTACCACGAATGGCTCGGCAGGGCGTTCGGGCAGAAGGCCGAGCATGCCATGTGGTTTTCCGCGATTGGGCTGGCCAGGAAGGCCCGCAGGGAGTTTCAGGCAGCCGTGGACCTGGACCAGCGCAATTTTTCCGCGCAGCAGGCGCTCATCGAGTTTGACTGCAGCGCCCCGGGCATTGTCGGCGGCGGGGAGGACAAAGCCAGGGTGGAAATCGCCAGGGTCGCAGACCTCGACGAATCCGAAGGCCACTACGCCAGGGGCGTTTGCCGGCGGGAGAAAAAGAATTTCGCCGAGGCCGACGCCGAATTTGCCATGGCCCTTGACGCCCACCCCACCAGCGTCGCGCTCATCTACGACATTGGCGACTATGCCGTGCGCCGCCAGCAGGGCGACCGTCTTCTGGCCGTTGCCGACATGGGCCAGAAACTCGCCCCCGAGGACCCCCGCGGCGCTTACTATCGCGCCGTCGGCTTTATCCTAAAATATGAAAACCTGCCCGAAGCCGAGGAATCGTTGCGCGCCTATCTCGATCATCCGCGCCTGCGCAGCGATTATCCTCACCTGTCCTGGGTCCAGGAATGGCTGGCGCGCTCCCTCGAAAAGCAGGGAAAACTGGACGCCGCGCGCCAGGAATACGAAGCCGCCATAAAGTCCGATCCGAAGAATAAAAACGCCAAAGAATCCCTCAAGCGCCTCGGCAAAACCTCCTCCGACGATTAGCCTCATTCCGCCGCGCGCTGGGTCAATTCAGCCGTGCGCCGCCCGTCATCCTCACCAGAAGCAGCGTCTGGTCGTCCTGCTGTTTGCCGTGCAGAGCCGCTTCGCGAACCGCGGCATCAAAAATCTCCGCAAGCTCTCGTTCCGCGTTGCGCTCAACGATTTTCTCCAGCCGCTCCAGCCCGAATTCCTCGTCCTTGCTGTTCGTCACCTCAATAAAGCCGTCGCTGGCGATCGCAAAAATATCCCCCGCAGACGCCGCAACGCGCGCCGTTTCATACGTGGCCGGAAAAATCCCCAGAGGTAATTGGTAGGTCCCCAGCCGCCGCAGCTCCTTTGTCTCGGGCCGGTAATGAAGGATGCAGGGGTGCCCGGCCAGCGCATATTCCACCTCGCAATTGCCCTCCGCAACTTTCACGCAGGCGAGGGTCGCGAACATCCCGGGTTCCTTGACGCTCGGCAAAACCCGGT
>DASQHY010000140.1:0-4763 GCA_035631855.1 Candidatus Acidiferrales bacterium
AATGACCAGTCACCGGCGATTCCGCTCCGCTTTCGACTGTCAACTATGGGCTGTCGACTTCACGAATCACCAATCACTAGTCACCAGTCACGGATCACGAGCCACCGATACGCGTCACGGAGCAACCGCTACCTGTACTCCTTGCCCGTCAACGCGCACGGGGAGGATTTGTCCCCCCGCAGCCTGCACCGCCTTTTCCACGTTCTGGCGGGCCTCCGGCTCGATCAGGAGCGCCACGCAGCCGCCGCCGCCCGCTCCGCAGACCTTTCCGGCAAGCGCCCCTGCGCGCCGCGCTCCTCCGATGATGCGGTCAATTTTGGGCGTGGAAATGGTGGGCAGGTTTCTGCGCCGGAAATCCCATTCCTGGCAAACCAGCCGTCCCATTTCTTCCCAGGCGCTTTTCTGCAAAGCCGCGCGAACCTCCTGCGCAATTTCGGTGATGCGCTCGAAGTTTGCGAAAACTTTCCGGCTGCCGTTGAGGTGTGCTTTGAAAACCTCCCAATTGTTGATTCCCGATTGCCGCGGCTTGCCGGTGTAACAAACCACCAGGCGCCGCTCAAGGTCTGCGAGGTCAACATGCAGCTCTTCGCGATACTCGCCGCCGGGCGGAAGATGAATCGCCGACGCGCCTCCGAACGCCGGAGGATAGTGGTCCTGCGTTCCGGTAGGCACGCGGATGACGATGGCCTCGACGTCGCGGCTCATGTGGATCCATTCCTCGCGGCTCTTCCCCGCCCCCGTCAGGCGGTCGAGCGCCGCGCAAATGGCAATCGCCATGGCGCTCGATCCTCCGATGCCCGCGCCTGCAGGAGCTTCGGAATCTGTAGTCAACGTGAAACCGCAAGCGGGACGGAAATTGCGGACCAGATGCCCAAGAAGCGGCAAGCGATAGCGTTTCGCGCGGCAGAGCGCCTCCAGAGAAGCGAACGTCTCTCTACGCCGCGTATCTCGCGAAATGAACTGGATTCGTGGGTCGGATTCGCCCCGCGTCGACAGGACGCACGAAGCGTAGCGCGAAATGGCGGCATTGACGGTGAGCGCGCCTTCATGAAACAGGTACAACGGCCAGATATCGAGGGTGGCTCCGGCGAAGTCAACGCGAGTC
Organism: Candidatus Acidiferrales bacterium; assembly: GCA_035631855.1. Taxonomy (GTDB): domain Bacteria; phylum Acidobacteriota; class Terriglobia; order Acidiferrales; family UBA7541; genus DASQHY01. Next base: position 1,106 of record DASQHY010000140.1, read on the forward strand.
GGCGCGCGCGATTCGATTCTCAATGGGCCTGCTTCCCTTCCCTGTGGATTTCCACCGGCGGGCGAATCATAACAAATGCGCGCGCCGCGCAGCGCAACAGAACCGCCGGAGCGTTTCCAACTCGGCACGATTCTTGTTCGACGGGAAACCTGCGGAAAATGGGGTAGAGAGATTTGGAGAAAAGGCTCGGCAGAAGTGTGAAGAAAAATCTAACTCGCGGCGGCGCGGACTTTGCTGGGGGTTTCCTTCTCGCTCGCCAGCTTCTCATGAGCGAGATTCGGCTCGAAGCAGCGCCGGCAGCGCGCCTCGTACATTCCCGCGGCTCCCACCACAATCAGGTCTTCGGATGCCACCAGGCGCTGCGTGTTCACGGCGGGATTCCCGCAGCGCACGCAAATTGCCAGCAGCTTGGTGATCTCTTCAGCGATGGCCAGCAGACGCGGCATGGGCTCGAAAGGACGCCCCATAAAGTCCGTGTCCAGGCCGGAAACGATCACGCGCTTGCCCATGTCGGCGAGCTTGGTGCACACCTGAATGAGTTCTTCGCCCAGGAACTGCGCTTCGTCAATGCCCACGACTTCCGTGCGCGCCTCGACTTTCTGCAGGACTTCGGCGCCGGTGCGCACGTTGTCGGAGCCGATTTCCAGGCCGGAATGCGAAACAATTTCGCTGGAGGAATAGCGCTGGTCAATCTGCGGCTTGAAAATCTGCACGCGCTGCCGCGCGATCTCGGCGCGGCGCAAGCGGCGAATCAGCTCTTCGCTCTTCCCCGAAAACATCGGGCCGACAATCACCTCGATCCAGCCCATGTTGCCCTTGACGATGTCCACGCGGCGTCTTCCTCCTCTGTAGGTAAGCTAACACAACGGGCTGGGACAAACTACTGCCCGCTTAGGAAGGACGGTAAACGGCCTTGTTGAAAAACGGCGCAAACGCGCTGACCACGGCGACGCGAAACGCATCCTGGCGCGTAATGAGGTTGTTCGAGAGCACTCCCCAGGCGCCCTGCGCGTCGCGAATTCCTTGGCCACCCGCAAATTTGTCAATGGCCGCCGAAAGCTCGACGCCGCGATTCAAAACTTCCTCCGCAAGACGCTCCGGAACTTCGATCCCGCCGGAGCGCCCAAAGGCGCCGCGAATTCCGTCGGACACAAAGGCCCAGCTTTCGAGAAACACGCGACGGCCGCCATTCTCCGGAATCACATCGAGCCCGCCTTCCAATCCGACGAAGTACCGCCACGGCTCGCCGCGTTCCCGGGCCATGCGGATCAGTGCTTCGGCGCGCCGCCGCGCCCCGCGCATCAATTCTTCCCGCGTCGCAGGAGTGTGGCCGACCCCGCTCTCGACCTCCACGCCGACTACCTCGAACTGCACGTTCGGATCAAGCACCGGTCCGAAGACGCTCAGGCTTTCCCAAACGGCGTTCAGTTTCGGACGCCGCGTGCTGCCGACGGCAACGTAGACTTTTTCCATGCTCGGAAAGCATCCTTGTCGCGCGGGACGCTATTCTTTCCAGAGCTGCGTTTGCCTCTCCGGACCGTAGCGCAGGGAGAGGAACCTCTTGAGCTCTTCGATGCTCGCGAAGATCTGATCGGCGCAAGCCAGCATCCATCCGCTGAGCCGCGCCAGAGGCAGCGAGGTCACCAAATAGACCGGAATACCTTTGCGGTAGGCCACCGTCAATTCGGCAGGCGTCCCTCCGCTGGAAACGGCGCCCGCTCCTGCAACTTCATCCCAATAGCAAATCAGGTAGTCCGCCTTATTTTCAATCAGGTCCAGATCGAAGTGAATGATCTTGCGCACCGTCCGGCGGAACCGGTCTGTGTCGCCGGACTTCCACTCGCGAAAGTGCAGCACTTCTTCATCGGTCAGGTTTTTCTTCTCGTCCTCTGCGGGGTCGTACACGCGGTGTTTCAACTCCTCACGAAGAAACGGCGTCAGTTTGCGGCGCCACATCTTTCCGCCGTCCGTCGCGAACTCAATGGGACCACAAAGATAGACAAGCATGGCTGGGACAGAACGCGCGCACGCCTCGCGAAAGCCCGGGAGGCGGGCTCGCTGCCGGCGCGTTCCGCGGCGAAGAATCTAACACGCGGGGTGGAATCGCGCAAAACGCAGAAAGTTGGAAAAGGTCAAAGCTCGTGGAAATCGAAGAGATTCTTGGTAAAGAACGGAAGACCTGGAGCGGCCGAGGGGACTCGAACCCCCGCCTACAGCTTGGCAAGCTGTCGTACTACCCCTATACTACGGCCGCGGATCAGCAACAAAACCTTTATAACATGCGCGCACGATTGTCACAAGACGCGAAAACGCGCCAGTGCCTCTCAAACAGGCACACTTCGTCCCCTTCCCCGAAGAGGGAAAGAATGCAAGAGCGAGTCTAGGAGACCTGCACGACTCGCGTACTCTTTACCACAGGTGATTTTTTCTGCCGATGCGCGAATCTTGCGGCCTTTTCACGATCGGTGTACACGCGGCCAAACTTTTCGCCATCCTGGTAGAACACCGTCACCAGGTAATGGCTGTGCTTCCGACGCTTATCTTTGCCGAGCTTCGTTCGCTTCCTTTTTTTCACGTCTTTGCCACTCCAGTCGTCAGAACTATGGCAAGTTACGGGGCGCGGCGCAAGTGCCAACCTGTGGAGTAACCCAAAAACAAACGTCGAGAGGGCGCGCCTGCATACCTATGTTTATGGTAAATAACTAAGTAAGGCGATGTACGCAGGGCGGGCGAAGAGCGCCAGCCAGCCCTTGCGGTCTGCCGCCGGAAAGCACCGGGCCAGCGAACGCCGGCCCTAGCAAACCGGCGTCGCGACTGCCAAATTGGCTGCGGGCAAGAAACAATTTCGCAACAAAGTGCGCTTCCCGCGCAACCTTTTCTCTCTCGTGTCGTCTAATTAGTTTGAACCCGGCGAACCGAATGCAAGCGGGAAAAAGAGAAGCAAACTTCGTGAAACATTTTTCGGCGAATCTCGTATCTATAGCAGGAGGGCTGGGAGGGACCCCGAAGCGAGGCCTTATGCTACTCCATCAGAAAAACGCGATTCTGGAAGACCTGCGCAACCACGCGCCGGAGGAACTTGCGGAACTGCGCGAACTGCTGGCCGCAGGCGCCCCCGCGCGCCCCGACCCGCGGCGCCCCGGCTTCTATGAAGTCGATGGGGAGTCTCGGGTGTATTACGTGTTCGTCTATCCGGCGGCATGCAAAGTGATGTTGCTGGGAATCTGGGAGAAAGACCCGGTCGCCCAATTCGTCGGCTGCACCTGCCCCGCCGCCTAACCGCCGCTCGGATGCCGCTCATCCGAGCGGCTTTGCTTAACCCCGAAGAAATCAAATCCCCATAAATAAGACCCGGCAGGACAATGCTTCAAGAAAGGTTGCCGATCTGCTGCTGCACCTGGTGGCGGAATTCCAGCGGGTGTGAGATCTCGTGGAACGGCTCGGCGGACCCACCCGTCCCATGAATCACGATGGAGCCATAGCCGAGGATGCGGCCCCAGAGGGTCTGATCCACGCTCACGCTTTCAATTTTGTTGAGGAACATCTCGAGTGTGCGGACCTGGGTAATGCCGGCCTTCAGGATCACTCTCTTGTTGGTCACAGCAAATTCGGCGGAGGATCTGCGCAAAATTCCGGCAATTACAGGGATGGCGGCAAT
>DASQHY010000141.1:0-3914 GCA_035631855.1 Candidatus Acidiferrales bacterium
TTCCTGTTCACCATGGAACACGGGGAATTACTCGCCCCGCCCAAGCGCGTGCCTCCGCCGCGCCGGCCACGCCCCGCCAAGCGCCCCTAGACCCTGCGGCTTTCAGCGCGGGTTTCCTCCGGTGGTCGTAGTTGCTTCTGAGCGAGGTCCGGCGTTTTTCACGAATTTGTCGAACCAGGTGAGCATTTCCCACAACACATGCTCGATGGATTCCCGCGCCGAGTAGCCGTGAGCTTCGTCAGGCAGCGTAACGTAGCGGACCGCTCCGCCGTTTCCCTTGATGGCCCGGTACATGCGGTCCGATTGGATGGGAAACGTCCCGGAATTGTTGTCCGCCTCCCCGTGAATCAGCAGGATCGGCGCCTTGATCTGGTTGGCGTGCATGAACGGGGAGACCTTGATGTACATGTCCGGTGCCTGCCAGATTGTCCGCCGCTCGTTCTGGAAGCCGAACGGCGTGAGCGTGCGGTTGTAGGCGCCGCTGCGCGCGATCCCGGCGCGAAACAGGTCTGAGTGCGCGAGCAGGTTTGCCGTCATGAACGCGCCGTAGCTGTGTCCGCCGACACCGACGCGCGTGGGATCGATCACGCCCATCTCCGCGGCCCTGTCAATCGCCGCCTTGGCATCGGAAGTGATCTGCTCGATGTAGGTGTTGTTCACGGTTTCCGGATCTCCCACCACGGGCATGGCAGCATCGTCCAGCACCACGTACCCGTCGAGCAGGAAGAACAGTTGTGATGGCCCCGTAATCGTCGTGAAGCGGTTTGGCGAACCCGTCACCTGGCTGGCTACGCTGGCGTCTGTGTATTCCAACGGGTACGCCCACACCACCGCCGGGCGTCGCTCGCCCGGCTTGTAGTCGGGAGGCAGGTACATGCGCATCGAAAGGCCAACGCCGTCGGCCCGTTTGTAGGAAACGAGTTGCTCCTTGATTCCCCGCAATTGCGGAGCAGGATCGGCAAAGTTTGTGAAGGCTCGCGAGGGCCCGCCGCTGCTGCGCACGAAATAATTGGGCGGATCGGTGTGCGTCTCATGACGCGTGAGGAAGCTCGACCCGTCGGCGGCGAGCAGCCCCACCACACTTTCGTAGCTCTTCTCGTCGCAGTGAAAGAGCCGGTCGGCCTTCTGCGTCTTCACATCAAACCGGTCCAGGAACGGCCGGTCGCCCTCGGGAGAAGCGCCCGCGCCCGACAAAAAGATGAAATCGCCACTTTGCAGGATTGCGCTGTGACCGGACGCCAGCATATGCGTGATCGGAGTTCCCGGATTGTGATAGCGGTCCTGCGTGCTCATATCCCACACCAGGCGCATTTCGGATGGTTTGGCGGGATCGAAGAACCAAGCGCGCCCGCGTGCCTTGCTGCGGTCAAAGTCGCGCAGGATTGCGAAGTCGCCCTTCTCCCCCCACGCCAGCCCGGCAAAACGATGCTCGGTGCGGGCCAGCTCGGCCGGTTGATCCTTGAAGGGCGCGCGAAGCCACATCACACGGTCGTGAAACGGCACCTTCGCCTTGGTGTCACCGCCGTCGAGCGCTTCCACCCACACCAGAGTGGCGGGATCGCTCGGCCGCCAATGGATGTCTCGCGGGCCCGTCGGCACTCCGCCAATCGGCACCGTTTCCGCCAAGGGGATGTCGGCCAGCTTATAGACCGTGCGGCCCGCGCGATCCCACACATCCACCTCGCGGGGAAAATCGGCCTCCGGCACGATGTAGGAATACGGTCGGCGAATCTGCGCCACAAGAATGTGCTGGCCATCGGGTGCCGGTTCGACGGAGCCAAAGATGGCGGGCTTTCCCACAGATGTGGCTTTTCCGCTGGCGATATCCACGAAGGCGAGTTGCGACGTGGCGTAGTAGTCGAACAACTCGGCGTCGTGTTCGTTCTCAAGCAGGTCTTCATAGGTCGCCACGGGAGCGGCCTTGCCGAAGCTTTCCTGAATCCGCGGGCCTGCAGGCACGGCTGGTTCCTTCGGCGGCGCCCCGCGTCCCGCGGGGATGGTGCGGCAAAGAAGAGTGCGGCTGTCGGGCATCCACGCGCAGGGTGAGCTGGCGTTGAACGGGCTTGGTGCGTTCAGGGCGCTATTGATCTTGACTCCCGCGACGGCATTTGTCGCGCCACTCGTCGCATCGCCCACCCAAAGCTCGATGGCCGAGCGCGACGCTCGTGTGAAGGCAAAGTGACGCCCGTCGGGCGCCCAAAATGGCTGGGAGACGAAAGAGCCTTCCGGCAACGTAATCTTTTTTTCGCTTCCGTCGGCCACACGCTTGAGCACCAAGTGATCGAAGCGAGGCGGGTTGTGCGGGCCGTTCGTGGCCACGTCGATCCGCACTCCCGCGATGCGCAAGAAAGGCTGCGCGATATCTGCGATGGGCGGATACAATTCGGGCGTGTACAGAAGAACCACGTCGCGCGACGGGCTAATGCTGGCCTGCGGCGTCATGGGTGCGTTCAGCACATCGAGAATCGCCTTGGGCGGCTTTTGATACCCTTGCTGCGCCCAGGCTCTCGGAGCCGCGAGCGCCGCGAGCAGCATCAGCGCCAGCGCTCCGAGAGTGATGGCGCTTCCTCCGCGGCTCAGCCTTGACACGGATGGCATTGCTTTCATGGGATTCTCCTCTGCCCGAGTTTTCGCCGGGGATTCTACAGCAGAATGAAAGATGCTGCCTGAGCGGGCCGCGTTTCAACACTTCGTCACGACGCCTGCCGCGCCGCTCCCCGGGATACAAATTCGTTGCACGGGTGCTCGATAGGCACTTCCGCTGCTTCAAGTTCCTCGTGAGCGAGGGCTGCGAGCGTAATATAATGTGCGGTTCGATTCGAGGTGAGCGATGCGGATGTTTGCGGTGATGATGCGCAGAAACAGCCTGGCATTTGCCGGCGCGCTGTTTCTATTGCTGCCTGCGGCAGGGTGCAAGGCCCAGACCACAAAGGCGTCCGACGCCCTGAGCAATGAGATCCTTCATCGCATTCAGGCCGAGGTACGGTCGCGCTACAATGTGCCGGAGCAGATCAACATCTCCATATCTGATCTGAGGCCCAGCGATCTCCCCGGCTACGACCAGATTACCGTCCACTTCACGGGAGGGACCCACAGCAGCACGTTTGAGTTTCTCATCTCCAAAGACCGCAAGACCCTCGCGCACCTGGAGAAGATCGACATCTCGCAGGACCTCATGTCGAAGATTGACGTCAAGGGGCGGCCGGTCCGAGGGAACGAACAGGCCAAGGTGGTCATCGTCAACTATCAAGATTTCGAATGTCCGTTTTGTTTCAGATTGCACAGCGCGCTGTTCCCGGACTTGATGAAAGAGTACTCCAGCAAGGTCAAAATCATTTACAAAGATTATCCTCTCGTGGAAATCCATCCCTGGGCGCTGCACGCCGCCGTGGACGCCAACTGCCTGGCCAGCCAAAGCCCCGATGCCTTCTGGGATTTTGCGGATTACGTTTTCGCCAACCAAAAACAGGTGGGAGGCCAGGGGCCCGCAGAAGCCTTTGCCAATCTAGACAAGGCGGCTCTGGAGCAGACCATCAAGCACAAGCTCGACGTGCAGAAAATCGTGGCCTGCACGCAGAAGCAGGATGAGTCCGCCATCCGGGAATCCATGGCGGAAGGCGATAAGCTCGGGGTGGATTCGACGCCCACGATGTTTATCAATGGAGAGCGGATTTCCGGCGCCGTTCCGGCGGAAAAGTTGCGCTCCATTCTCGACCGGATATTTGCAGAACAAAAATAGCCGTTTCCCGCCGCTCGCCCTACATCGCTTTCAACAACGACAGCCACCTTTGCCAGGCATCGGCGCGCGCCTTTTTATTGGCCTCGTTGGCGCCGGGTTCTCGGGTGGGGTCTTCCCCGGCGCGCATGAAGCCGTGCCCGGCGCCTTCGTAGGTGACCGGGTCGTACTTCTTGTT
>DASQHY010000142.1:0-35679 GCA_035631855.1 Candidatus Acidiferrales bacterium
TTCATACAGCGTGGGGCCGCGCTCCTGTTTTTCTTCCTTCGATGGCGCGGCTGTGCCCGCTGGAGCTTGCGCTGCCGCCCCAAATGGGAAGAAGAAAATGCATCCGAGCACAAGAAAGAAATGCGTGGCTCGTTTCAGGAAGCCCATCTATCGGAACCCTCTCAAGATTATTTAGACGCCGCGCGAAACAGTGCATGTTGCCGGCAAAATCGTACAAACCCGCGGCGCAGACCTTGACGACACAAATGCACTTGGCTCAACAGATGCATTGCGACTTCCGAATTCCGTGCAAACTCTAACCCCAACAGGATCTGTCCCTTAGTCGAGTACTATTGGTTTGTCGGGCGGCTTGGAAGGAGCGGAATTCTTACATGATTTAAGCACTTTTTTCGGGTGCGAAACGCTGTTTCAAAACCGCCCAAATCATTTCGGCCGAGGACTCCATGCCGCGCAATTCCTTGGGCGATGCGTTGACCGTTCCACTGGCGTCCCCTAGAATCGAACCATGTTCGAGAACCTGACAGAGAAACTGCAGAGGGCGTTCAAGAATCTGCGCGGCCAGGGGAAACTCACCGAGGAGCACCTCGACGGCGCGCTGGCGCAGATTCGCGAGGCGCTGCTCGAAGGTGACGTGGCCGTCAGCGTCGCCGACGGGCTGCTCGCCAACATCCGCAGCAAGGCGCTCGGCAGCGAAGTGATGCTGCAACTCTCGCCGGACCAGCAGGTCATCAAGATTGTGCGCGACGAATTGACCGAGTTGCTCGGCAAGCATGCCAAGCCGTTGTTTGGCTCGCGCCCGCCGTCGGTCTGGCTCATCGTCGGCTTGCAAGGCTCCGGCAAAACCACCACCACGGGCAAGCTCGCGAAATGGCTGACGAATACCGGCCACCGCCCGCTGGTGGTTTCCACCGACGTCTATCGTCCCGCGGCGCGTGAGCAACTCGCGCAGGTGGCCAAGTCTGTCGGAACGCGCTGCTGGCCCGGTGCCGGAACCGACAAGCCGCTCGAAATCGTGCGCGGCGCGATCCGCGAGAGCAAACTCTCCGCCTGCGACGTGATCCTCGTGGACACCGCCGGCCGTTTGCACATTGACGATGAGTTGATGAAGGAGCTGAGTGACCTGAAGCGCGAGCTTGCGCCCGCGGAGATCCTGTTCATCGCCGACGCCATGATCGGGCAGGACGCGGTGCGCTCGGCGGGAGAATTCCACAAGCGCCTCGGCCTGACCGGCGTCATCCTCACTAAACTCGACGGCGATGCGCGTGGCGGCGCGGCGCTCTCCATCAGCAAAGTGTCGGGCGCGCCGGTGAAGTTCGTGGGCCTCGGCGAAAAGTACGATGCGCTCGAAGCGTTTTATCCCGACCGGATTGTTTCGCGCGTGCTCGGCATGGGCGACATCTTGTCGCTCATCGAGCGCGCCGAACAGGCGGTGGACAAGAAGGCCGCGGCGGAACTCGAACGCAAGCTGCGCCACAACGAATTCACGCTCGAGGATTTCCGCGACCAGTTGCGCCAGATCAAGAAGATGGGCTCGCTCGAACAGCTCGTCGGAATGCTCCCGAAGATTGGCCCGATGGCCAATCTGCCGAAGGATGCGCATGTGGATGAGTCGCGCCTGAAGCGCGTCGAAGCCATCATCAACTCGATGACCGCCGCCGAGCGCGACGACCACAACGTGATTGACGGCAAGCGCCGCAAACGCATCGCGCGCGGCAGTGGCACTTCGGTGCAGGAAGTGAATCAAGTCCTCAAGCAGTACCTGCAGATGCGCCAGATGATGAAGCAATACGGCGCCGCCGCGCGCCTGGGGAAAATGCGCGGCCTCGGCAAACTCGCAGGGCTTTCCTGAGGCGCCCGCTTTTGGAATGCGCAGCGCGACACGCGGTGCATGCGCTGTTTACCGGCGCTTCGCGAAATGGGTTTTGCGGGCTATAATAGGTGTGTGGAGGTATCAACGGAGTGCTGACGATCCGTCTGGCAAGGATTGGAAAGAAGAAGAAGCCGTTCTACCGCGTCGTGGTGATCGAAAGCAGCAAGCCGCGCAACGGGCGCGTGGTGGAAAATGTGGGGACGTACGATCCGCTGAAGAAGCCGGCCGAAGTGAAGCTGAACGCCGAGCGCATCAAGCACTGGATCGGGTGCGGCGCGCAACCTAGCGACACCGTGCGCAGCTTTCTGCGCCACCAGAAGATCGCCTAGCAAATCCAGCCCTCTCCTAGAAGTTGCGACCGTGCGCGTCCCGCACGCTCCGAGCGGGACGCACCTGACAAGTTCCTGCTGACCCTTGTGATGCAGCGAGCGATCCCGCGGAGGTGCAGGATGAAGGAGCTGGTTGAGGAAATAGCCAAAGCGCTGGTGGACCATCCCGAAGACGTCCAAGTGCGAGCCGTGGAAGGCGAACAGGTGACCGTGCTCGAACTGCGCGTTCATCCTACCGATCTCGGCAAGGTGATCGGGCGGCAGGGACGCACCGCGAAGTCCATCCGCACGATTCTGGGCGCGGCTGGAATGAAGCTCAAGAAGCGCCTGACGCTGGAAATCCTCGAATAGTGCCCGCCGAATCTTCCGACCGCGTGACCCTTGCTCGCATCTTGCGTCCGCGAGGAACGCGGGGCGAAGTGGCCGCCGAAATCCTCACCGACTTTCCCGAACGGCTAACGAAACTCCGCGAAGTATTTCTATGGGACGGCGCGAACGCAGCGAGCCGCGCCGTTGTGCGCAAGTGCTGGCTGAGCAGCAGCCGCGGCGGGCAAGCCATTTTTCTTTTCGAGGGAGTGGACTCCATTGCCGCGGCGGAACAATTGCGCGGGTTGGAAGTGCAAGTCCCGCTTGCGGAGCGCGTGAAGCTGCCGACGGGGCGCTACTACATCAGCGAACTCGTGGGGTGCGAGGTTTTCGAGCTCGCGACAACCCCTGCGACTGCTCGCGCCACAACTCCTGCAACAACTTCGCCAGAAAGAATCGGGACGGTACGCGACGTGCAACTCGCGGGGACGCCGCTTCTGGTTGTGGAATCCCCCCAGGGGGAACTGCTGATTCCGCTCGCCGAAGAAATCTGCACGCGCGTGGATACCCTTGCGCGGCGCATCGAAGTGGTCCTTCCCGAAGGCCTGCGAGAGTTGAACCGCGAGTAGAGTGCGTGGTGTATCCTCGGGGAATGAATCCCTTTATTCGCACGCTGATTTTCACGATTGTGGTGCCCGGATTCTGGACCGTGCTGCTGCCGTACTGGCTGCTGCCTCGCGGCGCGCACGCAGACCTGCGCGGCTGGGGAACGCTTGGGCTGCCGCTGATGACCGGCGGGGCAGCGCTCTACGCCATGTGCGCTTTTTGGGCCTTCGCCAGACTCGGACGGGGAACGCCCGCGCCGTTTGATCCGCCGCGGCGATTGGTCGTTGAAGGTCCATACCGGTTGGTGCGGAATCCGATGTATTGGGGCGTTGGCTCGGTCGTGTTGGGAGAAGCGATGCTGTTTCATTCGTGGCCGCTGCTCGAGACGGCAGCGGGCTTTCTTCTCGCGACGAATTTGTTTGTTCTGCTCTACGAGGAGCCCACGCTGCGGCGGAAATTTGGGGCAGAATACGAAGAGTATTGCCGGAAGGTCCCGCGCTGGCTGCCCTGGCGACTGTTTCCGCGCAAGGCGAAGTGAAATCCTATGCGCTTTGACATTGTCACAATCTTTCCGGAATTTTTCGAGGGGCCGCTCGATTACGGGATTGTGCGCCGGGCGCGCGAAGCGGGCCTGGTGGAAGTGGCGGTCCACGATTTGCGCGCATTCACGCAGGACCGCCACCGCACCGTGGACGACCGGCCGTTTGGCGGCGGCGAAGGAATGGTGCTGAAGCCCGAGCCGCTGTTCGAGGCTACCGAAACCCTTCTGGGAAGAAAACCGAACGCAGAGAGCAGAGAGCACGCGGAGAAGACCGCAATCATCTTGCTTTCCGCGTCGGGAAAGCTTTTCCGACAAAGCACGGCGCGGCGCTACGCGGCGCTCGAGCGAATCCTGCTGCTCTGCGGGCGGTATGAAGGCGTGGACGAACGCGTTGCCGAGCATCTGGCCACGGAAGAGATTTCCATCGGCGATTACGTGCTGACCGGCGGCGAACTTCCCGCTGCGCTGATTGTGGACGCCGTCACGCGTCTGCAGCCGGGGGCGCTGGGGAACGAGGCGTCCGCCATCCAGGAATCGTTCGGCGAGACGGAGATAGCGCGGGAGGTCGCGGAGTTCCGGAAAGAACGCTCCGCGCCTTCGGCTGCGTACAAGAAGATTTCGAAGATGTACGAATCGCTCCTGGTTTCTCATGACATGACCGGATCGCGGGGCCTGCTGGACTGTCCGCACTATACCCGTCCGGCGGAATACCGGGGCTGGGCCGTGCCGGAGGTTTTGCTGGGCGGCAACCACAAAGAGATTCGGCGCTGGCGGCGGCAAAAGGCGCTGGAGAAGACGCTGCGGAACCGTCCCGACCTGCTCGAACAGTTGACAGGCGAGGGCCGTGTTCCGTGATCCGTGGCTCGTGATTGCTCGAACCGCCGCACTCGACTACACCTGCCGCTATTGCTGAGCGGGGCGGGGTGGCGCGAGTTGAGTCCTGGCGAGGCCGATGGCGTAGTCGAGCCAGCCGGACTCGTTGCTGTTCTGGGAGCGGCTGCGCAAAAGCTCGAGAGCCTTTAGCCGCGCTTCGAGGGAGTTTCTGTGATGGGGGTCGGCGGCGAGGGCCATGTCGGTGAGGTGGAGTGCTTCGACCGGCTCGCCGGCGTGGACGCGCTCGGTCGCCAACTTGGCGATGGCGTCAGGACCGCCGGCGAGCTTCACGACCTCGGGATAAACCGCAGACGGCGGCAGGGCATACATCGTCGAGGGGTTCATATCGAACCAGCCTACGTAGCCATCGTAGATTCCGCGAATCGTCCAGATGACATTGCCGTAGCTTTCGCCGACATTGAGCTCGGGCGGAAGTTTAATCTCGCGCATCAGCGTATAGACGTCCTTTCCGGCGTTCATTCCTTTCACCACTTCGTCGTGAACATAGAGGAGGGCGTCGCGGTACTGCGCGAGGCGCCGCGCGATCGGCGCGCCGCCGACGAGCGGCTGGCCGTGGCTGGGAAGAACGATTTCGGGATGCAAGGCGAAGACTTTGTTGAGCGAATTGACGTAGTCGAGGGCCCAGCGCGGCTGCGTGCCGCGCAGGGTGTAGAGGTTGGGGAAGGACTCGTAATAATTGTCGCCGACGAACGCGGCGTGGTATTGAGGGATCCACACGGTCAGATGATCGGGGGTCTCGCCGGGAGTGCGGTAGATTTCGAACTTCACGCCCCCGAGGGTGAATTCGTATTGGTCGTCGAAGAGAATGGTGGGTTCGATCTTCGCGCCGTAATTGCCGGCCCAGGGACCCGGACTGGGAAGGTTCAGCGAAAACTGGGCGGCGTTGCGAAGGGTGAAGAAACCGGCCAGGCGCGTCTGGTAATGCATGAACTCGACGTGATTGCGCTGGGCGATGATTTGCGTGCCGGGCTCTTTCCACACCGGCACGCCGCCGGTGTGATCGGCGTGGCCGTGCGTGAGGATGATGTACTTGATGGGCGCGGAGCTTTCCGCGCGGAGCAATTCTTTGGCGCGTGGCGCGCGGAACTGGTTGGAAGTGTCAATGATGACGTTGCCCTCGATGGTGGTGACCATGAAGGTGTTGGCGAAGCCCAGGACGAGATAGATGTTCTCGGCGACCTTGAGGGCTTTCTGCTGGGAGGCTCCCGTGCGCACCAAGTCGGCTGGATTGGAGGGCATGGGCTGCTGGGCGGGCAACTTGCCGGCACAGAACAGGGTCATGGCCAGGAGGAAGGGTGCAATGGCTCTTGAGCACGTCATGGGAGGTGTCCTTTTTGAGTTGGGAAACGGCGTGCATTCTACACCGAAGTCCGGATTCGCAGAATGCCGAACGGCGTTCCTCCTGCAACGCAGGAGGAGTGCCGCGCGGATAGGGGTTGCGAAACAACGCGCAAAAGGCAAGAATGGCGGAATGGCGGCAGCAAGCCGCCGTTGCGGCTGAGGGGAACTTATGGGGACACGACAGTGTCCGTTCTGCGGGAAGGCCATACCCGACCGGCTGAAGCAGTGTCCGTATTGCCGCGAAGCTGTCCCGGAAATCCACTTAAGCAGTGACCGCGACCCGGAGGGACGGAGGAAGATCCGGCGAGGATTTCTGTACATGCTTCTGGGGGCAGTGATTTATTACTTCGCGGGCGGCATGGGGTCCTGGCAGCTTCCTTTCACCATCCAGCCGAGGGTGATTGCCCTGTTGTCCGGCTTGGTGTTCTTTGGCGGACTGGGCCTGATGCTTTACGGGATGTATTTGCACTACCGGTCGTGAGGCGGCAGGGTGGCGGGGCGACGGCCTCTCCCACCCTCGCGCTGCAATGCTCACAGGATTGCGACGAAAGTGCAGGAACGCCGGGTCTATTCATGCGCGGGGCCATCCTACTTTTCCTTCTGGTCTACCTTCTTAACCTGATCCCCGCCTTTGCACCCCCGACCTGGATGGTGTTTTCTCTGATTGGGTTCAGATACCCGGCGCACGAGGGGACGCTTCTGGCGCTGGTGGGCGCGTGTGCGGCAACACTTGGGCGGGTCACGCTGGCGAAACTGGCCTACGTCATCGTGACCGGCCGGTTCCTGAGCCAGAGCACGCGCGCGAACATTGAGGCGATCCGGGAAAAACTGGAGAAGCGGCGAAAGCTGACGTTTAGCGCGTTCCTTTTTTATGCGCTTACGCCGTTGCCCTCCAACTATCTGTTCATTGCGTACGGTTTGACGGGGATGGGACTGCTGTTAATCGCCATCCCGTTTTTCCTGGGACGCGCAGTGAGCTACCGCTTGTGGGCGTTCACCGCTTCCGCCGTGGCGCGCAAACTCTCGCTGGAATCCACCGAGGCAATGCCTTACCTCGGAGGCTATTTCGTGGTGTCCCAGGTTCTGCTTCTCTTCCTGGTGTACGCGTTCACGAAAATTGATTGGCGCTTGCTGTTCGCAGAACGGAAACTCCGGTGGGTCGGCAAAACACGCGACCACCGGAGCAATGATGTCGAGGGCTGAGTTCGAAGTTAGAGAGACACGTATCGCGGCGCAACCGAGAGCCGCACACTCTAGCGCGGCTGGGAGTTGCTCGACGCGGCCTTGCGCTTGTCTTGGACGGCGACGAGCGCGCGGCGCTGCGCCGCGGGAGAATTCTGCGCTGTCGCAGAGCTCAGCGTTACGACCGAGTCTGCCTTGCCCTGCTCCCGGCTGACAACGGCGGATGCCTGTTTGCGGTGAGCCTGAAGGGCCTTCTTCGCCGGGGCTGCGGGGGACTCAGTTGCGTCGTAGTGGTCCGGGGCGACTTCTGCCTGAGCCCGGCCTGACGGGGCAAGGATCAAAGTAGCCCCAAACCCAAGCGCGAACATGGCCGATATCTTCAACAAACTAAACGACTTCATGGAACCTCCTCGGTTCTTCCTCAGACATTGCCCAAGGAACAAATGGCCTCGACTGCCAGAAATGAGAGGAAACTCTCGCCATTTTCTCTGGAGAATCAGGAGGGGTCTATAGACCAGGAGTACCACGGTGTATCCGACTCACCAATATCGCTCAGAGGACAAAACAACTCGGGCGGAACCCTGTGAGGAAAAGAAAAAGGAAAGGGCCCGCCTGGGGCCGGCCCTCAGCTCCAGCGGATCCTTGCTTCAGACCAGATCGTCCAGCTTCAAGGTTCGAGTGCCGCCCTTCCAGGACGCCTCAAACTGCTTCTGGATAAAGCCTGCATCGTACTCGCGTTTTTGCTGCAGCAGGGTTTGCCGCAGCCCCCACAGGGAGCGCGGGTTTCGCGGATTGCGATCGAGGTCTTCGCGGAAGACCTTCTCCGCGCCCGCGGCGTCTCCGTTCATCAGCAGGGCGCCGCCCAACGATTCGCGAACTGGGAAAAACCAGTCGGGGGGTTCGCCGTACTTGAGGGTGTCCTGGATGGCGACGGCGTCCCGCAGCATGGCGATCGCGCCGGCATTGTCTTTCTTTGCCATGGCTACCTTTGCGCCCAGGACATCCTCCGCGATTTTCATGATGTCCTTGGCTTTGTTATTGATGGGCATCTGGAAGACGACATCCGGAGGCGTGGCTGCCTCGGCGCCGGAAACGATTTTATATTCGGCCTCGGCTTCGGTCACTTTGCCGGTGCCGGCCAAAGCCAGGCCGCGCGCGAAATGCCAAAAAACGGTGGCCGTCTTCATAGCAGAATCGGGCTGAGGCATCTTGAGGATTTCATTCCACTGATGGAAGCGGATTTCCACGGCCAGAGGAATGGTCATAAATCCCTCGAGCGGCGGCATGTCTTTTACGTGCGCCCCGACGTTCGCCACCAGGAGTTCCGCATTCTTCTTGGCAAGCGCGTAATTGCCGTCCATTGCCGCGCACATGGCGATGAAGTGGAGGTTATGGCTGTAATACATCATGGGGTACATGCCCTGAGCTCCGCTCGCCTTGATATAGGCGCGGTCTGCAGCAGCCGCCTCTTCGTTGACCTTTACCGCCGCGGCATAGTCGCCGGTGCGGATGTAGACGTGAGCGGGCATGTGCACAATGTGTCCGGCCGCAGGCGCAAGCGCAGCCAGTTTGTTAGCTCCGGCCAGCGCCCGCTCGGGAGTCGGGGAAGCTTCCACGGCGTGGATGTAGTAATGGATGGCGCCCAGATGATCGGGGTCGCGCTTGAGCACCGACTCGAGGGTGGCGACGATCTCCTCCGTGCCGGCCTCCGGCGAGCCATCGGGATGCCACAGGCCCCAAGGGTGGAGGTTCATCCCGGCCTCGGCAAAAAGGGTGGCGGCATCGAGATCGTCGGGGAATTCACGAACCACGTCTCGCATGGCGTCCCGGTAATCCACGGCGGCCTGCATCAGGCCGGAGGTGGGATCGGCCGGAAATCGTTTCGCCATGGCCAGAATGTAAGCTTTCTCGCTCGGTGAAGCCCCCGAGGACAAATCCACTGCTTTCTGGACAGCGTCGTGCGCGTGCTTATAGCGCGCGGGGTCGGCGGGATCGTTGTAGTTCGGCCCCACGGCCTCCGCAACGCCCCAGTAGGCCATGGCCAGCTTGGAATCGAGTTCGGCTGCGTGCTGGAAGGAACGCGCGGCCTCGTCGTGATTGAAGGCATAAATGAAACGCAGCCCCTGGTCAAAGAACCGCTGCGCCTGCGGATTCTGGGTCGAAACAGGATGATGGAGATTCCCCAATCCGGTTACAAGCGTGACCGGGTGGCTCTGAGCATGCGATGCATGGTCCTGTGCCGAGAGGCCAAGGCACAGGAGGAAACTGGCAAGGACGGGCGCCAGAAGTTTCATCCGGTGAATCCTCCTGAATTCGATCTTCGAACTATGCCGCAGAATTTCAGAGAATGAGCATCCTAGAAGCAAGCCCCCGCAAGAGCTAGCTTATGTCAGATTCGAGAACATTGCCAACGGGTGTTACCGGCAGAGATCGCCGTGGACAGAGCGGGCGCACGATTTTGGGGAAGCAGAATACCTGGAACGATTCGAGGCGAGGCCCTCCACAAGTAAGGCGGTCTTTTGTATCCTTGGGCGGGCCCCAGCGTCTAATCCGGACGGATAGGGGTTCCGTAATACATAAATAGAGATTTTCAGTGCTTTTTTCGGCAAGCAGAGGGCAGCGAAGCGAAACTCGCGTAAAATGGAGAGAGATCGGGAGGGAAGTCATGCCGATTTATAAACTGTCCGACTTGCGCTATTCCGAGGTCACGCCGAAGAGCACTTATGTGAACCGGCGGAAATTCCTCGAGTCCGCCGGGATGGCAGCCGTGGGAGCGCTGGCGGGGCGGAAACTCCTGGAACTTGCCCGGCCCCAACAGAGCGCTTTGGCAGGGACGAAGTTTGCCGGCGTGGTGAAGAGCCCGTTCAGCACGAATGAGGCGCAGACCCCGTATGAAGACGTGACGCACTACAACAATTACTATGAGTTCGGCGTGGCCAAGGACGCCCCGGCGAAAAACGCGGGGAGTTTGCGGACCTCGCCATGGAGCGTGTCGGTCGAGGGGGAGGTCAAGAAGAAGCAAAAACTCGACATTGCGTCGCTGATGAAACTGGCGCCGCTCGAAGAGCGCATTTACCGGCACCGCTGTGTGGAGGCATGGTCCATCGTCGTGCCGTGGATCGGGTTTCCGCTCAGCGCGCTCCTCAAGCAAGCGGAGCCGGGTCCAAAAGCGAAGTATGTCGCGTTTCAGAGTTTGTACGACCCGCGGCAGATGCCGGAAGGGCGCTGGGCCGGGATTGATTTTCCGTACGTGGAAGGACTGCGGTTGGACGAGGCGATGCACCCGCTGACCATCCTTTGCTTCGGGATGTACGGCGAGACGCTGCCGAACCAGGACGGCGCGCCGGTGCGTCTGGTGGTGCCTTGGAAATACGGATTCAAGAGCATCAAGTCCATTGTCAAGATGAGTCTCGTGGAAAAGGAGCCGCCGACCACCTGGAACCTCGCGGCCCCCAACGAATATGGTTTTTATTCGAACGTAAATCCTCAGGTTGACCATCCGAGATGGAGCCAGGCCAAAGAGCGGCGTCTCGGGGAGTTTCTGCGGCGGCCGACGCTGATGTTCAACGGCTATGGAGACCAAGTCGCACAGCTCTACGCCGGAATGGACTTGCGGAAGCACTACTGAAGAGGTTGTTGTTGCGAGGAATCCTTACCAGCCGATGGACCAAGGTGGTGGTGTGCGCGGCGTCGCTGGCGCCCGCAGGGCGGCTGGTGTGGAAGGCCCTGCATCGAGGATTGGGGCCAAACCCCATCGAGTACGTGACGCACGAAACCGGCGACTGGATTCTGATCTTTCTGACGGTCACGCTGGCCATTACACCGGCACGCAAGATCTTGCGGCTGCCGGAATTGATTCGCTTCCGGCGGATGGTTGGATTGCTGGCTTTTTTCTACGCGTTCCTGCACTTCTCGACGTGGATCGGGCTCGACAAATTCTTTGATCTTGCGGAGATGCTGCACGACGTGCGCAAGCGGCCGTTTATCACCGCCGGCTTCACGGGGTTTGTGCTGCTGCTTCCGCTGGCGCTCACATCGACCAGAGGATGGATTCGCAGGCTGGGAGGCAAACGCTGGCAATGGCTGCACCGGCTGATTTACGTGAGCGCAACGGCGGGCGTGGTGCACTACTACTGGCTGGTTAAATCCGACGTGCGCAAGCCGGTGATGTACGGAACGATCATCGGCCTGTTGCTGGCGTTTCGGGCAGGGGCGTGGTTTGTGAATAAGCGCCGCGGAGCGCCGGCCCGCGGGGCCAGGACCGAAGAACTGATCACCGCAGAGACCCCGTAGAGTAGCTATGGGATAAAGCGTCATTCCGGCGGAAAGGTTGCGGTGGTCCCGCAGATCATCGTGTCATTGGATGTTCACGACGGTACCCACGCCGGCGTAAATGTAACGGTCAGCAAAGGTTTTCTGGAGCGCAGCAAAAGCCGGCTCTCCCGTGCAGTGACCGACCGCAATGTAATCAAGCTTCCATTGTTTGCGCAAGGCCTCGGAGATTCTCTGGACATCGGCGTCGGATGCGTTTACCAGGTGCAGGCCCCCGAACAATATGTGAACATGCGGGTCTATCGTGGTTGCAGCTTCGAGGATTTTCTCGACACCAGCGTGGGAGCAGCCATCCACGATGATCAGACCTTGGGGGCTGCGAATGGCCATCGAGATCTCATGAAGCTCCAGTGTGCCCGCGACCTGCGAAATGGTGGGGATCAGGAAAATGCCCGGAGCGATTTCGGTCGCGGAACTAACGCGTACGAAGTTCGCCTGAGGCCAGGGGCTGCTGGCGGAGAGCGTTTTGGGCGGATTGCCGTCAAAGTAGCGCGCGCCAGGAGGCAGCGAGTCGTCTTTGCGGTAGAAACTATTCGAGACTTCCCACCCGAACGGCCCCCAGGGGTCGTCCGGCGTGTAGATTTTGACCGCGGGATTGACGCGAAGCAAATAGTTAAGACCGCTGGTGTGGTCGCCGTGGCGGTGCGAGATCACCGCGAAGTCCAGTTTGGCGAGATCCACACCCAAGGCCCTGACGTTGTGTTCGAAGATGTCAGCGTTGCTGCCGGAGTCGAAGAGTATCCTCTTGCCGCCGTACTCGACGAAAGCGGAAAATCCCCAGCTCTTGCTCACGGCCGGAGATTTGCCAAAAGCGTCGTACAAGATCGTAATGCGATTGGCCGGCGGAGCCGATTGAGCCATTCCGTAGCAAGGAAGCAGAAAAAGAAAAACCGCGACGGAGAGCGAGATGCGGCGCCTCATGTTTGTCCTCCCGAAAGCCTTCTGGCTATGTCGAGTGGCGCGGATTATAGCGCCGTGGCGCGAGATTGGTAAACGGCCTTTTCTCACTCCAAGAGATTTCTCAACTGCGCAGGCCTGGGTGTCTGGCACTCGAAAATGACATTCACTGGGTTCTCCGGTGATCTCTTAGAATGTTTGCATGGACCATGTAGGACCAAAGAGGACAGAAGCCTTGCCGGCAACGCCGAAAGGAGCGAAGTCCGCAGAACGAACTGCGGGGCCTGAGGACCTTCGCGGCTTAGGACAACTGTCCCCTGTGGGAGATCCGGTGGCACAGAAAGCAGTGGTGGAGTTTGGCAGAGAGATTTGCGGCGTGCTCGAAGCCGCCGAGCAGCGCGAGTGGCTGGTGACCAACGGCCTCGGCGGGTTTGCCTCGGGGACGGTCAGCGGCAACCTGACGCGGCGCTATCACGGCCTGTTATTCGCCGCGCTCAAGCCGCCGACCAGGCGAACTCAGCTTGTGGCCAAGCTCGAGGAGACGGCTCGCTATGACGGCGCGGAGTATGCGCTGGGGACCAACCGCTGGGCGAGCGGAGCCCTCGAGCCGAAAGGCTACCTGAACATCGAAAGCTTCCGGCTCGAGGGGACCACGCCGGTATGGTCGTTTGCCTTTGCCGATGCGCTGTTGGAAAAGCGCATCTGGATGCGGCAGGACGAGAACACAACTTACGTGCAGTATGCGCTCCTAAGAGGTGGCCCGGCCGAACTGGAACTCAAGGGACTGGTCAGCTACCGCGATTTTCATTCCAACACGCAAACCGGTGAACGGCCGATGAAGATCGAGCCCGTGCCATACGGAGTCAAGGTCACAGCATTCGACGGCGCGACACCGTTCTTTCTTCTCAGCACAGGTGCGGAGTGTGCACCGCAGGACGAGTGGTACCGGGATTTTTTTCTGCCGGTGGAGAGAAGCCGCGGCCTGGACGACCGCGCGAACCATTTGTTCGCGGCGCTTTTCCGAGCGCGCCTGGCCGCAGGGCAGAGCCTAACGTTGGTTCTGACGACGGAAGCAAACGCCGAACTCTCCGGCGAACGCGCGCTGGCCGAGCGCGCGGCGCACGAGTACGCGTTGGTAGAAAAGTGGGCAGAGCAAAATGCTCAGGCTGCATCAAGCGCACCGCAGTGGGTGCGGCAGCTCGCGCTGGCGGCGGATCAGTTTATCGTGAGGCGGTCTTTGCCGGAGGACCCCGATGGGCGGTCAATCGTTGCGGGGTATCACTGGTTTGGAGAGTGGGGCCGCGACACCATGATTGCGCTGCCCGGGTTGACTCTAACCACCGGCCGCCCGGACGTGGCACGGAAGATTTTGCTCGCGTATGCGCGCTATGTGGATGGTGGGATGCTGCCGAACCATTTTCCGGAGGGGTTCTCGGAGACGGGGCGCAAGCCGGAATACAACACCGTGGATGCGGCGCTGTGGTTTTTCGAGGCCGTGCGGGAGTACCTGGCGGCGACCAAGGACCCGGCGAGCTTGGCGAAGCTGTTTCCCGTGCTCGCCGGGATCATCGCTTCGCACGTGGAAGGCACACGGCACCAGATTCATGTGGATGAAGATGGTCTTCTCTATGCCGGTGAGCCGGGAGCGCAGCTTACCTGGATGGACGCGAAGGTGGGGGATTGGGTGGTCACGCCGAGAATCGGCAAGCCTGTTGAAGTGAACGCGCTGTGGTACAACGCGCTGGAGACCATGGCGGGTCTCGCGCCCGCCGCAGGAAAATCGCCGGAACTGTTTGCGAGGATGGCAGCCAAGGCAAAGCAGAGTTTCAGCAAGTTTTGGAACCACGCCTCCGGCTATTGCTATGACGTGATTGAAGCGCCCGGAACCGGGAATGATGCCTCCCTGAGGCCCAATCAGATTTTTGGCGTTTCGCTGCCGAAAAGCCCGCTCTCTCCAGCGCAGCAGAAGGCTGTCGTGGACGTTTGTGCCCGCCGATTGCTGACCTCGTATGGTCTGCGGAGCCTGGCGCAAGGGGAGCCGGGGTATCAGGGTCACTATGGCGGCAGCCCGCGGCAGCGCGATGGCGCCTACCATCAGGGTACGGTGTGGGGTTGGCTGATGGGGCCGTTTGTGCTCGCGCACTTGCGCGTGTACGGAAATCGTGAAGCTGCTTTGAGCTTCCTTGAACCGCTGGGCAGGCAGGTCGCGTCGCACGGCCTGGGAACTTTGAGCGAAATCTTCGATGGCGAAGCGCCGTTTACACCGAACGGATGTATCGCACAGGCATGGACCGTGGCCGAAGTGCTTCGAGCGTGGAGAGCGGCGGCCGGCTAACGGATTCTGTTCAGGACTTCCGTCGGGTCTTGAGTGGTTTCGCCCACATCGGCCTGACGATACCTGGCCAGGACGGTCTCGATGGTGGTAAAAAAATCGCTGGTCCGGATGGGCTTGGAGATATAGGCATCCATTCCGGCCGAGAGGCACCGCTCCTCATCGCCCTTGAGCGCGTGGGCGGTCATGGCCACGATGGGAATATGTCTACTGCCCGTGGATTTTTCCTTTGCGCGAATCGCGCCGGTTGCCTGGAAGCCGTCCAATTCGGGCATCTGGACGTCCATGAGCACAAGGTCGAAGGGCTCCCGCTCGAGCGCCTGAAGCGCGGCGCGGCCGTCTCCGACAACGGTGACGGTATAGCCGCGTTTCTCGAGCAAGCGGAGCGCAAGAGTCTGGTTCACCGGGTTGTCTTCCGCCAACAAGATGCGTGAGCGGCGCTTCTCTTCTTTCAGCGCATGGCGCGTCACCAAGGGAATGTTTCTCCTGCGCGGCGATTTGGTCAGAACCAGGCAAATGGCGTCCAGCAGCTCGTTCTGGCGGATGGGCTTGACGAGGTAGGCGGAGATCCCCAGCTCGCGGCAGCGCCGCGCGTCACCGAGGTGGCCCACCGATGTCAGCATCATAATCGTGGCACCAAGCAACTCCGGATCTTTGTGAATGCATTCCGCGAGGGTGAACCCGTCCATCTCCGGCATCTGGCCATCGAGAAGAATGAGAGGAAAGGGGTGGCCGGTATTCTTGGCAATCTCCAGAGCTTGCAGTGCAGCGCGCCCACCTTCGACGGCCGTGGGCTTCATCCCCCATCGCGTCAACATTCCATGCAAGACCCGGCGATTCGTGAAGTTGTCGTCCACGATCAGCGCGTGCAGATTGAGGAGGCGTTCCGCTTCCAAGGGAATGGCGGGAGTGGCGGGGGTGCGCTGCACACCGAACGAGACGGTGAAGTGAAACGTACTCCCCTTGCCGAGATCACTTTCCACCCAAATCCTTCCCTTCATCAGTGCGACGAGCTTCGAGCAAATGGAAAGACCCAGTCCGGTGCCGCCATACTTGCGGGTCATGGAGCCGTCTGCCTGGGAGAAAGCCTCGAAGATTTTTCCTTGTTCACCGGCGGGGATCCCCACCCCTGTGTCCTTGACGGCAAAGTGGAGGCCAATGGAGTCCCGAGTCTCCAATTCCCGCGTGGCCGTTACCAGGACCTCGCCGCGCTCGGTGAACTTGACGGCGTTGCCCACGAGATTGACAAGCACCTGACGAAGGCGTCCCGGGTCGCCGAGGAGCGCTTCCGGAACATCGGGCTGAACCTCGTAGATCAGCTCAAGACCCTTCTGGTGGGCGCGGAACCCCAGGGCCTTCATGGTCTCCCCGAGGCTCTCGCGGAGATCAAAGGGAATGGACTCCAGCTCCATCTTCCCGGCTTCGATCTTGGAGAAATCGAGGATGTCGTTGATCACCGAGAGCAGAGACTCGGCCGAAAGCCGGACCAGGCCCAGGTTGTCGCGCTGTTCCGGTGAAAGATCGGTATCCAGGAGGAGCTCGGTCATTCCGAAAATGCCGTTCATGGGTGTGCGGATCTCATGGCTCATGTTGGCCAGGAATTCGCTCTTGGAGCGGTTGGCCATTTCCGCTGCTTCTTCGGCGCGCTTTCGCTCGATGATCTCCTGCTCGAGCCTTTCCTGAGCATGCTTTCTCTCGGTAATGTTCTCGGCGGTGCCAACGTAGAAGAGGATCGTGCCGCCGGCATCATGAACCGCGCGGGCATTCTCGGAGAACCAGATCTTCGCACCGCCCTTGCTATACACCTCATATTCGAAGTTCTCCACAATCCCGTGCGCTTCCATCAGGCGCTTGAATTCCTCGCGCCTTTGGGGATCGACATAGGAGCGGCCGCCGAGGTCCTGGCGGTCGGCGATCATTTCTTCGGGTGAATCATAGCCGTACACTCGCGCCAAGGCGGGATTGGCGCTCACAAGATGTCCGTCCGGGGTCGTTTGGAAAATCCCCACGATGGCTTCTTCAAAAATGCCGCGATATTTCTCTTCCGCCTGGCGCAAGGCCAGCTCGATTTTTTTCCGCTCGGCGATTTCCTGCTGGAGTTCCGCGGTGCGCTCATTCACCCGCTTTTCGAGAACTTTCTCGCGTATCTTGAGGCCGTTGACGCGAACGCGATACAGGCCCGTTCCTGTTGCCGCAAAAGCAAGAAGACCAAAAGCGTAAAACCAAAACGTCTGATAAAAGTGCGGTGCGAGATAAATCTCGACCGAAGCGCCGGAGGTGTTCCACACGCCGTCATCGTTGGCGGCGATGACCCGGAAGTGGTATGTCCCTGGAGGGATGTTTGTGTAGTAGGCGCTGCGCCGGGTTTTCGCATCCACCCAATCTCTATCGAATCCCTCGAGCTTATATCGAAACTGCACCTTCTCCGGAGCCAGAAAGCTGGGGGCCGTGAAATGAAACTCCAGACTTCCATCCCCCGGCGGGAGGCGAACTTGGGTCGGACGGTTGATGGAAACTCGACCCGCCACAAATTTCTCCACTTGAACGGGGGGAACGTGCGTATTGGTTCCCAAGTTGTTGGGATCCACCGTGACCACGCCGAGGATGGTCGGGAACCACAGCCTGCCGTCATGAGATTTCCAGCCCGCCGGCTGCACCCCTCCATTGCATTCCTTGCTCTTCATCCCGTCGGCGACTCCATACGGCACCGAGGTGATGGAGCGGATAAAGCCGCGGGCAAAATCGTTCAGCTCTTTCTTGGCTACCCGGTAGATTCCCTTGTTGCAGCTCATCCACAGATTCCCCTGGTTATCTTCCAGGATCTGAAACGTGAGGTCGTCAAAGAGGCCATCGCGGGTGGTGTATGCCGTGAACTTGCCATCCCGGAAGCGATTCAACCCTCCTTCGGTTCCTATCCAAAGGTCGCCATCGTTGTCCTGATACATGGCCATGATGGTGTCGTTGGTGAGGCCGTCTTTGGTGGTGAAGGTCGTGAACACCCCGCCGTGGAACTCACTCAGCCCCTTGGAAGTGCCGATCCAAATGCCGCCGGCGCGCCTGGGGGTAAGCCACATGACGACGTTGCCGGCCAAACCTTCTTTGGTTGTGTAGGTGATGAACCTTCCGTCCTTGAAGAGGCAGAGCCCGCCTCCATCGGTACCAAACCACAGATTCCCTTCGCTATCCTCCGTAATTGCCTTAACAAGGACGGACGGAGCCAACCCCGAGCTTTCCCTCCTCGCGGGGAGTCCCTGCCGGGAGGTGTAGGTGGCGAGCTTGCCATCCTTCAGACGGTCAAGCCCGCCATCGGTTGAAATCCACAGACTTCCATCCTTGCCCGGGAAAAGGGCCCCGATGGTGTTACCGGAAAGCCCCTGCTTTGCAGCGTAGGGAGTGAATCTTCCATTGGAGAATCGGTTGAGTCCCCCGCCATCGGTTCCGGCCCAGATGTTGCCGGAGGCGTCTTCGGTGATGGTCCAAACAACAGGTGCAGAGAGGCCCTCCAGTGTTCCGTGGGTTGCGAACCTTCCCTTCCGCAGCCGGTTCAGTCCGCCGTTTTGGGTGCCGATCCAGATATTCCTTTCCGAATCCTCGAAAATGGCGCCTACGGAATTGTCGGAGAGTCCGTGTTTTGTAGAGTAGGTCTCAAATCTGCTGTTCTGGAATCGCGCAACTCCTCTCATGGTCCCCACCCAAACGCTACCCTCGTGGTCCTCATAGATGGCGGTGACAGAATCATTGGGCAGTCCATCTTTGTGGGTGTATGCGGTAAATTTACCGTCCTGGAGCCAATCCAGGCCGCCTCCGCCTGTACCCACCCACAGGTTTCCGTTGTGATCCTGAAAGACGCTCCGGACAAGGTCATTTGAAAGCCCGTCTGCCACTGTATAATTCGTGAACTTTCCGGCTCGAAACAGGCTCAAGCCGCCGTCGGTCCCGATCCATAGGCTGCCATCCCGGGCTTCTGCGATGGAAGACACGGAATCGTTGGCCAGCCCGTCCTTCGTGGTGTAGGCGCTGAACTTTCCGTCTTTGAACCGGAACAATCCTCCTCCGTGAGTTCCAATCCAGAGAATTCCAGCATGATCTTCAAAGATGGCGCTGGCACCATAGCCGCCGAGTTCATTTTTCGTCGCATAGGCGGTGAAGACCCCGCCCTGAAGCCGCACCAGATTGCCGACAAATGTGCCGACCCAGAGGCTGCCGTCCCGCGTGACACAAAGGGCCCGGATATCGTTGTTGCTGATTTCCGGCGTGGTTTTCCGGTCAAAGACCTCAAGACGGACACCATCAAACCGCACCAGGCCTTCTTGCGTGGCGATCCAGAGATATCCGTCCGGAGTTTGAGCAATTGCCTGTGCCGAATTCTCCGGGAGACCATCGGCGGTTTGCCAGACATTGTGGACATATTCGGAGAGGCGCAAGTTGCCGTCATCCGCCCGCAATGGCACGACACGAAATGCCGCCCAGGCGACGACAATCAACAGGGGAGTTATAAGAGCCCACAATCTTCCTTTCCGCGCCCCAACTGGGGAAACCATGGCCAGGGTCTACCTCCTCTTTTGATTTCGTTCCTGCGTTACACACACGCGCACAAAAGTACTCGTAAATTAAGGCTGCATACTAAGCTCCAAACCCCTCTGCAGGAGCTACGATAGACGTTGAGCTTTCAGTAGGTTAGAGAGACATGAAAAAGGACCGCGACGATGCCTCTCGAATTTGTGTTTCATTGCGGAACGGTACGCTCAGATTGAAACTTGAACCGGGTGCTATGACTTATTCATAGCGGAGGCAACGGACAGGGTCGAGGTGGGAGGCTTTCACCGCGGGATAAATTCCAAAGAACAACCCCACGCTGAGCGAAATCAACAAGCCCATCAGCGTCCAGAAAAACGAGACCCTGGCGGGTAGCGAAGGAATGAAATAGGCCACGCCGAGGCTGAGGACGATACCGGCAACGATACCGATGGCCCCGCCGACGCTGGTGAGCATCACGGCTTCCAGAAGAAACTGCATCAGAATATCTTTTCCG
The DNA here is from genome assembly GCA_035631855.1 of Candidatus Acidiferrales bacterium. Taxonomy (GTDB): domain Bacteria; phylum Acidobacteriota; class Terriglobia; order Acidiferrales; family UBA7541; genus DASQHY01. Next base: position 19,663 of record DASQHY010000142.1, read on the forward strand.
CGGGCGCCCACGGCCTTGCGAACGCCGATCTCCTTGGTGCGCTCGGTGACGCTGATGAGCATGATGTTCATGACGCCGATCCCACCGACAAACAGGCCGATGGAGGCGATGATGAGCGTGAGGGCCACAATGGCGCTGGTGAGGTTTTTCCATAGGTCGGTGAGCAAGTCGGGCGAGGTGATCTCAAAATCGTTAGGCCTGGCGGCGGGGACGTGGCGGCGGCGCCGGAGAACTTCGACGGCCTGGTCCTGAGCCAGGCCGAGCAGCGAAGGGTCAAAAGTGCTGACGGCCAGGACAACCTCTTCGATTTCCGGATACATCTTGTGAAACGTGCGGTAGGGAATCAGAACGAACTGGTCCGCGCCGGGTCCGCCAAACAGACCCTGATTGGGTTCGAGAACGCCGACCACTTCAAAGGGGATCCCATTAACGCGCGCTTCGCGGCCGAGGGGGTCCAACGTGCCAAAGAGCGCATCGGAAATGGGCGATCCGAGGACACACACGCGCGCGCTGTGCGACTCTTCCTGCTCGGTAAAGAAGCGGCCGCGCGCGATGGCATAGATCGGCAAAACGTCCACCAACTCCGGACCGGCGCCCCGCAGGATGGGTTCCTGGACGTGGTTGTCCTGATAGCGGATCTCGTTCGAGCCGCCGAGAAATGCGGCGCGCGTAAGGATGGGAATGGCCTTGTCCACCGCCGGACAGTTCTCGCGAATGGCCTGGGCATCTTCGGGCACGAAATGCTTGCGCATGCGGATCTCTTGCGGCAGGTGGTCGAAATCAAACGTGAATGCCGGGAAACGCGTGAAGAAGAAGGTTTGCGAGCCGATGGAGCGGACCTTGTCGGTGATGTGCTGGTTCAACCCCTGAATAATTGCCGCGACACTGATGACGCTGGCCACGCCGATCACCACGCCCAGCATGGTGAGAAACGCGCGGGTCTTCTGGCTGGCGAGGGTGGCCAGCGCCACGGCGAGGCTCTCTCTCCATTCCGCGCGCGTCATTCTGGAAACAGGGTACCACCGCTGCTGCGCCGTCAGGCGCTTGCCGCAGCGACAATTCTCCCGGGCGGCTGCGGAATGGGGAGACTATTCGGTGCGCAGGGCGACAACCGGGTCGAGCCGCGCGGCTTTGACGGCGGGGTAGACGCCGAAAACAAGCGCAATGACCGAAGCAAGCCCCAGACCCAGCAGGGCGACCCAACCGCGAACCACCGCAGGAAACGGAGTGAGTTGGCGCAGCAGGAGGGCCAGCGAGAAACCCAGGGCAATGCCGAGCAGGCCGCCGGCGAGGCATTGCGCCAAGACTTCGACAAGAAACTGGCGGGCAATGTCGCGCTGCGTGGCGCCGACCGAGCGGCGCAAGCCAATCTCGCGGGTGCGCTCGGTGACGCTTACCAGCGTGATATTCATGATCACAATGCCGCCGACGATGGAAGAAACCGAGGAAATGAGCAGAAAGACAAAGAAAAAGACGGAGCTGATGTCGCGCCAGAGCTCGAGGTAGGTATCGGCGGTGGTGAAATAGAAATCGTCGGCCGCGGACGGAGCCAGATGGCGGCGCCCGCGGAGGATGAGGCGCACTTCACCTTCGGCAGTCTCCAGCGGCGGCACGCCCTTGATTTGAAAGATGAGGCTGGTGTGGGTGCCAAACAATTTTTCGAACACGGTGATGGGGAAAATCGCGAAGGTGTCCTGGTTCTGGCCGAGCACGGCGCCGATGCGCTCGGCCACGCCAATCACGGTGAACTCTTCGCCGGCGATGCGCATGGTCTTCCCCAGTGGATTGCCTTGCGGAAATATCTTTTCGGCGACCTCGGCGCCAACGATGGTGACCGGCGCGGCAGCAGCCTGCTCGCTCTCCGTAAAAAAACGTCCTGAGGGAATATCCAGCGTGCTGATCCAACCCATGTTGGCGGTTTCGCCGCGGAGGGTGACGTCCACGAGACTTCGCTCGGGACCGCGGATCTCTCCGGTGGTACGAGCCTGCGCGCCCACGGCCAGACACGCGGGACACCGTTCCACCACGGCGCGGCAGTCGTCCATGCTGAGTTCGCGGTACTTCCTGGCCTTCAGCATCTCGTTGAAGTTGGAGGTGGCCAGAGGCATCTTGGAAACCTGAAAAATATCCGTTCCGAGGTTGGCGATCTTGGTTTTCACGTAGCCGTTGGCGCCCTGGATGAGCGTCATCACCAAAATGAGCGAAGTGACGCCGACCACCAGGCCAAGCAGAGTGAGCGCGGTGCGAAGTTTATGCGCCGAGAGGGCCTCGAGGGCCAGACGGAGGGTGTCGCGGAAGCGCATGAGCAACGAAATTCTACTGCGGCAAGCGTAATTGTTATAGTTGGAATGACAGCGCTGGGAGGGTCACGTAGAATAAACGTTTTTGGCAACGCTCACATTAAGACCAGAGGACTCCAGGCATGGCCGAGATATTCCCTTTTGCGGCGTACCGCTACAACCCGGCGCGGGTCCCATTCGAACGCGTGTTGACGCAGCCCTACGACAAAATCACCCCAGCGATGCAGGATAAGTATTCCGCGGCCGATCCCCACAACCTGATCGCGATTGAGAAGGGTCGGAGTCTTCCGGGCGACACGCCGGAGAATAATGTCTACACGCGCGCGGCCCAAGCCCTTGAGGAATGGGTCGCGAAAGGCTTCCTGGTGCGCGACCCTGCACCGTCGCTTTACGTTTCCGAGCAGGAATACGATTTGCCGGGGACAACCGAGCGGCGCGTGCGACGGGGCGTCGTGGCGCTCAGCCGCATCGAGGACTATGCCGCGGGCGTGGTTTTTCGGCACGAACAGACGCTCGCCGGCCCGAAAGCCGACCGCCTCGAACTATTGAGGCACACGCGGGTCCATACGGGCCAACTCTTTATGCTGTATGCGGACCCGGAACGGGCCGTGGACGCACTGGCCGGCGAGGTCTCCAAAACGCCGCCGGCAATGAATATTCGCGACGAATATGGTGTGGCGCACCGGCTCTGGGTGATCTCCGACGCGACGCGCATTGCGCGCCTCCAGCGACTCCTCGCGGATAAGAAACTGGTCATCGCCGACGGGCATCATCGTTATGAGACCGCGCTGGCGTACCGGGACGAATGCCGCGCGCGGCTTGGCGCGGCAGACCGCGATGCCCCGCATGAAAGAGTGATGATGACGCTGGTCAATGCGCACAGTGAAGGACTAACGATCCTGCCAACGCACCGCGTCGTAACCAATCTCAAGGGTTTCCAGCTTAAAGATTTCTTCGGGAAGCTCCAGCCGTATTTCGGCATCGGCCCTCACCCCTTCCAACATGCTCGCGAGCGGCTGCAGGCCTATGAGGCATTCCGAGGTCACTTCGCAGATGCGGCGCGGAGAGATGGCTTGCGGCAGATCGGGGTCTATGCCGGGAGCGACAGGAGTTGGTCCGGGGAGCAGGCTTTCTTCGTTCTTACGCTGAAGCCCGAGGCCAACCTCGCGGCGCTCCTTCCGCAGGTTTCTCCGGCGCAGCGGACCCTCGACGTCGTGCTGCTCCACCGGCTGATTCTGGAAAGAGGGTTGGGAATTTCCCCCGACGACGTTGTGCTTGAGAAAAACATCAGGTATGAGCGGGAAATGGACGCGGCCATTGCCGCTGTGGACCGCGGAGCGGCGCAAGCATGCTTCGTGCTGAATCCGGTCGAGGTCGGTCAGGTGGTGAAAATGGCAACCGCCGGAGAGGTGCTTCCGCAGAAGTCCACCGATTTTTATCCCAAGCTGCTAAGCGGGGTGACCATCTACAAGCTGTAAGCACAGGCGGAACCCCAAAGGGGCGCGTCGGGCTCCGCCCGAATCCGTTACTTCGAGAAGCTGCGAATCGCTGCCGCTTCCGAGTCGTACACGTCGAATACCGTCAGGAGCTTGGTGACCTGCAGAACTTCCTGGAACTTCGATCCGAGATTCGACAGACGCAACCCGGCGCCCTGGGTTTTTGCGCTGTGGTGGGAAGCCACGAGCGTGCCGAGGCCCGCGCTGTCAATGTAGGTCACATTGTCCATGTTCAGAACGATTTTCTTTTTGCCGCCGGCCAAGAGGCTCTTCACCCTCTCGCGCAGCGAGTTGCTCTCTTCCCCGAGCACGATGCGCCCTTCAAGCCCGACCACGGAGACGCCGTCCACTTCCCGATTCGTTATTTTCAGTGCCACGTTGCACCCTCCTCAGAATCAAACTCTGCGCCGTCCTGCCCCAAAGGCGTCGCGAGGCTTCTTCAATAAAAATCCGAGCACGACATGTAGTAACCGCACACCGGGCAAACCAGCTTGCAACTTCGCGCCTGTAGCTGCCGCGAGCAACTGGGGCAGTAACAGGACGCGGTCCCCGATAGGAGGTGTGCTTCCGGAGCGCCGCCTCGGGTTCCGGCCGTCGCGTCTTTCCCTTCCGGCAACTCCGCGCATTCCACGGCCCGAAGGTTATAGCACATCCTGAAGAGGGGTGGAAGCACAGGGGCAGGCGTGGCGGGGCGCTGAACTTCCCGGGGGCGGCAAGGGCCGCCTTGAAGGGTGGCGAGAAGTCCTCCGGGAGAGTAAACTGGGTGCAACGGCATGAGCATGCGGCGCATCTGTCTAGGCAGGGGGGCAGGGCCCATGGGTATCCTTTCCAGAACGGTAAGCACGGTGGGAATGCTCTTGCTCGTGTGTGCCGCGGGACAGGCGCAATCGCGCGGCGCTCGCATGAGCAGGCCAATTCCCGTGGCACCGCGAAGCGCGGCGCGTTCGATGGTGGTTCGCTCTTCCGCTCCCGTGCAGGTCGTTCCGCTGCGGACGATAACCGTGGCGAGCGTTCCGATGGCCACGCGTACGCGCAACGGGCAGATCACCATCATCAACAACGTCAATTCCACCCCGGTGGTGACGCCCCAGGTGTTCGACGTGGATGACTTTCCCGTGCCCGGGTTGGGATTTGACTTTGCGCATCTGGCGGCGATCAATGCAGGCCGGCGGCATGTGAGGACGCGCGGCGTCTCGTTCGCAGGCGCTCCATTTTTTGGGCTGCCCTTATTCTCGGACTTTTCCGGAGTAGTCCCGATGCAAGCGGCTCCACCGCAGGTCATTATCGTTCAGCAGCCGGTTCCCACGCCGGCAGAGGACGACGAGGCGGAAGCGACTCCCCGCCGAGGCCGCCGGGCTTATTCGGCGCCTGCGTCCGAACTACCTGCCGGTACGGAACCCACGCGCGAGGCCGGCGAGTATGTACTGGTGAAGCGCAACGGCGGGCTGCTATTCGCCGTAGCGTTTTCCGTGCAGAACGGGCAGTTGAACTACATCACCCGCGAAGGGTCTGAGCGCGCCGTGGCGCTGGCCTCCCTCGACTTGGACGCCACGCAGCGGATGAACGAACAGCGCGGGACACGGATTCGTCTGCCGGCGTAGAGTTTCTTCCCTTCGGCAACCTTCGAGAATCACCTGTAAGAAATCACAGATGAGTGTGGATGGGGATCACTCTACTCTTGCGAGCGGAGCGGCTCGGGCATGACGTAGCCGGAATCGCGGGGAAGACCGGCGCGCTCAAACTGGATCGTGGTGTGCGAGATGTGGAATTCGCGGGAAAGCGCATCACAAACGGCGCCGAGGATCCTTTCGCTTTCGTCCATGTGCATGTCCGGGATGCGCACGTGGCAGGAAAGCGCGTGCACATCGGTGCCCAGCGTCCAAATATGGATGTCGTGAACCTCCTGCACCCCGGGAACAGCGAGGATCAGACGAGCCACGTTCTCCAGGTCCATTCCGCGCGGACGGCCTTCGAGCAGAATGTGCGCGGATTCCTTCAGAATTCCCCAGGCGGACCACAGCACCAGGGCGCCGATCGCCAGGCCCAGGGCCGGGTCGAGCCAAAGGGCTCCGGTCGAGCGAATAATCAGGGCGCCGATGAGAATGGCAATGTTGGAAAGCGCGTCGCCGAAGTTGTGGACGAACACGCTGCGGAGATTGAGGTCGCCGCGGCCCCGCACCAACGCCAGCGTGATGCCGCCATTGACGGCCAGAGCCGCAAGGGAAGTAGCAATCATCCAGCCTTCCACAACGGCGACGGGATGAGAGAACCGCTCCCACGCTTCGTAGGCAAGAATCAGCGCCACAAAACCCAGAAGAATGGCGTTGGTGAACGCCGCGAGGATGCCGGCTCGGTGATAGCCGTAAGTCCGATCGGAATCGGCGGGGCGGCTGGCCCAGCGCAGTGCGAGCCATGAAATGATCAGCGTGGGGACATCGGAAAGATTGTGCACGGCGTCGTTCAGAAGCGCGACGGAGCGGCCCAGCGTCCCGCCAAAGATTTCCGCGACGACCAGCGCGAGCGTCGCCGCCATCGCCCAGGCAAGGGCGCGCGGTGAAAGTTTGGCATGAGCATAACCGTGGGAATGGCTGTGTCCGGGATCGTGCTCGTGAGAATGGGGGTGCATCTGACCCATTCTACCCACGCAAGACATCCGGCGCATCTTCGGATTGCGCGAGGGGCAAGCCCAGGGTGGAGATGGGATTGACCCAGGAGGCGCCTGGCTCCCGCCCACGAAGCGGAAGAATGAGACACTCCCGGCATGGTTTGGCGATGGGAACGCGATGGCGCGACTCCAATTGACTTCACTCAACCCCCTGCCTACCATGCAAATGAGGCTTTTTTTCGGGGCGATTGACAGCCGAACAACATCATGGAGGCGCACTCGAAGATTCTCTCGAGTCCCAGGCGATGTCCACGGCAACGGCAAGGCTTAGCTTTTGGGGTGTGCGCGGCTCGACGCCGACGGTAGATCCCGCAACGTGGCGCTATGGCGGAAATACGCCGTGCCTGGAGTTGCTGGCGCCCGACGGGACGCAGTTTATCTTGGACTGCGGCACGGGACTGCGCATGCTCGGCAACCGCCCGATGGACGCGCGGGGAACGCGGGCCGCCGAGGCGCACATCTTTGTCACCCATTACCATTGGGATCACATTCAGGGCATTCCCTTTTTTGCTCCGCTTTATTCCGAATGTAACCGCTTCCACTTTTATAGCTTCCGCTCGAAGTTTCTCGGGCCGGATAGTTTGAAGCAGGTCTTCGAAACACAGATGGCCTACCCTTACTTCCCGGTGGACATCTCGGCCATGTCTGCAGCGCGAAGATTCTCTGAGGTGAGCGACGGCGACCAATATGAAATCAAGGCCACAAAGGTCACCGCGCGCTGGCTGAACCATCCTCAGGGCTGCCTGGGGTTTCGCATGGAGACACCCGCCGGCACGATCGTCTATGCCACGGACAACGAGCCGGGCGTGCCAAAGCTGGATCGGAGCTTGCAAGAACTGGCCGCCGGAGCGGATATCTTCATCAATGATGCGCAGTTTTCTCCCGAGCAGCTTGCGACCACGCGCAAAGGCTGGGGGCATTCTTCCTGGTTGGAAGGCGTGAAGATTGCCAAAGAAGCGGGGGTAAAACATCTGGTGCTGTTCCATCACGATCCGGATTCGACAGACAAAGTAGTCGACGGCATTCTGCGAAAGGCCCGGGACAACTTCGAGTCCGTCTATGCTGCGTCGGAAGGCATGGCGATGACTCTTGGGGACGGCCGCGTCGAAGTGATCCTGCCGGGGGCGCGCTCCACGACGCGCCGGAAAGCCCACTTCCGCGCACGGATTGCAGGCTTTACCGAAGAAGGGCTGGCCTTTCAGGAAGACACGGTCATCAGCGATCTCTCCTTGCAGGGCGCTTTGATTGTTTTGAATCACAGCCCCCGGCTGCAGTCCGAGTTGAGCGTAGTGATGGAGGCGCCCGGAAATGAAGGCCACCGAGAAACGGTCATGAAGCTCCGGGGTTACGTGGTTCGCATCGAGCCCGGGCCGGAAAAAGAGCAAACTGCGGTTGGAGTGGTTTTCACCGATTAGGGAATCCCCCGCGCTCTTGAGTTAGCCGCAGGTCCGCCGTAGGCGTCCCAACCCTGGTCATTAGATTTAACTATTTCGGCGATTCGCGGCTATTGGTATTCTTATAGCCGCGCAGTTTCCAGAAGAACGAACCTCACCCGCAGGGAGTCCCCCCTTAGCCGACAGAACATGGTCTGTACGAGGAGGCACGTACACATCCGATGAGCGGAGAGGGCACAACGGTCCGGAAGCAGTTCAGACAGTTTTCATTCATCCTAGGTTTGACGGTTGCTTCTGGAATGTTCTTCGCAGCGACGGCGGTTCCCGTTGCGGGGCAAACGCGGTCGCTGATTACTGCTCCAGTTGACAATTCCTCCCCGGTGACCATCCCACGTTCCACGCACCCTCTCGCGAGAGCCGAATTCGAAGTCGGGCGCGTATCGGGCGGGCTCGCCATGGAGCGGATGATTCTGACGCTCGGCGTGCCCGCTGAGGTGGAGCGCAATGTGCAGGAATTCCTGGACAGCCAGCAAATCCCGGGTTCGCCGAACTACCACCAATGGCTTACGCCCGAAGAATTCGGCAGGCAGTTCGGGCCCTCGCCGGAGGACATTGCCCAGGTCAAGGGCTGGTTGCAACAGCAGGGGTTCCGCGTAAACGCCACCGCGCGCAGCGGGCGCTGGATTGAGTTCTCCGGAACTTCCGCGCAGGTCGAGGCCGCCTTCCAGACCGATATGCGGCGCTACCAGGTGGGAGGCGAGGCGCACATCGCCAATGCGGCCGATATCTCCATCCCTGCGGCGTTGTCTCCCGTAGTGCGCGGCGTGGTGTCGCTGCACGACTTTTTCAAGAAGCCCAGGCTCATCCGGGGCCCGCTCGTTCGCCGGGCCGCAGACGGCCGATATGCAACGGTCAATCCGGACGCCAATTTCAAAGGGAACACCGTGCACGCGCTCGCGCCGGGGGATTTCGCAAAAATCTACAATCTGAACCCCCTGTATAACACGTCCACGACACTGAACGGCGCTCCTGTTGTGCTGAATGGTTCCGGACAAACGATTGCCATCGTGGCTCGCAGCACGGTCAATCCTCAGGACGTCGCGGACTTCCGCGCCACGTTTGGCCTGCCGCCCAACTCTCCAAACATTATTCTCAACGGGCAACCTCAGGCCGGCGTTCTGCCAGAACTACCCGGAGACGACATTGAGGCGATTCTCGATACGGAGTGGTCGGGCGCGGCAGCTCCCGGGGCCACCATCGATTTGGTCGTCAGCCCCATCACTGCAACGGCTGACGGCGTGGACCTTTCCGCCGCGTTCATCGTGGACCAGAATCTGGCGCCGGTGATGAACGTAAGTTTCGGGGCGTGCGAGCGTGACCTGGGCCCCTCGGAAAATGCATTCTTCAGCAGTCTCTGGCAACAAGCTGCCGCGCAAGGCATCAGCGTCTTTGTTTCCTCGGGCGATGATGGCGCGGCGGGCTGTGATGATCCCGCAACCCAGATTGCAACGGGCGGCTTGGCGGTCAATGGACTTGCTTCGACTCCATTTAACAGCGCGGTCGGGGGCACGGAGTTCGCCGAAACTCTGAACGGTTTGATGGACGCAACGTTTTGGGCCCCTGTGAGCTCACCGAGGCTCGTTTCGGCTCTGGGTTACATTCCAGAGACCGTCTGGAACGAGAGCCAGGGGAGCTTGTTCGCAGGGAGCGGTGGCTTGAGCGCAATCTATGCCACGCCGAGCTGGCAGACGCTGAATGTCCCTGGATTGGCAGCCGTTGGCACACAACGGGGCGTGCCGGACGTTTCTCTCACGGCGGCCCTGCACGACGGCTACCTCGTCTGCTTTGGTGGGAGCTGTGCCGGGGGCGCGCAGAGTTTCTTGGTGGTCGGCGGAACCTCCGCGTCCTCTCCCTCCTTTGCCGGCATCATGGCGATCGTGGATCAAAAGATCGCCGGTCCAAGCCCCGCTTCCCCGCTTGCCGGAAGGCAGGGACTCGCCAACTACGTCATGTATCTGCTCGCGGCCGCGGAAAAATTCACAGCCTGCAACTCCAGCAATCGCACCAACCCCGCAACGCCGGCGGCGTCGCAGTGCGTCTTCAACGACGTTACAGCAGGGAACGATAGCGTTCCCGGCCAGACGGGATTCAACACCGCCAGTGGGTACGATTTGGCGACCGGGCTGGGGTCAGTCGATGCGACGAATCTCGTCAATGCCTGGGCCGCTTCGACTTTTCAAGCTTCACAAACTGCGCTGTCCGCCTCCACCGGCGCCACCATCAAAATCACTCATGGCACGCCCGTGTCTTTCACGGTCAGCGTGCAAAAGGCGGGCGGGGGTGCCGGTCCGACCGGAAGTGTTGCCCTGGTGACCGATGCGAACGGTGGAAACATTCAAGGTTCTCCTGGGGTGGGCGCGCTTGGTCCGCTCGTAACCGGGTCTGCCGCCGGCACGTTCAACAACCTTCCCGGCGGAACCTACAACCTTTCCGCCAATTATCCCGGCGACGGAGTCTTCGCAGCGAGCACTTCGAACAATATCCCCGCAATCGTTCAACCGGAAAACAGCACCATTACGCTGAGCGCCAGCACCATTGCTGTTCCAAAAGGGACAACGGTGACTGTGGACTTCGGGAATTTTCTTTCTGTTCAAAGCACGGTCGCGGGCCAATCGGGAGCGGGCTTTCCCAGCGGCCAAATTACTCTTACCGACTCTTTCAATGGGACTTCTACGCAGCTCGGACAGGTCTCTCTGACCGGCCAAGGACAGCAGGCCGAGATATTTCTCGGCGGGGCCAACACACCGGCAAACTTTTTGCCCGGAACGCAGCACAGCGTCACCGCCAGCTACGGGGGAGACAACAGCTTCAACCCCAGCGGACCCAGCGCGCCCGTCAGCATCACCATCACCAAGGGCAACCCCATGGTGCGCGTAGCCGCCAACCCGGCGAGTACCGTCACCACCGTGCCGGTCACGCTCACAGCGCTCATCCTTCCGATTGGAGGAGGAATAGTGCCGACCGGCACGGTGCAGTTTTTCGATGGGACAACAGCCCTTGGCCAGCCTGTGGTGATCGGCAATCCCAGCGGCAATGTGTCGCAGGGTGTCGCGCAGGTTACGCTGGCTTCGCAAGGCACGCACAGCATTACGGCCCAGTATTCAGGAGACACCATCTTCAATTCGGCCGCGTCGCTGGCGAGTTCAGTTGCCGTGGATGCGCCATTTGGATTCACCGGCACGACAGTGCAAACCATCATGGCCGGCCAGACGGCCACCTACAATCTTTCTCTGAATCAAACCAACTTCACGGGAATGGTTTCCATTGTCTGCAGCGGCGCGCCCGGTGGAACGACCTGCGCAGCGAATCCCAACGCGGTGAGTCTTACACCCGCCTCCGTGAACACTTCGGTCACGATCACCGTTTCCAACACGTCAAATGCACAACTGTCGCCAGGACCATTTGGGAGCGCACCGTTTGTTTTTGCAGCGGTTCTTGCGGGGTTGGTTCTTGGCGCGAGAAGGAAACCGAAGCAGGCCTTCCTCCTGATGCTTGCGGCGTTGTTACTGGTTGGCATCAGCAGTTGCGGGGGGCACGCAAGCTCTCCACCTCCTCAGCCGCCACCACCACCGACAAACGCCACGCTCACCGTAACCGCGACGAGTCCCGGGCCAAACGGCACGCTGACCAGCAGCATCAGCCTGACCCTGACCATCACCCACTAGACTTCCGTGCCCCGTGCGGTCCGCGAACCTGTGATGTGCGCTACTCGTATCGCAAGGCCACAATTGGATCCACGCGCATCGCCCGCCGCGCGGGGAGGTAACACGCCAGTGCCGCGACTATTGCCAGCAGAATTGTCACGCCCGCAAATGTCAGCGCGTCTACCGGGCTCAGTCCATATAAAGACTTGGCCAGAAGGCGCGATCCAGCCGCCGACAACAATAAACCGACCGCCAGGCCCACGCTTACCAGGCGCATCCCCTGGGCCAGCAATGTGCCCGCTTGCTGGACTCCCTGTCGCCAAACCGGACATTCCGGGGCGCGCAATTATCCAAGTCTGGCCCCGCCACAGCGCGGGTTGCCGCACCTGACTCGCGGTGCGATAATCGCGTTTCACACACTCACTCGCTCTCAGGCACGGTGTGTAGGAGGAAACCATGAGCGTCCGCGATCTTTGGATTGAAAAACGGTTGGCCTCCGCCGGAACCAACGGTGACCCTGTCCCGAGCGAGGCCGAGGGGCGCAACCTCTCGCAGATGCACTTTGCCCGTGGGGGCGTCATCACTGAGGAAATGCAATACGTGGCCAAGCGCGAGAAGCTCGACCCCGAACTCGTGCGCAGCGAAGTCGCCCGCGGCCGCGCCATCATCCCCGCCAACATCCATCATCGCAACCTCGAGCCCATGGGCATCGGCATCGCTTTCAAATGCAAAATCAACGCCAACATCGGCAACTCCGCCACCACCTCCAACATTGACGAGGAGCTGAAGAAGCTGCATCACGCCGTCCACTACGGTTCGGACACGGTGATGGATCTCTCCACCGGCGGCGATATCCCGCGCATTCGCAAAGCGATCATTGATGCTTCGCCCGTGCCCGTCGGCACCGTGCCGATCTACGAAGCCATCACCCGCGTCCGCCGGGCCGAGGACCTCACGCCGGAGCTGATGCTCGAGGTCATCGAGGAGCAGGCCGAGCAGGGCGTGGATTACATGACCATTCACGCCGGGGTCCTGCGCGAATTCGTGCCGCTGGTGCGCAAGCGCATCACCGGAATCGTCAGCCGCGGCGGCGCGCTTCTGGCGCAGTGGATGGAGACGCACAAAAAGCAGAATTTCCTCTACGAGCGTTTTGACGACATCTGTAAAATCCTCAAGAAGCACGATGTCAGCTTTTCGCTGGGCGACGGCTTGCGTCCCGGCTGCATTGCCGACGCCAGCGACGAAGCGCAATTTGCCGAGTTGAAAGCCCTCGGCGAACTCACTCGGAAAGCGTGGGAGCACGATGTCCAGGTGATGATTGAAGGCCCCGGCCACATTCCCATGGATAAGATTAAGGAGCAAGTGGACAAGGAAATCGAGATGTGCCATGAGGCGCCGTTCTACACATTGGGGCCTCTGGTGATTGACATCGCCCCCGGCTATGACCACATCACCAGCGCGATTGGCGCGGCCATGATCGGCTGGCATGGCGCCTCGATGCTTTGCTACGTCACGCCCAAGGAGCACCTCGGCCTGCCGAATCCCGATGACGTGAAGCAGGGCGTCATCGCCTACAAGATTGCGGCGCATGCCGCCGACGTGGCCCGCCATCGTCCCGGCGCGCGCGACCGCGACGACGCCCTCAGCTACGCGCGGTTCCTCTTCGATTGGAACAAGCAATTCGATCTTTCCCTTGATCCCGATACCGCGCGCGCCATGCACGACGAATCGCTGCCCGACGACTTCTACAAGGAAGCGAGATTCTGTTCCATGTGCGGCCCCAAGTTCTGCTCGATGAACGCCACACAGCTTGCCGACGCCGCCGGCGGCAATGACCAGTCCGAGCGCCAACAGAAATTCGTCGAGCTTCTTGCGAAGATCGATCAATAGGTGAGGAATGACGAATAGCGTTCTTCGCGAAGAATTCAACCGCTGGGCCGAAGCCGGGCGCGGCGAAGGTATGGAGGAGGACCATCTCCCCATCACGTTGCCGGTTCTCGATCTCATGCAAATCGCGCCCACCGACAATGTGCTCGATCTCGGCTGTGGAACGGGCTGGCTCTCGCGCCGCCTGGCCGAGCTTGTCCCTGACGGCCGCGTGATTGGCATGGATATTTCCGACGAGATGGTGCGCCGCGCGCGCCGCTTGAGCGTTGAGGTGGACAATGCCATGTTCATCGTCGGCGGGGTTGACGAGATTCCCTGGGAAGCGAACTTCTTTTCGCGCGCAATCTCGGTCGAGTCCGCCTATTACTGGCCTGACCCAGCAGCAGGGGTGAAGGAGATGTTCCGTGTGCTGCGTGAAGGCGGCTCCGCCTGGATTCTCATCAACTACTATCGCGACAATCCGCACTGCCATCAGTGGGGCGACAAGCTCCCCGTCCCGGTGAAGCTGCTTTCAGCGGAAGAATGGGCTGCACATTTTCGCAATGCCGGCTTCTGCGAGGTCGCTCATCGTCGCGTTCCCGATCCCACGCCAACTCCGGAGGTTTACACCGGCCGCTGGTTTCGCGACGCCGCACAGCTCCGCGCCTTCAAAGCCGAAGGAGCTTTGTTGATCGAGGGCGTTAAGCCGCGCGGCTTATTGCCTTCCGAGGCGAACTTGCGCATCCTTTAGCGTCCCTTTGACTCGCCAAAACCCGGGCGCTATACTCGGCTGTTTTGATGAAGGGATAGAGATTCCATGGGAGTTCTCGACAACCGCTTCGAAAAGAACTTCATGATCACGTCGGTGGACTACGTATTCAACTGGGCGCGCAAGAGCGCCATTTGGCCGCTGACGTTTGGACTGGCCTGCTGCGCCATCGAAATGATTGCGTCCACCACTTCGCGCTTCGACATTGCGCGATTCGGCGCCGAAGTGTTCCGCCCGTCGCCGCGCCAAGCCGACCTGATGATTGTCGCGGGAACGGTCACGCTCAAGATGGCACCCGTGCTGAAGCGTGTGTGGGACCAGATGCCCGATCCGAAATGGTGTATTTCAATGGGCGCATGCTCGAGCGTGGGCGGACCGTTCAACGTGTACTCGGTCTTGCAGGGTGTGGACAAGATTGTGCCGGTGGATGTTTACGTCATCGGTTGCCCGCCGCGGCCGGAAGGACTCTTCTACGCCTTGCTGAAGCTCCAGGACAAAATTGACCAGATGTCGCTGGCCAAGCGGCCCACCGAAGTGCGCCTCCGCCCCGAAATGGTGGAGGATTTCAAGAAGGGCGTCATGGTGGCGCAAACGCCCGCTCCACGTTAGCCAGTGAATCTGACCCACTCTTATTGAATCCCGCGAGTCAAGGAGCTTGCCGATGGCTTTTCTCAGAGCCGCCAAGAAAGACGAAATCCTCCCCGGAACAATCCGCGAGTTCCAGATTGACGGCAAGACCATTGCCCTCGCCAATGTAGGCGGTAAGTTCTACGCCATCAACAACGTATGCCTGCATCGCGGCGGCCCGCTGGGACAAGGAGTTCTGGAGGGCAAGGTCGTCACGTGCCCCTGGCACGGCTGGGAATACGATGTCGCCACCGGCAAGATTGCTCAAAACCCTGCCGTGGGGGTGGATTGTTACGCCGTCGAGGTGCGCGGCGAAGACATCTTCGTTGACGCTGGCTAGGTTGCATTCGTGAGAAGGTGAAAAGAAACCTTGCTCCGGCACGCAGTATCTCTAATAATTTCAATGGCTTAGAGTAGCGCAATCGGGGCAGCAAGGCCTCGCTGCAAAGTCTGCCTGGTTGTCAGAGCCCCCGGAATTCTCACTTTTTGTTTTGCACCGCTCGAATCCACGTGTATAGTGCGACCCGACAATTCGCCAATGACACGAACCGGTTCCGAACGCCATTACTGGCTGTTCATGACGGACCCTCACGACTATCACTGGGATACTCTGTTCGTCAAAGGCAAAGAGATGTGGCACGGCGCGAGTTCCCGGCCCGATGCGCTCCGCCAACTCAAGCAGGTGCGCCGCGGCGACCGCGTGCTTTGCTATCACGGAGCGCCGGAGCGCTCGCTCTATGCCCTAGCAGAGGTGACGCGCGATCCCTATCCCGACCCCCACGATGCCGAGGGAAAGAATCTTGTGGCCGACCTGCGCGCGATGGAACGGCTGCCGCGCCAGGTTTCGCTTGTCGAGTTGCGTTCCAATCCCGCCCTCAAGAAAGTGAGGTTCTTCAAGAACGTCCGGCTTCTGATTTCCCCGATTACGCCGACGGAATATCAAGAGATTCTGCGGATGGCTGGGATCGTGGCCTCGCCGGGATTGCCCCTTCCCTGATGTCCGATTTACAGAAAAAAATGCCCCGCTGCCCCACGCGCTCCTGATTGCCGGGTGAACGATGACTCCACCGAAACAATCCGGAGGCCCCGCTCACGACCTCACCGGGATCCCCTCCGGAAAGACCCGCGTCATTGATCTGAGCTATGCCATTAACGACAAGCTCGTGCCCTGGCCGGGCGACACTCGGTGTTTTGAA
>DASQHY010000143.1:0-48880 GCA_035631855.1 Candidatus Acidiferrales bacterium
GAATCTCACTCCAATCGGCAAGAACTTTTCCAGAAGACCCGCGTCTGATGCTAACAAAGGAATTGCCGAGTAGTCCTTGAACCTCCACAGTTGCCCGGGAATCGGAGAGAATCTCCTGCTGGAAACGTTTTTCAATATCGAGGATGACTTCGATTGACCTGTCTGGATTTAGCGTCCCGTCTGTGGCGCGAGGACCGAGCCGCACCCGGGAAACACGCCCAACGGCAATTCCATCCATTTCAACACTTGAATTCGGTTGAAGGCCCTCTGTGCCTCGGAAGAATGTATGGAGGGAGTAGGATGGCCGAAAGACTTTGAGAGGAGCAAAGGCGAAGGTGACTGCCGCAGTGAGTGCTAAGAGGGCCACGGCGAACAAGCTTGCCTGCACCCATTTCCCCTTTATGCGCAGCGTTATGTCTCTCATGAGTTTTTCTCCGATCGTCTAAACGAGGAATCTCCTCAAATACGAGTCCTGGGAACTCAATACCATGCTTTGGTCGCCCTGGAAATACACGCCGCCGTCGCGGAGCACAAGAAAATTCGTGGGCGTTTCGACCTCTTGCAGACTTGCGGCACCGTTGCTGCTCGATGGGACGACGCGATTCTCGCGGGCGTCAAACCGGAAGTTTGCCAGCGCGAAGGCGTCCTGCAAACGGTGCGTGGCCAGAAGCGCGGTGACTCCCAAGGTATCGCGCAGGCGCAGGATGAGCGTGATGATCGTCTGGGAAGTGATGGGGTCAAGGCCCGCCGTCGGCGAGTCGTAGAGCACGATGGGGGGACGGTTCACCAGCGCGCGAGCGATGGACACGCGGCGGCGCATTCCTCCGGAAAGCTCTGAAGGGATTTTTTCCAGGGCATCTTCCATCTCGACAAAGCGAAGCGCTTCGAGAACGCGGGGTTCGATTTCGTCTTCCGGAACGCGGTCCTCGTGCAAGCGGTAGGCCACATTGTCGGCAACGGTCAAGGAATCAAACAGCGCGCCCTCCTGAAAGACGAAGCCGACCTGGCGGCGGAAACCGAGGAGGTCGGTTTCCGAGAGTTCGCCGAGGTCGCGGCCCAGAACACGAACGTGCCCGGAATCCGGGTGGAGGAGGCCGGCGGCGAGCTTTAGAGTGAGAGTCTTGCCCGTGCCGGTTTCGCCGACGAGGACCTTGGTTTCGCGGGGCGCGACAGCGAAGGAAACATTTCGGAGAACGTCTCCCTCATCGAAGCCGATGGCAACGTCTTCAAAGGAAATCACCGGCTCAGCCCGGGCCGCAGTGCTCATCGAGAAATCCCGCGGTTCTCAATCGGCAGAGAGATACAAGCCCCCATCAGGTTAAGGATTTGGAGGCGCGATCAAGTATTCGTCGCCCGTGCGCGCCAGCAACAGCTCCCGGCGATGCTTGAGCATCTGCAGTTCGCCGGAGACCTCGATTAATTCTTTCTTCTGCTCAGGGGACAACGGAGTCCCCAAGTGATTCAACTCATCGAACTTGGCCTGCAAACGAGGAATCTCGCGGTCCAGAAAGACAGGCCCAATGAAAAGTGTTTTGGCCTTCTTGCTGGCCACCAGGTGATGATTGTTTTCGGTCCACGCGGGAATAATGCCCACATCGGCCAACTCGAAGCGGGCCCCGGCGGGGCCATAGTCTTTCTTGACGACGGAGAACTTCACCACCAAGGAATCTCGCGGCTCGCCGGCCTTGTCGGGCATCAAACCGCCGATGTATTGACGGGACTGGTTGGAAAGAAAGTTTCCCAAAGAATAAAAGATGACGGTGCTGCGCGAATCCTGGGTCAAGTAGGTTTCGACGGGCTGGAGGACATGCGGGTGATGTCCCAGGACCGCGGAGGCCCCGGCTTCGAGGAAACTGTGGGCGAGTTCGACGTCTTCGGGATGCGGGGCCGGGGCGTACTCGGTGCCCCAATGAATCGAAATCAACAGCAAATCGCATTGCGAGCGGGCGGCCTTGATTTTCTCGAGGACCGCCGGGGCATCGAGGCCGGGCGCGCCGAGAGACTCTCCGGGATAGGGAAAAAAGGCTACGTGAGGATCGGTGTCCTTCTCCGGATTGCGATTGCCGTTCAGCCAGCGGGTCATGCCGAGCAGACCGACCTTGATGCCGTTCTTTTCGATGATGACGGGTTTCCAGGCGTTTTCGGCGGAGCTTCCAGCTCCGGCAAAAAGGATCCCGCCGTCGCGCAAATGCTCGAGGGTTTCACCAAAGCCGGCGTGGCCCTGGTCAAAGACATGGTTGTTGGCGAAGGAAACGACTTTGATGCCGTTGGATTTCAAGGACTCGAGCAATGCGATGGGGGCATCGAACTGAAATGGTCTGGAACCCTTGGAATGGGCCGGAGCGACGGGCGTTTCCAAATTGACGAATCCGAAGTCGGCCTGGCGAAACACGTCCGCCACGCCGGCAAAGAGGTCGTCCCATCCGGCGTGATTGCTTTCCATGGAGGGCGGGGCGGGTGTTGCGGCGTCTTTTGGTTCCCGCGGGAGAACTGCCCGGTTTTCTTTGATGGAAAGGTCGTGGAGCGCGGCGGACTTGACGACGGCTTGATGAGGAATGACGTCGCCGGCGGCGGCGAAAGAGACGCGGCTGATTTCACGGGGGTAAGAAGGAACTGTGGAAGCTCTTCCCGATGCAGCAGCGTGACCCCACCGAAGAATGAAGAGAGAAAGAAGAATCGCGAAGAAGGCTAGCGCCCTTCTTCCGGTTACTTTTCTTCTTGGAGGGCCTTCCTCGAACACTGCTCTCCCCCTCATAAGACACACGCAGGCTTCCTTGCGCGTTTCCGGCAAGAAAAGTATACATGCAAGTTGGGATGGCTGAGCTGGATGAATTTACTTGTGAGAGGCCGAACGCGAAGTCCGCTACTTGACCGGAGCCTCGATCTCGAACTTGAGGGCGCCAGGCCCCTTGATGTATGCGGTCCGCGCGCCCCAGGGTTTGTCAGCCGGGGCCGCATCAGCAATGGCACCGCGCTCCATCAGAAGACGGAAGTCGCGGTCACAATCGTTGCTTTCAAACCCGATGATGGTATCGGTTTCCTTGTCGGATTCTTCCACGATAAGAGTGATGGGATCGAGAGAAACGGAAGCCAGGTGTTCATTTTGAAAGGTGGGCTTGGCATCCCAGATTCTGTCAAGCCACACCAGGGCGCCTGGAAGGTCATGGACACGAATATGAATGTGATTGAGTTTCATAGCTACTCACCTTCTTTGAGGCGGAACGTCTCCTTTCGTCTCTTAGACGCCCTTGCCGGCGAGATAGAGCATGATCTTGGTGAGGAAAAAATTAGTGACGAGCATCATGACGGAGGAAACCACGACGGCCTGCGTGGTGGCGCGGCCGACGCCTTGCGTGCCGCCACGCACGCGGAGTCCCTGATAACAGCCCACGGTGGAGAGGATGAAACCGAAGATCAGGGGCTTGGTCATTCCCTGCATGATGTCGGAGAACTCCAGGGCTTTGATGGCGCGCGTCCAGAACTCGATGGCGCCCAAGCGAAGGGTGAACGTGGAGACGGCGTAGCCGCCGACGAGTCCGATGAAGTCGGCCATGGCGGTGAGCAGGGGCAGCATCAGCGTGGTGGCCCAGACGCGCGGGGAGACGAGCTTGCGGCTGGGGTCGGTGCCCATGGCGCGCATGGCGTCCACCTGCTCGGTGACCACCATGGAGCCGAGCTCCGAGGCGATGCCCGAGGCGCAGCGTCCGGCGACGAGCAGTCCGGCGATGGTGGGGCCGAGTTCGCGCACCAGAGCGATGGCGACAACGTCGCCGGTCAGCGCGGTCTGACCGAAGCGCGAGAATTGCGAGGCGGTGTGCAGAACCATGACCGCGCCGATGAAAAACGAAGTGAGCAAGACGATCGGCAGCGAGCCGACGCCGATGATGTCCATCTGTTCGAACAGGTCAGTGATATAGCGCGGATGGGTGAATGCGTTGGTGAGCGAACGCAAGGAGAGGAGAACGTACTCCTGAGTGTTGGCAACGCCACGCTGCACCGCGCCCCATAGAAGACTCGTGGCCGAGGGTTCGGAAGTGGTCATGAGTCTGCGATCGGTTGCGCTCATCAGAAAGCCGGGCACCCCGCATGCCCAGAAGCGAATGTCCTCGAAGCGTAGCGTCCGGCTCACGGCGCGTCAAGCGATTCCCTGAAGGAAAGCGCGCGGGGAAGACTCTGCGGGCCAAAACTTGATAGGATGCGGGCGCACACCTGGCGGGAGAAGACAGGAACAGAACGGAGCGATGACGATGGCAGAACCTACCAAAGATGAATTGCTGGCGCGAATTGCCGAACTCGAGAAGCAAGCGGGCGGGAGAAAGAAAGGTTCGCTGGAATTCCGCGTGGGCGAAAAGGGCGGCGTCAGCGTGTATGGACTGGGACGATTTCCGGTGACGCTGTACTACGAACAATGGGTCCGCCTGCTGGGCGCGGCGGACGCGCTGCGAGAGTTCCTGGAAGAGAACAAGAGCCGGCTGAAGATGAAGGACGCGCACTAGAGCCGACCTCATTCAGGGCGGTAGGGCAGCGGGTGGATTTACCGCTATTCTTCAGCATCTCACGCACTCGGACAGATAGAAACTGGCTCAGTGCACCTGGTCGGTTTACTGGACGCTCCTGCGACGCTTCGCTACAATGACGAGTTTCGCGTGGGCCGCGGACGCTTGCAGATGACTTGCAGGCAAGCGGGCGGGGCGCTCCCAAAATCTCATGCTGCGTTTTGTGACTGCCGGTGAATCGCATGGCCAAGCCCTGATGGCGTGGGTTTCGGGGCTCCCTGCTGGGCTGCCCGTGGACCTGGACTCTGTGAACGCGGAGTTGCACCGGCGTCAACTGGGATACGGAAGGGGCGGGCGGCAGAAAATCGAGAAAGACCGGGCGGAGGCGCTCTCCGGGATTCGCCACGGAAAAACGATTGGCGCGCCCATCGCGTTGCGGATCGAGAACCGCGACTGGCCGAACTGGGAGAAGGCGCTCGCGGTGGAAGACGCCGCGGGAGCCGAGGGGCAGAGGCCGCTGACGGCGCCGCGTCCGGGGCACGCGGACCTGGCGGGCGCGCTGAAATTCGATTTTCACGATGCGCGTTACGTGCTGGAGCGCGCGTCGGCGCGGGAAACGGCGGCGCGCGTCGCCGCCGGAGCGCTCGGGAAGATTCTGCTGCGCGCGTTTGGGACGGAGATTGCCAGCCACGTGATCGCCGCGGGCAAGGTGAGGCTGGAACGCGCCGCAAAATGGGAAGAGATTGCGGCGGTCTGCGCAAACCTGGACTCGCCGCTGCGCTGCGTGGACGGCGCAACCGAAGAGCGGATGAAAGCGGAAGTGGACCAGGCGCTGCGCGTGGGCGACTCCGTGGGGGGAATTTTCGAGGTGGTGGCGCACCACGTGGTTCCAGGCCTCGGAAGCCACGCGCAGTGGGACGAAAAGCTCGACGGACTGCTGGCGCGCGCGGTGATGTCCATCCAGGCGGTGAAAGGCGTGGAAATCGGTTCGGGGATTTCCAACGCGACGTCGTACGGCTCGGAAGTCCAGGACGAAATCCGGTACGATGCGGCGGCGCGGAGATTCCGTCGGACGACGAACCGCGCGGGAGGCCTGGAGGGCGGCATCACGAACGGAGAGGACGTGGTGGTGCGAGGCTACCTGAAGCCCATCTCGACGCTGCGGCGAGGACTGGAAACCGCGGACCTGAAGACGAAAGAAACGGTGAAGGCCGCGTACGAGCGTTCGGATATTTGCGTGGTGCCCGCGGCGGGAGTGGCGGGCGAGGCGATGACGGCGCTGGTGCTGGCGGGCGCTTTTCTGCAGAAGTTCGGCGGCGATTCACTGGCGGAAACAAAGAGGAATTTCGAGAGCTATCAGCGGCAGTTGGACGAATTCTGACAGGATCGGGAGGAGCGGCAAGCACGCCTATGGTTTACCCCATCGTGAAATACGGCGCGGAAGTTCTCGGGCGGCGCGCATCGCCGATCACGAAGTTTGACGCCGAGCTGGAAACGCTGTGCGCCGACATGTTCGAATCCATGTACGCAGCGCAGGGCGTGGGACTTGCGGCCCCCCAAATTGGAAAGAGCCTGCGGCTGGCCGTGATTGACGTAACGGTGGGCAAAAACCCCGAAGCGAAGATCCTTCTCGCCAACCCGGAGATCATTCATAGCGAAGGAGAGCATCGCGACGAGGAAGGATGCCTTTCCGTGCCGGGATTTCGCGGCTCGGTGGTCCGGCCGCAGTTCGTGACCATTCGCGCGCAAAACGCCAAGGGTGAAAGCTACGAGATGCGCGGAGAAGGATTGCTGGGGCGCGCGTTTTGCCACGAGATTGACCACCTGGACGGCGTGGTGTTTATCCAGCACCTCAGCCTGATCAAGCGCGACCTCATTCGGCGGAAAATCCGCAAGCTCAGCAAGCGCGGCGAATGGTGAGCGGCGCTGCGCGGAGGGCCATGCGCATCGTCTTCTGCGGCACGCCGAGTTTTGCCGTTCCCGCGCTGCGGCACCTGCTCGGGCAAGGCGACCTCCAAGTGGAAAGCGTGGTTACGCAGCCGGACCGTCCGCGAGGGCGCGGGCAGGAGATTGCAGCATCACCCGTGAAGGAGGTTGCGCGGACGGCGGGGATTCCCATCTTCCAGCCGGCGGCAATCAAAACGGAGCAGGCCGCCGATTTTTTCCGGAGGATTTCGCCGGACGCCGTGGTGATCATCGCGTACGGGCAGATTATTCCAGCAAAACTGCTGGAGATTCCGCGGTTCGGATGGATCAACCTGCATGCGTCGTTGCTGCCGAAGTACCGCGGCGCGGCTCCCATCCAGTGGGCCATCGCCAACGGCGAGACGCGCACGGGGCTTACCACGATGCGCATTGACGCGGGGTTGGACACAGGCGACATCCTGCTGCAAGCGGAAATCGAAATCGGGCCGGATGAAACTGCGCCGGAGCTGTCGCAGCGAATGGCGGAGGCCGGAGCGCCGCTGGTGGCCGAGACGCTGCGGAAATTGGAACGGGGCGAGGTTACGCGAAGACCGCAGGAGCAAGCGCGGGCGACGTTCGCTCCGGTCTTGAAACGCGAAGACGGACGCGTGGACTGGGCGCTTCCGGCGCAACAAACTTATAACCGGATTCGCGGGTTTGCGCCGTGGCCCGGCGCGTCTACCACCTTTCGCGGGCAGGCTTGCCACATCTGGGGGCGGCCGCGAGCTTTGGCGCGAGTTGCGGATGCACCGGGAACCATCGCTCAGGCGAACGACAGCTTGTTTGTGGCCTGCGGCAGCGAAAGCTGGCTGGAACTGGAGAGCGTCCAAGTGGAAGGACGAAAGCGGGTGTCCGCGCGAGACTTCGCCAATGGAGCGCGGCTCGGACAACAAGAAAAATTCAACTAGCATCCCAGCAGGTCAGCCGTCTAAGTTTCGAGACGGGGCGTCCGCATGGCACATTCCGGGCAGATAGGGTTTGCCCGGCCTGGCCCTTCGCGGCATACTGAAATTGCAAGGGAAACGATAGGGGAGGCATGGTCTTTTGACCGAAGCGAGAATGGAACATCCTCAGAGAGAACGCGGCCAATCGGTCCACGGCAAAATGATGAATCACTCCATGGCCTTGCTGTTGCGTGTCGTGCTCGCTGTGGCGCTGGTCTTGAGTCTGGGGCCGGCGTCTTTTCCGGCAGGCGCAGAGAACGGAAGTCACAAAAGCGCAGGCGCGGCCGGCAAGCCGTCCGATGTGGTCCTGGAGACGATGCAGGGGGAACTGGCGCGGGCGACGAAGGAGCTTGCCAAGGCGGAGAACCCCCCGTACTTCATCGGTTATTCGGTGTACGACCAGGATCTGGTGATCATTGTGGGATCGTATGGAAGTCTGCTGACCAGCGCGTCGGCACGGCGGCGGGAAGCGGATGTGACCATGCGCGTCGGCTCGCCGGCCCTGGACAACACCCACGGAGACAGCCGGCAGTCGGGAATGACATCGGGGCTGCTCCCGGTGGACGACAACCGGGACGCTATTGCGCGGGTCCTGTGGGAGCTGACGGACCGCGAGTACAAACGCGCCGCCCCGACCTATCTCAATGTGAAGACCGATTCGGCGGTACGCGCCGCAGAGGAAGACAAGTCGCCGGATTTTTCCAAGGAGACCGCGCAAAACCACGCGGCTGCGGCGCCGGGGCCGCTGCAAGTGGACCGCAAGGTCTGGGAAAACAAAATCCGGAGCTACTCCGAGGCATTCCGGAAGTACCCGGAGGTGTACAGCTCGACCGCGATTCTGCAGATTGATTCCTCGACGACACGCTTTGCCTCGAGCGAAGGCGCCGCGCTGACGATGCCGAGCGCCTCGGCGCGGCTGGTGATTCAAGCCGAGACGCGCGCGGAAGACGGCATGGAATTGCTGCGCGTAGAAACGTTCCAGGCGCCCTCGGCCAAGGAGCTTCCGGCAGACGCGGAAATCCAGGCGAAAATCGAGAAGATGGCAGCGGATTTGAAGGCGCTGCGCGCGGCTCCCGTGGCCGAACCTTTTAACGGGCCGGCCATGCTTTCGGGACGCGCCGCGGCGGTGTTTTTTCACGAAGTCCTGGGGCACCGGCTGGAGGGGCACCGGCAGCGAAGCGAAGAGGAAGGCCAGACGTTCACGAAAAAAGTGGGGCAGGCGATTCTGCCGGAATTTTTGAGCGTCGCGGATGACCCGACGCTGCAGGAAGTCGGCGGCGTGAAGCTGGCGGGTTCGTACGCATACGACAACGAAGGGGTGCCGGCGCAGCACGTGGACGTCATTCAGAACGGCATCCTGAAAAGCTTTCTGATGTCGCGGATGCCCATCAAAGGGTTCAGCCAGTCCAACGGGCATGGGCGAAATCAGGCCGGACGCATGCCCACCGGCCGGCAAGGGAATTTGATCGTTACGTCTTCCAAGACCGTTCCGGAGAAAGAGCTGCGCGAAAAGCTGATTGAGGAAGTCAAGAAGCAGGGGAAGCCCTACGGCCTTTATTTCGACGACGTGCAGGGCGGGTTCACGCTGACGACGCGTGCGCTTCCGCAAGCGTTCCAGGTTTTGCCGGTGATGGTCTACCGGGTGTATGCGGACGGACGGCCGGATGAGTTGGTGCGCGGCGTGGACATTGTGGGCACGCCGCTAGCGGCGCTGACGCGAATCCTGCTGACCGGAGACACCGAGCGCGTGTTTAACGGGGTCTGCGGGGCGGAATCGGGGAGCGTGCCGGTTTCCGCGGCTGCTCCGGCGATGCTCTTCTCGGAGATGGAAGTGCAAAAGCGCGCGCATTCGCACACACGCCCGCCGCTTTTGCCTCCGCCAGGATTTGAGCAGCCGGCGCCACCCTCAGAAAAAACTGCGCAGGGTTCGGAGGGGCAACGATGAACTCGCGCGCCCGAGTTCGAGGGCTCTCCGTTGCCTGCTCTTTGATATTCGCGGGGCTGATGTCTCCGGCAATCGCGAATCCACAATCGCATGCAGCCATGTCCTCAGGAATGGCCGGAGCACGGGCCGCCGCGAAAGGCGACCCGCTGCTTGAGGCGATGATTGCCGAACTGGAACGCTCCAAGAGCGGGTTGAAGATGGATCAGGTGCAGGCCCCGTACTACGTCGAATACCGCCTGAGCGAGATCGAGGGTTATGGGGTGGAGGCGGCGTTTGGAGCCTTGCGCGATGAGCAGAAATTCCGCGTGCGCTACTTACGCGCCGTTGTGCGCGTGGGCGATTACAAGCAGGACAGCTATTTCGGGCAAGGCGCGGGCGCTTCCGAAGTCATGCCGCTTGACGACGACCCGCTGGCGCTGCGTCACCAGATGTGGCTGGTCACCGACCAGGCGTACAAGGCGGCGAGTGAGGCCCTGACGGCCAAGCAGGCCATGCTAAAACAATTCAACGTGGACCAGCCGGTGGACGACTTTGCCCATGCGCCGGTGCTGCAATCGGTTGGCCCGCTGGTGCACCTGGAATACTCTCCTGAGCACTGGCGGAAGGTCCTGGAGGACGCAACCAACCTTTACCGCAAGTATCCCGACGTTCAATCGGTGGAGGGGTCGGTGCGGTTTACGGCCATCAACGAATACTTCGTCAATACGGAAGGAACGGTGACGCGCGAGGGCCACGCAACCTATGCGCTGGTGCTTTCCAGCGCAACACAGGCGCCCGACGGAATGCGTCTGGAGCGCAGCCCGTACTACATGATGGCCAAGCCGGAAGAACTGCCCTCCGACGCGAAGATCTCGGCCGACGCCGTGAAAATGCTCGACACCATCGTTCGGCTGCGCCAGGCGCCCATTGTCGAGGAAGAATATCGCGGGCCGGTGTTGTTTTACGCCGACGCCGCCGACGACGTGTTTGCCGGGCTGGTGGGCAGCAACGTTCTGGGCCGGAAGCCACAGCCGGGACATCCCGCGCGGACCACGGGGCAGTATGCCACCAGCTTCAAGAGCCGCGTGCTGCCGGACTTCGTCACAATTGTGGACGACCCGACCATGAAAGAATTTCAGGGGCACAGCCTGGTGGGAAGTTACGACGTGGACAGCGAGGGCGTGAAGGCGGCCCCGGTCACCGTGGTTGACAAGGGGCAGTTGATCAACTACCTGCTAGGACGGGAACCCATCCGGGACTTCCCGGAATCGAATGGGCACGCACGCGCGGCGTTTGGCGCGGGACCCACGCCGAGCACGGCAAACCTGGTGGTGCGAGCGGAGAAATCCAGTTCACTGAATGACTTGAAAAAACAGATGATGGAGATGTGCCGGAATCAAGGACGTCCTTACGGCTACTACGTGGAAACACTGGGGCCGGGCATGGCGCCGCGTCTGTTGTACCGCATCTGGGAGAAAGACGGACGGGAAGAACTGGTGCGGGGCGCGGTATTCAACGAACTCGATGTACGCACGCTGCGGAACAACCTCGCTGCAGCGGGGAACGATCCGCTGGTGAGCAACCGTCTGGGAGGCCTCCCCACGACGGTCATTAGTCCCTCCGTGCTGTTTGATGAACTGGAAGTGAAGCGCGCGGATGCGAGCAAAGACAAGCTGCCGGAGTATCCGCCGCCGCCGCTGACGAACCCTCGATAGCCAAGAGGCGTGCTAATCTCGACCCGAGAGACGCTCCATGACGATACGCGAACGGCTGGAATGGTTGATGCGGATGTCGCTGCTGGTATTCATACTGGCTTCGGCGGCGTTTCTGAGCGCCATCACGGCGATGCGCTTTGCGATTCACAGCCGCGAAGTGACCATGCCGAACCTGATCGGGAAGAGCGTGGCGGAGGCCAATCGCGAGCTTGTGGGGCGCGGGCTGGTTTTGCGAGTGGCCGACCGGATCTACAGCGACATTCCGCTGAACGCCGTGGTGCGGCAAAGCCCTCCGCCGGGAATGCAGATGAAGATTTCGCAGCAGGCGCACGTGGTCCTGAGCCTCGGAAAACATCAATTGACGATTCCCGGCCTGGAAGGGAATTCCCTGCGGGCCTCGCGAATCGAGTTGTTGCGCGGCAGCCTGCAGATCGGCGAAATCTCCACTCCGTATCTCGCGGATGTTCCTGCGGAGATTATTGCGCTGCAAAGCCCGCGCCCCGGGGAGGGCGCGACGAGTCCGCGTGTGGACCTGCTGGTCTCGGCGGGGCCGCGGGAAACGGCGTACGTAATGCCCTATCTAGTGGGCCTGAGCGACGTGGAGGCGCAGCGCCGCCTGGATGCCGCGAATCTGCGCCGGAAGCTCACCTACCAGTCGGCACGGCAATGGCCGCGCGGGACGGTTATCGCGCAGAACCCCGCGCCGGGCGCGCGGTTCCTCTCGACAGCCACCGCGGAACTGACGGTCGCCAACTGATTCGTCCCTCCGAGTTTGGGCCAATTCTCCCTAACACTGCCGCGCAACTGTGCTAGAATTCCCTTGGATTATGAATTTCCGCAGCGTCGAAATAGCCCCCTCCATTCTGGCTGCCGATTTCGCCTCTCTGGGCGATGCGATTCGCTCCGTGGAGCAGGGCGGCGCGCGGATGCTTCACGTGGACGTCATGGACGGCCACTTTGTGCCGAACATTTCCATCGGGGTGCCCGTGGTGGCGTCGTTGCGCAAGGCAACCCGAATGACCTTGGACGTGCATCTCATGATTGAAGACCCCGATCGCTACGTCGAGGCCTTTGCAGAAGCGGGCGCGGACATGATTTCGATCCACCGGGAAGCCACCGTGCACCTGGACCGCGTGCTGCAGGCGATTCGGGAATTAGGGCGAGAGGCGGGCGTAGTAATCAATCCGGCGACTCCGGTCTCGGCCCTGAGCGAAGTGCTGGACAAAGTGGAGCACGTTCTGGTGATGTCGGTGAATCCGGGCTTTGGAGGACAGTCCTTCATCCCCGGGGCGGTCGCAAAAATCCAGCAACTCAAGGACTTGCGGGCGCGCTATAATTACGGATACCGCATTGAAGTGGACGGCGGGATTGGACCGTCCAATGCGGCTCAGGTTGTCCGGGCAGGAGCGGAGATTCTGGTTGCGGGAACTTCGATTTTCCACACAGCCGACCCCTGCGCAGCCGTGAAAAGCCTGTACCAGATTGCCGATGGAGCCCTCGCGCAAAGGGTCTAGAAAACCGACCTAAGGATCCAGAAGCACAGAGCCGGAAGGAAGATTGCAGTGAGGATGACAAAGAGAGTTAGCCACGATTGGCATTCCATTGTGCTCCCCCTCGTGGCTTGCTTGACGCTCGTAGGCTGCTTTGGCTTCGGACACAAGAAGAAGCCGGTTCCAGTCGGAACGCAGGCGGACCCGGACAAGGTGCTCTACGAGCGAGCGCTGGACGACATCAAGCACGGGCGTAACACGGTCGGCCGGCTGACCCTACAGACTCTGATCAACACTTATCCCGACAGCGATTACCTGGCGAAGGCGAAACTGGCGATTGCGGATTCGTATTACAAGGAAGGCGGGACTTCCGGGCTGACCCAATGCATCCAGGAATACAAGGACTTCAAGACGTTCTTCCCGTTCCTGCCGGAGGCGGCGTACGCACAGATGCAAGTGGGAATGGCCCACTACCGGCGGATGGAAAAGCCAGACCGCGATCGAACCGAAGCCAAATACGCCGAAGATGAATTCCAGGCGTTCCTGCTGGAGTACCCGAAAGACAAACTGGCGCCAGAGGCCGAGCAGCACTTGCGGGAAGTCCAGGAAGTGCTTGCCGAGGGCGATTACCGCATTGGCCACTATTACTACATCAAAGGGTCGAAGCGCGCCGCTTTTGGACGGCTCTCCGACCTTGCCAACCGCTATCCGTTGTACAGCAGAGCGGACGAAGTGAACTGGATGCTCGGCAATATCTGGGAGGGCACGGAACAAAAGAACCTTGCCGTGCCGTTCTACACCAGAATTGTTCGCGAATATCCGTTGTCGAGATTGGCGGGCGATGCCAAGAGCAAGCTGACCAAGCTGGGTGCGCCGATTCCTCAGGCAGACCCGGTGGCGCTGGCCCGGATGCGGAAAGAGCAGGAAATCGAGCGCAAACACCCGGGGATGTTCCACAAGGCGACGGGAATTCTGCGGTCGACCCCCGATGTCACCACGGCAGCCCAAACGGGGGCTCCGAACTTGACGCCGTCGGGTGAAGCCTCACCGGGAACAGAAACGCTTACGCCGGGAGGTACGACGGCACTAGGCGGCACCGGCGGTGCGGCGGGTAACTCTGCGATTGTGCAGACCGTGCCGGCGGGAAGCTCAAGTGGTGGAACGGTCGCCTCTCAGCCATCCACCACACCTAACGGGGCCGGTTCGGATGGTCAGCCTCCCGCGCCCAAAAGCGGGGCGACGGACAGCCCACCACCATCGAGCGCCAGTGCGCCTGCGGCCTCTGCGGATCCCGCGGGCGCCGGAGACGCGACAAAGCCCGCTACGAGTTCCGCTGACGCCAGTGCCGGTAGCGATCCGAAGGCCGCGAAAGCTCCTTGCGACGACAAGAGCAAGAGCAGCAAGGCGAAGAAGGACGGTTGCAAGGAATCCACCAGCAAGAAGAAGAAGGGAATGCGCAAAGTCATTCCCTGGTAGCAGAAGCTGCGAACCTCCCCTCCTACCAGCCTTCCTTTTGTGCCGAGAAGACCACAGTTTTAAAAGGACACACGAGTTTACGGTTCGTGTTGACTGCCCCCCCATGGGATGCTACGAATGTTCATTGGGCCAGTTTCATTGGCACACGGTCACGGGTAGACCGGAGGGTTGGGCGTGTCCACGATTCTTGTTGCCGACGACAACAGCAATATCCAGAAGATGGTGGGGCTGGCCCTGAAGGATCAGGGCATCGAAGTAGTTGCCGTGGGCAATGGGGAAGCCGCGGTGCGGCGGATTTCGGATGTCCACCCGGACCTGGTTCTGGCCGATGTCTTTATGCCCGTGAAAAACGGGTACGAAGTTTGCGAATTCGTAAAGAAGGACCAGCGATTCTCCCACATCCCCGTGATCTTGCTCGTCGGGGCGTTCGACCCTCTGGATGAGCACGAGGCCCAGAGAGTGGGCGCAGATGGCGTTCTGAAGAAGCCGTTTGTCCCTCCTGACCCGCTCATCAGCATGGTGAAGTCGGCGTTAAGCCGTTCCGCGGGGGAGTCCGGCCGCCCGCGCCCGATTCCGATGCCGAAGCGAAGTGGCGCAGCGCCGGCGGCCGCCATCCCCGACGTGGAGGCAAAACCTGCTGCGGTTGCGGCGCCCCCATTCGCTATTGCCGGATTGAAAGCCGGAGCTTCGGAACCAGAGCCCCTTTCCGACGAACTAGGGATTCCGCCTCGGACCGAGGCGGTAACGTTCAGCGAAGGCGAGAAGCCGCTGGCGTTCGGCAGCCTGTTGGAAACCGGCACGAAGAAAGAAGCGCCCGCGGAGCCGGAAGCGTCTGCCGAACAGGAATATGTCGCTCCCGTGCAACATAACGCGCTCACAGAGGCCAGGAAGTGGGGCAGCGCACCTGCTGAGGAAGAGGCCGAAGAAGAAGAGGAACCGAAGGCCGCCTGGCGAAGAGATGCACCCGACGATGAAGAGAGTGTCGCGGCCGCGGAATCGTTGGGGGCCGTGAAAGACTGGCGTGACTTTGATGAACCGGCTGGGAGTACGCCAGCCCACACCGAACCAGCCCCGGCGGAAAAAGAGCCGCAACCGGAGACGACCGATTTCTTTGCGCCCGAGGCTACGCCGGAAAATGAGGTCATTCGAGAGGACCCCAGCGCGCATGGAAATTCGCACGCCACAGAGGCTGAGTCCTTCTTTGCGTCGCACGCCGAGCACGCTGAAGCACAAGAAATAAGCGAAGCGCAATCCGCCAAGGAAGAAACGGGCACGCCCGACGCTACGAAAGACCGGGAAAAAGCCTACGAAACGGTCTTTACGCCGGAGTCGTATCCCGGGCTCTTTGTGGAAGAGAAAGCGCCGACCAAACTGAGCTTGCAGGATGATTCGGCCGATTCGACGAGCGCGTTCGCAGAAATTGCCACGGCTGAGGATGAGCAGGCCACTGCCCCCGAGAAGGTCAAGGAAGAGGAACGCAGGCCGGTCTCCTCCGGGGAGGAATTCCCTGTCCCTAACCTGTGGGAAGAGCAAGTTCGCCTGGCAGCGCGCACGGTTGCGGCCAGTTGGCCCAGCGAAGACTCTGAGGTACGGCCCCCGGCGGCGTCTGCCGAGTCCATCCAAACCCGGACCGAAACTGTTGGGAACGAGGCGCCAGCAACGTCCGAGGAGGATTGGCACTCGCCGGTGATTCCTGAGGAGGAAACTTCGGAAGACGAGCACGTAGCAGAGGTTCACACGCCGCCAGAAGCCTGGCCCGAGCCACCCGCTCGCGAGGCTGCTTCGGCACCTGCAATGCAGACTCCTCAGCCCGAGGCCGTCGCTGTGCCCACACCTCCGGCTGCGAGCGACATCGAGGCGGTGGTCGCCAAAGTTCTCGAGAGGCTGGACCCCAAGATGTTCCAATCCGTGACGCAGCAATTGCTGAAGCCTGTCATCGAGGCCATCGTCCGCAGCGAACTCGAAAAGAAAAAGTAAATCTCCCCTCTGTCCAACAAGTCCCGCTTCACCTTTCCTGCGCGGATTGACGGTTTCCGCATGCGGCCCGTATAGTGATGTATTCAACCGTTGCCGGCAGAATGCCCGTCTGCCGACCCTTTTGGTTAAGCAGAGGGACACCCAAAGCAATGCCACGCGAGATACCCAAGACCTACGAACCGCAGCAAATCGAGCCGCGCTGGGCGCGCGCCTGGGTGGAGCAGCAATTGTTCCGTGCGGACGCCAAAGCGGCGGGGCCGGTCTTTTCGATTGTGATTCCACCACCGAACGTGACCGGATCGCTGCACATCGGGCACATGCTGGAACACACGGAGATTGACATTCTGACACGCTGGCACCGAATGCGGGGATTCAACACGCTCTTTTTGCCGGGAACCGACCACGCGGCGATTTCCACGCAGCGCGTGGTGGCGCGGGAACTCGCTGCACAGGGAATTGACTACCGGAAGCTGGGGCGCGAAGAGTTCGAGAAACGCACTTGGAAATGGAAAGAAGAATACGGCGGAAAGATCACCGAACAGATGCGGCAGATCGGAGAGAGCTGCGATTGGACGCGCGAGCGGTTTACGCTCTCCCCCGAATTGTCACGCGTGGTGATCGATGTATTTGTCCGGCTCTATGAAGAAGGATTGATCTACCGCGGGCACTACATCGTGAATTGGTGCCCGCAATGCCAGACCACCATCAGCGACCTCGAAACGATCCACGAGGAGCGCCAGGGAAGTCTCTGGTACGTCCGCTATCCCGTTGTGGGTACATCGCAGCATATCGTGGTGGCTACCACGCGGCCGGAGACGATGTTGGGTGACACCGGAGTTGCCGTGCATCCGGAAGACGAGCGCTACAGGCACTTGGTTGGCAAACGGGCACGGCTGCCACTGATGAATCGCGAAATCCCCATTGTGGCGGACACGTTTGTGGACCGGGAGTTCGGCACCGGCGCGGTCAAAGTGACTCCGGCGCACGACCCCAACGACTTCGAATTGGGCAAGCGGCACAACCTGCCGGAAATTGACGTGATGACCGATGACGGCCACATGAGCGCGGCCGCCGGAGCCTATGCGGGACTCGAGCGCTTCGAGGCGCGCAAACGCATTGTGGAAGACTTGAAGGCGCAGGGACTTCTGGAGAAGACGGTTCCCTACACCCATGCCATCGGCGTCTGCGAGCGCTGCAAAACGATCATCGAGCCGCGCGCTTCGACGCAGTGGTTCTGCAAGATGAAGCCGCTTGCCGACCCGGCGATTGCGGTGGTGGAGAGCGGAGAAATCCGGATCACGCCGGAAAACTGGCGCGAGGTGTACTTCAACTGGATGCACAACATCCGGGATTGGCCCGTCTCGCGGCAACTGTGGTGGGGACACCGGATTCCGGCTTGGCATTGCCGGGAATGCAAGGAAATCATCGTGGCGCGCGAGGCCCCGGCGAAATGCAAGAAGTGCGGGTCCGGAAAGCTCGAGCAAGATCCGGACGTTCTAGACACGTGGTTCAGTTCGGCGTTATGGCCGTTTTCGACGCTAGGGTGGCCGCGGGAGACCGAAGATTTGCGCACTTACTACCCAACGACTCTGCTGATCACCGGCTACGAGATCCTGTTCTTCTGGGTCGCGCGGATGATCATGATGGGGCTGAAGTTCACGGGGAAAGTCCCCTTCCGCACGGTATACATCCATCCGATCGTGCGGGCCTCAGATCGGCAGAAGATGTCGAAGTCCAAAGGGACGGGCATCGACCCCCTGGACATCAACCGCAAGTACGGGACCGATGCAATGCGATTCACACTCATGATGATGGCAGCGCCGGGAAAAGACCTGATCTGGACCGAAGACAAGATTGAAAGCTCGCGGAACTTTGCAAACAAGATCTGGAATGCGGCGCGGTTTCTTTTTGTGAATCTGGATAAGTTCGAGCCGGGCGGCGCGACGATGGAAGAGCTGGCCTCGCCCGAGGTTCGCGCCGCGGCCCCCCATCGGTTTCGCGGAGAGCTGCCGCTGGTGGAGCGCTGGATTTTCTCGCGGGCCGCGCGCACCGTCGCGCAGATGCACGGCGCGCTCCAGGAATACCGGTTCCATGAGGCGGCGCACGTCATCTACCACTTTGTATGGGGGGACTTCTGCGACTGGTACATCGAGTGGCAGAAGCCGCTGCTGACGTCCTCGGACCGCGAGACCGCAACCGCGGCGTGGCGAAACATTTTTTCAGTTTTTGAGGCTGCGCTGCGACTGCTCCATCCCTTCATGCCGTTCCTGACCGAAGAGCTCTGGCATCGTCTGCCGCAAGCCGCGACGGCGAAATCCATCGCCCTGGCGCAATACCCGCAGGCCCGGCCGGAATGGATTGACGAAGAGGCCGAGCGGCAGTTTACCCTGCTTCAGGAAACCATCACCGCAGCGCGCGAAATTCGCGCCACGATGAAGCTGGACTCGAAGCGCAAGGTCGCGGCGGATTTTTCAAGCGTTGAATACGACCTCCGCGAGCTGATCAAAGCAAATCGACAACCGGTGTTGCGCCTCGCTAGCCTCAGCGATCTGCGCGTATCCGGTGAGCCGTTGCAGGCCGCAGGTGGGACGGTGCGCTCGACGGCGCGTTTCGACATGCGGGTGGCATCTGCCGAAGCCGTGGACATAGCTACAGAGATGGGAAGGCTGCGGAAAGAAATGGAGCGGCTCGAAAGAGACGTAGAGTCGAAAAAGCACCGGTTGGAGGACGCCACATTTCTGAGCAAGGCCCCGCACCACATCATCAAGGGGTTGCGCGACACATTTTTCGAGCGACAGATCGAGTTAAAAAAGATCAAACAGCGCCTCGAACAGATCGAAAACAATGCCTGATGCCGCAGGAGCACAGGCTAAGCCTGCGCCTCTCTCCATGGACTGGAACTCCGAAGCCATCACGTTGCTCGTGCGCGCGGCGCTGGAGGAAGACATTGGCGCGGGCGACGCGACGGTGCAGGCACTTGTGCCACCGGCGGCGACCGCGCGGGGGAGCATCATCGCCAAACAGGAATTGACCGTCGCGGGACTCCCGATTGCCGAGCGAGTGTTCCGCGCGCTCGACGGCGGCGTAGCTTTCCGGGCGCGGGTGCAGGAGGGCGCGGCGGTTCGTAAAGGAGATGTTCTCGAGGAAATCAACGGGAGTGCGAGCGCGATTCTGACGGGAGAGAGAACGGCGCTGAATTTTCTGGCGCATCTGTGCGGCATCGCCACGCTGACGCGGAGACTCGTGGAGGCGCTCGCGGAGACGCGCACGCGGATTCGGGATACGCGCAAGACCACTCCCCTGCTCCGCGCGCTCGAGAAATATGCCGTCCGGATGGGCGGCGGCACCAACCATCGCTTCGGCCTTTACGACGCGATCCTCATCAAGGAAAACCATATCGCGCTGGCCGGCGGCGTGAAGCCCGCCTTGGACCGCGCTCACGCTTACGCCGCACAAAAAGGCCCCGCGCGCCGTGAAATGACGGCGTACGAGTCGTTTGCTCCCCCAGGAAATGCACCACCGGCGGAGGATGCGCTTCCCGTGCAAATCGAAGTGCGAAACGAATCGGAGCTCCGCGAAGCCTTGGGTTGCGGAGCAAGCGCCCTTCTGCTGGACAACCAGACGCCAGCGGAAGCTGCTCGCTTGGTGTCCCTCGCAAGGGGGATGCGGCCCGATTGTGTGATTGAGGTTTCCGGGGGAATCACGCTCGCCAATGCGCGGGCTTACGCGGAAGCGGGAGCTGATTTTCTTTCCTCGGGCGCGCTGACTCATTCCGCGCCTGCCGCTGACTTGAGTCTTCTTGTCGAAAGCCTTTCCGGCTAGTAAGCTGCACGTGTTGCGCGGGCACGAGCGCGCCGCGGCGGCACTCTGGCACGGGACCGCAATGTGCACACGCCGGAGCGCCTGTACGCCAAACCTATGGCACTTCGTTCCCTTCCCGGCACCACGGACCGCCGCATCGCGGCGCTGCTGACGCTTCTGGCCGACAACACCATGATTGTCATCAGCGGGGCCAAAATCGCGCACGAGATTGGGGTGACGCGCTCGACGGTGTGGCGCTGGGTGGAGCAGTTGCGCGGCCTGGGAGTGAAGGTGAAGGGCCACAAGCGCTCCGGATACGTGATCGAGAGAGTGCCCGACGTGCTTGCGCCGAACCTGCTCCGGCGTCGGCTCCGCAACAGCATCTTCGAGAAGCGCATCTATCACTTTTTCAAAACGGACTCGACCAACCGCACGGCCTTGCAGCTCGGTCATGAAGGCGAACCGCACGGCACGCTCGTGCTGGCCGAGGAGCAAACCGCGGGACGCGGCCGCGCCGGACGCGCCTGGCATTCCGAGCGGGCCAGCGGCATCTACCTGACGGCGCTTTTGCGGCCGGCGATCTCCCCTGCCGATGCGCCGATCTTGACGCTGCTGGCGGGGCTGGCGGCGCGCGACGCCGTCGCCGAACAGACTGGTGTGACGCCCGACCTGAAATGGCCGAACGATTTGCTGCTCGGCGGGAAGAAGATTGGAGGCATCCTGACGGAAATGCACGCCGAACCCGAGCGCGTGCAATTCGTGGTCCTGGGGATTGGTCTGAATGTAAATCATGCGCGAATGCCGGACGAACTGGCGGCGACGGCTACATCGCTGCGCATGGAAACCGGAAAGGTTCACTCCCGGCTGGAACTGACGGCGCGGTTGCTGCGCCAGCTCGAGAGCTACTACAATCGCTATCTCACCGAAGGTGCGCGGCCGATTCTGGAAGGCTTCGCGGCAGCGTCGAGCTTCGCGCGCGGAAAACGAGTGCGCATCGCCAACGGGCGCGAAACGTTCGAGGGCACCACCGCGGGCCTGGCGCCCAACGGGATGTTGCGCGTCCAGCGGGAAGACGGCCGGACCGAAACGGTGATCTCCGGCGATGTCACCGAGGCTCCCTGATGCTCTTGACGATTGATGTGGGCAATACGAACACCGTGCTGGGCGTTTTCCGCGGGAAAGACCTCCTGGCGAACTGGCGGTTGACCACGGCGCGCGACCAAACCGTGGACGAATACGGGATTCTGACGCGCAACCTGTTCACCGTTGCGGGACTCGAGCCAAGCGAGACCGGCGGGGTCATCATCAGCTCGGTGGTGCCGCCGCTCAATGCAACGCTGGCGCAAATGGCGGAGCAATACTTCCGCCACAAAGCGCTGTTCGTCGAGCCGGGAGTCAAGACCGGAATGCCCGTGCAGTACGAGAACCCCCAGGAAGTGGGCGCGGACCGCATCGTGAACAGCGTGGCGGCGTTCGAAAAATACGGCGGCCCGTGCATCGTCGTGGACTTCGGCACGGCGATTAACTTCGACGCGGTCTCGGCACGCGGCGAATACCTGGGCGGGGTGCTGGCGCCGGGTATCGGCATTTCCGCCGATGCGCTGTTTGCGCGGGCCGCGAGGCTGTTTCGAGTCGAGATCAAGGACCCCGGGAAAATCATCGGAACAAACACTGCGGCTTCGATGCAGGCAGGACTTTTCTACGGGTATACGGACCTGGTGGACGGCATCCTCGAGCGGATGAAAAAGGCGATGGGCCCGGACGTGAAGGTGATTGCCACGGGCGGGCAAGCTCGCTTGATCGGAGGCGCTTCGCGGCACATCCGGACCATTGACGAATTCCTGACGCTGGAAGGGCTGCGCATCATCTGGGAACGCAACCCGGCATGGCATACATCGAAACCAAAGGCCGAGGCGACGGCGGCGCCGGCTTCTTCGCAGACCTCTGCCGCCCCCCGAAAGCCACAGCGGTGAATCCTTCCGGCACGGCGGATGCGGTGAATTACTTCGGCTACTTCACCGAGATCGAAGAGTATTTCTGGAAAAAGCGCGGCGCGCATCTGCTGGTCTCTCCATTGGACTGGGCCATCATGGAGTCCTGGCAGAAAGCCGGGATCCCCCTGGGAGCTGTGCTCAGAGGTATTGACCGGGCGTTCGAGAGTTACCAGCGCTCGCGACGCGCCGCCGGAGGGCGGCCACTGAAAAGCCTCGCGTATTGCGTGGACGCCGTTCTCGATGCCGCCGGAGAAGGCAAAGAGGCCGCGGCGGGACGCGGCCCGAATACCAGCGCGGCCTCAGGGAACGCAGCTTCCCGGCCGGAGACATTTTCGCGGGAGGAACTAGGAGCGTATGTCGAAGCCAACGCCGACAAATTGAGGGCCGCGGCTGACAAACAGCAGGGGCGGCAGCCGGAGCTGGCGCTGAGAATCAGCGAAGTTTGCAAAAGCCTTGGGGAGGTTCGCAAGCTGCTCGATTCGCCCGCATCGCTCGATCTGGAAGACCTGGAGCGGCGCTTCACAGCGCTCGAAGAAAAGCTCACGGCCGCCGCGACGGTATGTGCCGGCGAAGAGGTTCTGGTCGGGGCGCGGCGAGAATTCGACCGGCAATTGGCTCCCTACAGGCGGAAAATGTCGGCGGCGCAGCTTGCGCAAGTCGAGCGGCAATATCTGCAGAAGCGCTTATTCGAGGAATTCGGGTTGCCGCGATTGAGCCTGTTTTACCTGGTGTGAAGCTGCAAGCGGCTGCGCCGCAATTCGCAGGAGAAGATTTCGTTTGCCATGGACGTGCGCATCGAAAAGCTCGTGTACGGCGGCGATGGTTTGGCTCACTACGACGGGCAAACCGTCTTCGTGCCGTTTGTTTTGCCGGGCGAAGAGGTTTCCGTGGAGGCGGTCCAGCGCAAGAAGAAATTCGTGCGCGGGCGTGTGGAAAGACTGCTTTCGTCTTCGCCGGAGCGCAGCGTTCCGTTTTGCCCGCATTTCGGCGTTTGCGGCGGCTGCCACTACCAGCACATTCCCCCCGCGGCACAACGGAAGCTGAAGGCGGAGATTCTCCGCGAAACCCTGGGCCGAATCGGCCGGGTTCCCTGGGAAGGCCCGATAGTGATGCACGAGTCTCCGCCAACGGGCTACCGCAGCCGGGCGCAATGGGCGGTGCGTGCGGGGAGTACGGGGGCACAGGAGATCGGATACTTTCGAGCGGGTTCCTCGTCGTTGTGCGCGGTCAATGAATGTGGAATCCTCTCTCCGCGTCTTGCCGAAACGCTGGACGCATTGCGGCAACTTCTGGCGAGCGGAAAGGTCGCCGGAACGGTCCATGAGATCGAAGCGAGCGCGGACTCCGCGGACGACCGTGTTCTGCTCAATGTGGCGTTTGAGAAATTCGGCCCGCCCGCAAAGGCGCTCGCCGAAATCTTTCGTTCGGCGATTCCCCATCTTGAATCTTTGCTACAGCTCGATCGAAGCAATGATCGGCTCGAAATGTTCGGGCCGGGATTTATTTTCTATGAGGCCGCGGGAAACCGCTACCGCTGCAGCCATTTGTCGTTCTTTCAAGTGAACCGGTTTTTGGCGGGCGAACTCGTGCAAGCGGTCTGCGCGGCAGGAGGCGGAAGGCTTGCCCTGGATTTGTTTGCCGGCGTCGGATTGTTCACCCTGCCACTCGCCAAAAAGTTCGAGAAAGTGATCGCGG
This sequence comes from Candidatus Acidiferrales bacterium, assembly GCA_035631855.1. GTDB lineage: Bacteria > Acidobacteriota > Terriglobia > Acidiferrales > UBA7541 > DASQHY01. The sequence goes on from DASQHY010000143.1 coordinate 23,478, forward strand.
TGGACGCGAACCCTGCGGCGACACGAGACTTGAAAGCGAACCTGGAAACAGCAGGCGCCGGCGCGGAAGTCGTGAACAAGAAGGCGGAAGCTTTTCTCGCGCAGTGCAAAGACAAACCGGAATTCGTTGTTCTCGACCCGCCCCGCGCGGGACTTGGCGCGGAGGTCACCGAGCGGATTGCTCGGCTGGCGCCGCAGCGGATGGCGTATCTTTCGTGCGATCCCTCAACGCTGGCGCGAGACCTCGCCGATTTAACGGGTGCAGCCTACGTCAAGAACGGCGGGGCACGGACCGGCGCGAGATACGAGATTCGTGAGGTCCATTTGTTCGATTTGTTCCCTCAGACTTATCACATCGAATCGCTGGTGATGTTGGAACGCCGGGAATGAAACTGCCTGCGGTATGGACCGTGACGGCCTTCGCGGCGGGATTGCTGCTCGCCGGGCCCGCGATACAGCCGCACGGGGGAGCCAGCCGGTTTCCGATATTCCTTCTCGCTGGACTCGCAATAGCACTCCTCTCCGCAGGATTCGTCCTTGTCCGAAAACAACGAATCGTTTTCGCGGGGGCCGCAAGTCTGCTCACGTGGATCCTTGTGGGCAATTTGGCAGGTCTCCTCGCGCGGCAGCCATCGCCAGAGAATCACGTAACGTCGCTTCTCTCGACGGGCCCGCTGAATGCTAGCGAACCGCTGCGCTGGCGCGCGCGGCTTCGCGAAGACCCCAAACGATTGCCCTGGGGTTTGCAATACGATCTGGACCTCGAAGCGGTGGGTGTTGCCGGGCAAAGTCTCGCAGTAGAGGGCGGGCTGCGGCTGAGCTATTATCACTCGGAGCAGGAAGCTGAGCCGGAAGCGCTGCGCGCTGGGGACCGCGTCGAGGCGATTGTCCTGGCGCGCCCTCCTCATAACTTCAAGGACCCGGGTGCGTTCGATCGCAGGACATTTCTCGCGCGGCAGAAGACTGACGTCCTCGGGACGCTGCGCCATGCCGAGTTGCTCACCAAGCTGGATACTCCGCCGCTGACGCTGGCGCACCGAGCCGCGCAGGTACGCGGGCGCTTGCTGGAACAGCTCGATTCCCTCTTCCCCACTCAGCCCGGCGCGCTGGCCATCTTGCGAGCCATGCTTTTGGGCGACCGCGGATTCATCAGCCACGACGCGGCCATTGCGTTTCAACAGACGGGCGCCTATCACGTCCTGGCGATTGCCGGACTGCATTTGGCGGCACTGGTCGGCTTTCTTCTCTGGGCGGGGAGGCGCGCAAGGGTCCCCCTGCTCTGGACGACGCTGCTCACGCTGGCCATTCTTGCGTGCTATGTGGCCGTAGTGGAAGACCGTCCTCCGATTCTTCGCGCGGCGTTGATGGCGCTGATTGTTCTCCTCGCCCGATTGTTTTTCCGCCGGGTGGAATTGCTGAACACCGCGGCGCTTGCGGCGCTCCTCCTGCTGATCGCGCGTCCGATGGAGCTCTATGATTCGAGCTTCCAGCTTTCATTTCTGGCCGTTGGGGCCATCGGTGGACTGGCGCTTCCGTGGCTCGAGCGGACGGCAGAGCCTTACCGGCGGGCGCTGGCGAATCTGACAGACACTTCGCGAGACGCAGGACACACGCCGCGAGCGGCGCAATTCCGTCTCGACGTACGCGCCGCAGCCAACTGGCTTTCGACGCGGCTTCCGACGAGGCTTCGATTGCGCTCCGCATCCTTGCTAAGCGCGTCTCTGGGCGCGGGATTCTTCGTATGGGATGTGTTTGTGCTGTCGGTGGTGCTGCAGATCGGGATGCTGCCGCTCATGGTGGTCGATTTTCATCGCGTGAGCCTGATTGGGCCGCTGGCCAATATTCCCGCAGTGTTGTTGACGGGGCTGATTGTTCCTGTGGGATTCGTCACGCTCTTGGTGAGTTTCGCATGGCATGGCTTCGGCCGCATCCTTGCTTGGATCTTGGGCGGAATGACAACGCTCCTAGTGCGGTCGATGGACTGGGCGGCCCACCTTTCGCATGCCTCTTACCGAATTCCGAATCCTCCCGGCTGGTTGCTGGGATCGTTTTTTGCGGGGCTGTGTGCACTTGCGGTGACGTTGCGGGCAGATCGAAAACGGCTGGCTCTGCCGGCAATGATTGGCGTCGCGGCGCTCGCCGCCTTGATTGCCACATTTCCATTTGGCCCGCAGCTCACGCAGGGCACGCTCGAAGTCACCGCCCTGGACGTCGGCCAGGGAGATTCGCTGTTCGTGGCGTTTCCCGGCGGCCGCACCTTGCTGCTCGATGGTGGGGGAGCACCGGGCGCAGAGCGATTCGGCGACCTGCGAGCGGGCTTGGATATCGGCGAAGAGGTTGTATCGCCCTACTTGTGGAGGCGCGGGGTGAAACGGCTCGACGTGGTGGCGCTAACCCATGCGCATCAGGACCACCTCGGCGGGCTGCACGCGATACTCAACAATTTTCGCGTAGGAGCGTTGTGGATCAGCCGTGATGTAGAGAACGCGGGGCTGCAGGCGCTGGAGGAACTCGCTCAGTCCAGGGGAATTCCGGTGATTCACGAACACAGCGGCGAGGACTTTAGCTGGGACGGCGTGAAAGGTCACGTCCTTTGGCCGAAGCTCTCCGATTCGGAGGATGCATCCGAGGCGAAGAACAACGACTCGCTTGTCATCCAGTTGGAATTCGCAAACGAGACGCTTCTTCTCCCCGGAGACATCGAGCGGCAGGCGGAACATGAATTGGTCTCCAGCGGCGAGCCACTAAGGGCGAACTTCTTAAAGGTCGCACACCACGGCAGTAAAACTTCGACGACGGAGGAATTTTTGGAAAGAGTCGCGCCTCAGGTGGCCGTGATTTCCGCGGGGGAGGCCAATCCCTATGGCCACCCGCACCCGGAAGTCCTCGCCCGGCTTGCGTCGGCAGGCGTGCGCGTGCTGCGCACCGACCGCGATGGCGCCGTGACGCTGAAGACAGACGGCAAGTCCCTGAGCGTAAGCTGCTTTGTAAGTTGCCCGTAGGCGGGATTTTACCGTTTTGTGGGAAGACCTGCGATTACCCATAGGGCTAACCTCGCCACTTCATCAAAACCGCCAGGAGAGCGAGCCCGATTGCAAATCCAATCGCTGCGCGATACTCGCGGTTGCGAATATATTGCGCCCAGGAAAAACCCACGGAAGATTCTTCGGCATCGCGGCGCGGGGTGAGGCGTGGAAAGAACAGCGGAACCCTTCCTGCATATTTCTCGAACGCGGTTCCGTGGCGAGCCTGCAAAATACGTTCCTCATGGCGGATGACCGCGGGATAAAACACCGCGAAGTACACGGCGATGATCGAGCCTGCCCACCAGGAATGGAAGCCGATCAGAAACCCGGCGGCGAGAATGGAGCTGCCCAGATACAGAGGGTTGCGAGTGAAAGCATAGGGGCCCGAGGTAGCCAGCTGTTCGTTTTTGTGGAGATAGCCCGCAGCGAGAGCCCGCACGAGCAGACCAATCAGACCGACAGCCGCGCACGCGGCAATTGACTGGGGAGTCGGATGGGCAAACCAGCAGGCTGCGAGGGCCGCGGGATAGCCCAGTCGCACGCGCCAGCGGGTGAAGAATTCCCCGGGGCTCAACGGAGCTTCTCCGAACGGCGCTCGACCGCGGCAAGCACTTGTTCGATAGTGATAGAAAGCATGGAAGAGTCGGGCTCGTGTCCGCGTTTGTGACCCATGCCTTCCAATCGTTCATTACAGACCACGACGTCATCCTTGCGATACGGGCCGGTACGAGCGGGATCGGTCGCACCATACAGCCCGACGACAGGCGTGCATAAGGCGCCGGCAAGATGCAGCGGGCCAGTATCGCCCGCGACCACGAATTTCGCCATGGACAGTAGCGCAACCAATTCCGGGATTTCGCCGGTGAACAGTGTCGTCTCCGCAGGGGCAGCAGCGCGCATCGCGGCTTCGGCGAGAGGTTTTTCGCCCGGCCCGTAGTTCACCACGGGCCGAAATCCATACCGCGAGGAAAGCTCACGACACAGCACTCCGTAACGATCGGCCGGCCAGCACTTCGAACCCCAGCCGCCACCGGGACTGACGACAAAAAATTCTTGTGCAGAGCCACCCAGCATGCGGCGCACCATGTTCACCGCAGAATCGGTCGCTCGTGGAAGACCGCTCGGATAGATTTCAGGCCCTGCGCCCGCAGCGCGAGCCAGCGCACGATTCTGGTCCACGATGTGGCCCGGCGGCGGAGCAACACGGCTGGTATAAAAAAAAGTTGCGCCGCCTTCCCGGGCAAAGCTGCGGCTCAACCCGATGCGCCGGGGCGCTCCGGAGAGATAAGCCAAGAGCGCCGACTTATAAAGACCTTGAAAATCCAACGCGCACGTATAACGGGCGGAGCGCAGACGATGGACCGTCGCACCGAGACTCTTCAACGACCCGCGGTCAACTGGAATGACTTCGCGAAAGTCGGAGCAACCTGCGAAAAGGCCCGTCCATCTGCGATCGACCAGCCAGTCAATGGGCGCGCCCGGAAAGGAGCCCCGGATCATAGCCACGGCAGGAGCTGTGTGGAGGATATCTCCCAGTGAGCTCAAGCGCACAACCAGGAAGCATTGGTCAGCCATGAGAGGCTTCGCGGAGGCGCGCGAGAAGCTGACGCGTCGAGTGGCGCTTGGGATCGCCGACAATGGCCACGCGCACGCCCAACCGCGCGGCAGTGGCTCGTTCCGGAACGGTCGCGGGCGTGTAGTCGGTGCCCTTGGCGTGAACCTCGGGACGCAGCGTCTCCAGCAGCGTTTCCACGTTGGGCTCGTCGAAGATGGTGACGTAATCCACGGCGCGCAGCGCGGCCACCAACTCGGCGCGCGCGTCCTGCGGCAGAATGGGCCGGCCCGGGCCTTTCAGCGGCCGCACACTCGAATCGGAGTTGACCGCCACGACGAGGATGTCGCCCTCCTGGCGGGCGCTTTCGAGATACCGCACGTGGCCCGCATGAAGCAAATCAAAGCAGCCGTTGGCAAGCACAATTCGCTCGCCTTTGCGACGGCGCGCATTCAGAACTTCCAGCAAGGATTCCCAGGGCAAGATTTTCTTGCGAGAGTCCGACATAAACGGGTTAGACATCAATGGGCCCCAGCGCCCTCCGCGCCGGTGGCTTCGCGGCGAATTGCGCCGAGCAATTCCTCGCCGGTGACCGTCGCAGTGCCGCGTTTCATCACCGCAATTCCTGCGGCGATGTTGGCAATATGGGCGGCTTCGACAAAGTTTGCGCCGGCGGCCAGTGCCAGCGTCAGCGCCGCGATGACAGTATCTCCCGCGCCGGTAACGTCCACCGCCTGTTCATTCCCGAAGACGGGAATCAGAACGGTCGGTTTGCCGCGCTCGAATGCCACCATGCCGTCTCGACCGCGCGTCACCACTAGAGCTCGCAGCCGCAAATAGTCCATCGTCTCACGTCCACACTTTTCAAAAACCTTCGGATCGTGTCCAATGGAAGCGTGATGGAGCGCCTCCAATTCGGCTTCGTTTGGTGTTGCGGCAGTAATGCCGGCCCCGCGAAAACCGTGCAGTGCGAACCTTGAATCCAAGGTGATAATCCGGTTGTTCCGGGAACGTACGGCGGCTGCGCGGACCAACTCCGGGGCCGCCACGCCAAAACCGTAATCGGAAACGAGTAGAGGAGTGCCCTCACGCATCGCCGCGCGCAGCTTTCGCTTCAGGAGATCCTGGGTTGCGCGCGGAAGAGGCCCGGGCGATTGGCGGTCCACGCGAAGAACCTGCTGGGGAACGGTGTGTGCCCATCCGGCAAGAAAGCGCGTTTTCACCGGGGTCGTCCACCCGCGAAGACGAACCAGGCCGGAAGTGTCCACGCCTTTGCCCCGAAAATAGGCGATCAGGGCGCGTCCGGCGGAATCGTCGCCGACAACGCTGACCGGGCGGACGCGTGCCCCGAGGTCGGCCAGATTGTTTGCCGCGTTGGCGCCGCCGCCGGGGAAGAGTTGCGTTTCGCGGTGGCGCAAGATCAAGACAGGGGCCTCGCGTGAAACGCGCGCGATGTCGCCGCGTTGAAATTCGTCGGCGACAAAATCGCCAAGGAGCGCGATGGCTTGCCGCGGGAATTGTTCCACGATCTCCGTAAGCCGCGTCAGGTCCGCAGCAGCACGGGCCGGCGAAGGAGAGGGATGCGCACGGCTCATGCGGGCCCCTCAAGAAGTAAGAGCGAAAGTGGAAGCTGATTCATTGCGGAAAAGTTGGGCGCGCGCTCAACGATAACGATTCTGGCAAGCTTCACAGGATGGCGCCGCAGGGCCGCCGCAGCCATCTGCGTCACAGCGCCATCCGCAAGCGAAACGAAAAGTATCACACCCGCGGCAGCGGTATCAATCCGGGCAACGATTTCGGGCATTCCGCTGGGGAGGACGTTCACTTCGCGGATCTCTCTGAAGCCAGATGGAGGGCATTGCGGACAATGGCCAGGAACGCGTCTTCATTGCTGAGGTTCATATCGATCCGGCAGAAATGGACCGGAAGCGTGTTGAACTGAACGCCTTCCAGGTTGAAGACGTCCTTTTCGGTGCAGAGAAGCGCGGTGGCACCCATGGCCATAGCCAGGCGCTCGAGTTGATCGGCTTCGCGTTGCGCATACTGGTGATGGTCGCGGAAAAAAGTGCTGCCCAGAACCTGAATGCCCCAGCGGGAGAGGTCGTCGCGAAAGGCTTGCGGGTTGCCAAGGCCGCAAAACACCAAGTAGCGGTACTGTTTGGGGTCAGCGGCGCGGCTTCCCGGTGCAGGCCGGCTCCGTTCGAGCACTCCGGCCAGGCGGGTCTGCGCGTAAAAGATGGGGGCAGGGGAATGCCGGCGGACCAGAGTCTCGACCGCCGGGGCATGTTCGCTGCGCGTAATGAGAACGATATTCGCGCGCGAGAGAGCGGAGGCCGGCTCTCGAAGGGGGCCCGCGGGGAGAAGCCAGCCCCCGCCGAAGGGATTGGTGGCATCCAAGAGAACGATGTCGAGGTCGCGTGCGAGACTTTGGTGTTGGAAGCCGTCGTCGAGAAGAAACACTTCGATTTGCTGTTGCTCCATCGCAATGGCCGTCCGGTAGCGATCCGCGCCGACACCCAAGGGGACATGCAAGCGTTCGGCGAGGAGGCGGACTTCGTCGCTGGGGACTCTTTCGGCAGAGCTTTCCGGCCCCTCTCCAGTCGGGTGCCCGCGATGATAGCCGCGCGAAAGAATTCCGACGCGCTTGCCTTCGATTTGAAGGCGCTGCGCAAGCCACAGAACCGTGGGTGTTTTGCCCGTGCCGCCCACCGTCAAGTTTCCGATGCTGATGACAGGCTGCGCGAGCCGCTTCGCTTTGAAAATGCCCCGGCGGTAGCACCAGGCACGCAGGCGGACAAAAATGCCATAAAGGAGCGAGAGGGGCGAGAGAAGCCAGCGCACGAACGGCGGAAAGTTCATTTCTATCCCTGAGAAGCTCGGGCGGGCTTGGGGCGACCGGCAAGTGGAATTCGGCCGGAGGAATCCGGCCGCGAAAAATAGAGAGAAATGCATTCGAGCGCGCGGGCCGTTGCACCGCGGCTGGACTCGACAAGCTTCTTGGCCACACTTCCCATTTGTTCGCGGCGCTGGGCGTCCTTCACCAGTTCAATCCAGGCGACACCGAGGTCCTCGGGGCTGTGAACTTCCACGGCGGCCCCGGCGGCGAGGAAGTCCCCGGCTACCTCTTTGAAATTCTCCATGGATGGGCCGAAAATCGGAGCCTTGGCGATAGCCGCCGGCTCGAGGATGTTGTGCCCGCCCGAGGGAACCAGCGAGCCGCCCACAAAGACCGCGTCAGCGACGCGATACACCCCGGCAAGCTCTCCGACTGAGTCCAGAAGGATAACGCTGACGTCGTTCGGCAGGGCAGCTCTCGGCTTGTTCAGTTGTTGTGCCGCATAAGTTCCCGCCCCAGCTGCACCGTCGGGAATCTCCGTCGCCAGCTCGCTGCGGCGAATGAATTTCCGCTTCGATTCATTGACGAAATCCGCCGCGGCGTCGAAGCGCTCCGGCTTGCGCGGAGCGAGGACCAGCAAGGCATCCCGCCACTCGCCCTGAAGGATACCGAAGGCAATCAAGACCAGGGGCTCTTCACTGGCAACGACGCTCCCTGCGACGACAAGCGGCCGGCGCCCCGTGCGTTGTGCCTCAGACTCCAGCCAATCGGCCAAAGCGGAGGAAGGCGGCGGTGGTTGGTCGTACTTCAAATTCCCGCTAACCTGGACCTTTTCAGGAGGCGCGCCGAGAGCCTTCAGACGGCCGGCATCTTCGGTGGACTGCATCAGGAAGAGAGAAGCGGTCGAAAAAACGCGGCGAAGAAAAGGCTTCAGGAAAAACCCGGCCCAGGCAAAAGCGCGCTGGTAGCGGCGGAACGACCGGTCGGACAGGCGGCCGTTGACGAATACAACCGGAACCTTCTCGCGGTGAGCCACGCGAAGGAAGTTCGGCCAAATCTCCGTCTCCAATATGACAATCACGGAAGGACGCACGGCACGAAAAGCACGGCGAACCGCAAAGTTCCAGTCAAACGGAAAATAAAAAACTGCGGCGCCTGGACCCAGGCGCTCGCGTGCAAGCTGCTGGCCCGTGACCGTAGTCGTCGAGAAAACCACGGGGCTGTCGGGGAAGCGCGTTCGGAGTTCGCGAACCAGCGGCAAGGCCGCAAGAGTCTCGCCGACGGATACGGCGTGTACCCAAACTGGACCGGGGCCTGACGCTGCGCCGGCGCGAACTTTCGCCGGCACCCTTCCAAATCGCTCGGGCAAATTACGAAGATGCTTGCCGCGGCGGAGGCCCTGAACAAGGAAATATGGCGCGGCCAGTATCGCGCCAACCGCCGTCAGCACACTGTAGATGAAATACATGGACTTGGTTCTCTTCCTTTGCCTGGGCGCTCATCCGGTGCGATGGCAACCACCCCAGCGACGCCCTTCAGTGTATCGAACAATCCCGACAGCGGGAGACAAAACTCGGTATTATAGGCCCACCATGAGGAATGATTGGCCGGGACTCCTCTTCGCTGCCTTGTTGGGCGCGGTTTCTTGGGGGGCGGTGGGCCAGAAGGAACCGGCAACTCTCCCGGCACGGGATTCCCATGATGGATTGCTGGTGGCAGCCGATCCGTGGGTGGATGCGGCTACCTACAAGGCGAGATTCAAGAAAAAGACCCCCATGGACGCGGGGGTTGCGGCCATTGATGTCTATTTTCGCAACGACACCGAAAAACTGATCCGCATCGACGTGGATACGATTCGCCTGATCTATGCGCCCCCCGGCGGTGACCGCCAAAAGCTGCGGCCGCTTGCCGCCGATGATTTGGCCGACCTGATTCTGCACCGGGGCACTTCGAAGAATCCCTCCGTACCACGGACGCGACTCCCTCTCCCCGGCCGCGGGCCGAAAAAGAGCCGCGGAAAAGATTGGGATGAATTGGAAGCGTCCTTGGAGGCAGCGGCGCTGCAAACGGACGTGATTGGCCCCCACACTACCGAACATGGGCTCGTCTATTTCGATATGGGGCATCAATTCGACATGCTTCGGTACACTCGGTTGTATATCCCGGATTTAAGCTTCGTTGAGAAAAACCAACCCCTCTTCTATTTCGAGATCGACCTGGGGGCAGCTGTCAGGTAGTTCACGGGAGAAAACTGCCCGCTGGCTGAAGTGAAACGGCAGAGTATTCCTGCATGCGAGACTGTGCCGCTTTGCCGCGCGCGGCAGCGTCAGTTAGAATTGTGTGTCCGCCAGTTCGCGGCACTTCGAGGCCTTCGCATCCCATGAATTTTCTGGATGACCTGAACGAGCAACAACGCCAAGCCGTCGAAACCACCGAAGGGTCACTGCTCATCCTGGCGGGAGCCGGGACAGGGAAAACGCGTGCCCTTACCTACCGCATTGCTCACCTGATTGCGCGAGGCGTGCCGGGCGAGTCCATTCTTGCGGTGACCTTCACCAACAAGGCCGCCGAGCAGATGAAGGAGCGGGTCACATCGCTGCTGGTGCGAGCCGGGCTGCCCGCCGCCGATCCCTGGATTGGAACCTTTCATTCGTTTTGCGCAAGGCTGCTGCGGCGCGAGGCGCCGCGAATCGGGCTCTCCAGAGGCTTTGCGATTTATGACGATGAAGACCAGATTGCCGCCATCAAGCTGGTGCTGGCAAAGCTTGGCCGCGACGACCGCGCTTTTCCGCCGCGCTGGCTGCTCGGCCGGATCAGCGCGGCGAAGAACCGCGGGGAAAGTCCGGACGCGCTGGCCGGCGAGGCGCGGAATGAAGAAGAGCGCGTCACGGCGCAGGTGTTCGATGCGTATCAGAATAAACTGCGGGACTCCGGTGCGCTCGATTTCGACGACTTGCTTCTGCGCGCAGTGGACGTGCTCCGGGAGCACGCCACCGCGCGCGAGCAGTGGCGCAAGCGCTTTGCCTACATCCACGTGGATGAATACCAGGACACCAACCGCCCGCAGTACGATTTGCTGAAGTTGCTCGCTGAACCCAGCGGCAATCTATGCGTCGTGGGCGATGAGGACCAGTCCATCTACCGTTGGCGCGGCGCCGATGTAAGTCTGATCCTGCGGTTCGCTGAAGATTTTCCCGGGGCAAAGGTTGTGAAGCTGGAACAGAATTACCGCTCAACGCAGACCATTCTCGACGCCGCGAGCGGCGTTGTCGCGCACAACCTCAAACGCATCGGGAAAAATCTTGTTGCCACCAAAAACGGCGGATCTCCGGTGAAGTTCTTCGAGGCCCGGGACGCCACGGCTGAGGCGGAGTACGCGGGGGAGGCGATTCGCACGCTCTCACGGGAAGACCCGTCGCAACACGTCGCGGTCTTTTACCGCACCAACGCGCAATCCCGTGCTTTCGAGGAAGTCTTCCGGAGGATGGGCTTGCGGTACAGGCTGATAGGGGGCTTCAGTTTCTACCAGCGCGCGGAGGTGAAAGACGCCCTGGCGTATGTCCGGCTGGCCATGAACCCGAATGACGATGTCGCCCTCTTGCGCGTCATTAATACGCCCGCGCGCGGCATCGGCAAGACGACCATGGACGCGTTGCGTGCCGCCGCAGGGGAGCACGGCGGGTCGCTCTGGTCGGCTATCCTGCGCACGCTGGAGACGTCCTCGTCTACGCGCGCCCTTGGTCCTCTGGCCGGATTCCGCAAGCTCATCGAGCATCTCCAGGAAGAGGTCGCTTCCCTTCCCCCGGCGGAATTTCTGCGCCACGTATTGGATCAGACCGGTTACTTCGAAATGCTTCAAGAGCGAGACACTGCGGAAGACACTTCGCGGTCAGAGAACCTGCGCGAGTTGGTCAGCGCTGTGGCCGAGGGCGTGGAGGCGGGCGAAACGTTTCACGATTTTCTCGACCGCGCGGCCTTGGTCAGCGACGCCGACACTTACGACGAGCGCGCCCCAGTCACCCTGGCAACGCTGCATGGTACGAAGGGGCTGGAGTTTGACCACGTTTTCCTGACTGGGCTGGAGGAAGGCGTCTTCCCGCACTCCCGCGTAGGCAACAGTAAGGAGGATCTCGAAGAGGAACGGCGGCTGTGCTACGTGGGGATGACGCGGGCAAAAGAAACGCTGACGCTGACTCGCGCGGTGTACCGGCGGATCTTCGGTGAAGAGCGGGTTCGCGCGTCCACGCCCTCGCGATTCCTGCAAGAAGTTCCCAGCGAGCTGGTCGAAACAGTGCCCGGCTCGCTAAGCGAAGCAGGCGAGACGCGCCGCTACGAACCCGACCCGGAATACTCCTATTCGCCGGAGGAGTTCGTCCGGCGTGTCCGGCGGCAGAGTTTCTCCGAAAGCAGCGGGCCGCGGCAGAGACGCTCCTCTGGAAGAGAGCCCCGAATCACAGCAGGCCGCGCGGGACAATCCGATCCTTTGATCGGGCAGCGTGTCCGGCACCCCAATTACGGCATTGGAACCGTGATCGCCGTGGAGGGCGACGCCGAGGATCGCAAGTTGACTGTGAGTTTTGCCGGGTACGGCGCAAAGAAGTTTATCGAGAGGTACGCGCAGCTTACGCCGGCGTAGGCAGCTCCCGAATTCGCGTCGGGGTTGCCCGATGGCAGAACCGTTGCGCTGAGAGACGCCCCACGGTAAAGTGACGCTGCTTTTTGGCCGGTGCCTCAGCCCTTGCAGCGGCACAGCTAGACGGAATCCAGCGCGAGGAAGGTGATGGGTGGGCTCACAACTGTTCCGCATCAAGAGCATCGACAAGCTGCTGGCCGATGCAGAGAACCCAGAAAAACGACTGAAGAAAACGCTGGGCTGGCTGAGCCTTACCGCGCTGGGCATCGGCGCGATTATCGGCACGGGAATCTTTGTGCTGACCGGAACGGCGGCGGCAGGCGAGGAAGTGCGCTACCCCTCGATCTTCAAAGCGCCGCTGCTGGACGTCATTCTACACGGGAGCCACGCAGCAGGAGTTTCAGGACGCCCGGGGGCGGGACCCGCGATCGCGCTCTCATTCTTCCTGGTGGCAGTCGTGTGCGGCTTCGCGGGACTCTGCTACGCGGAGCTGGCCTCGATGATTCCCATTGCGGGCAGCGCCTACACCTACACGTATGCGACGCTCGGCGAACTGGTCGCCTGGATTATCGGCTGGGACCTGATTCTCGAGTACGCCGTGTCGAATATGGCTGTAGCCGTAGGATTCTCCGCCTACATCAACAGTTTGCTGGCATCGTTTGGCATTCACTTGCCTGCCGCGCTGAGTACGCCCGCCTACACGCCCGAAGCGGGCTGGGCGTTGCATTTCAATATTCTGGGCTTCGTCGTCGTCATGCTGCTGACCGTGTTGCTGGTGGTGGGAATCCGCGAGTCGGCGGGGGCCAACACCATCATGGTGGGGATCAAGCTGATTGCGATCTTTCTGTTTGTGGTGTTCGCGTCGAAATACATTCAGCCCACGAACTGGAAGCCGTTCATGCCCAATGGCTGGCAGGGCGTCCTCACCGGCGGGGCCATCGTCTTCTTTAGCTACATCGGGTTCGATTCGGTTTCCACGGCGGCGGAAGAGTGCAAGAACCCGAAGCGCGACCTCCCGCTGGGGATCATGGCGTCGCTCTTCATCTGCGCCGTGCTGTACGTAGGCGTCGCCGTGGTGCTGACGGGGATTCAGCCGTTCCACATTTTCCGGGGTGATGCCGCGCCGGTGGCCACGGCGTTGCACAATATCGGGCTCGACAAGCTGCAGCGCTGGGTAACCATCGGGGCGTTAATGGGAATGATTTCTTCGCTGCTGGTCTACCAGCTTGGGCAGGCGCGTGTGTGGTTTGCGATGTCGCGCGATGGCCTTTTGCCGAAATCGTTCTCGAATGTCCACAAGAGATTCCGGACGCCGCACGTTTCCACGTGGGTAGCCGGAATTGCTGTCGCCATTCCATCGGGGATCTTCGACATCGGCACCTTTGCCGACCTCTCCAACATCGGCACGCTGTTTGCGTTTGTGCTGGTGTCGCTGGCGGTGCTGATCCTCAGACGCACGCAGCCCGACCGCGCGCGCGGCTTCCACGTCCCCTGGGTGCCCGTGCTCCCGGTTCTCTCCGTGCTCACTTGCATCGCGCTGATGGCCAGCCTGACGGTGGAGAATTGGATTCGTTTCTTTGTGTGGCTTGCGATCGGCCTGGTGATTTATTTTATCTACAGCCGAAAGCGAAGTGTTCTGGGCCTGGAAACGCAAACGGGAGGAGCGCGGAATTGAAACGAATCTGGAGCCGTGAGTCGTGCCGGCCTGCTCTTCGCGGCATTGTCGTCGTGCCCCTCATCGTATTGCTTTTCCCTATCGGGACGCGCGCGTGGGGAGGCGCGGGGCACCGCCTGGTTGCGTCAAAAGCAATTGACACTCTGCCGCCGGAGATGAAGCCGTTTTTCGAGGCCAATCGAGACTTTCTGGCGCAACACGTCACCGACCCGCTGGACGCGCTGGCCAAGAACCCCACAGCGGAGCGGCGGTATCACATTCTGTTTCTCGACCGCTACGGCCGCTTCCCTTTTGAAAGCCTGCCGCGCAGTTATAAAGCGGCGGTGGCGAAGTTTACGAGAACGAAACTGGAAGCCAACGGCGTCCTGCCCTGGCAGATCGGCGTGTACAGCGAGAAGCTGACCAACGCCATGCGAGCCGGGAAATGGGACGAAGCGCGGCTCGATGCCGCGCTGCTGGCCCATTTCGTCGCCGAAGCGCACGATCCGTTTAATACCACGGACAATTTTGACGGAAGGCTCTCCGGCCAACCTGGCGTGGATGACCGCTTCAAGTCAAAACTGATCGACCGTTTCTCTTCGTTTTTCCCGATGCGGCCAAACGATGCGGTGTACCTCAAAGACCCCACGGACAACGCGTTTGAGGCCTGCCTGAGCGCGCATAGCTGGTTGGAGACCATCCTGCTGGCCGACTTCCGGGCGCGCAAAGGCTTGGGCGACTACACCGATGAATATTACGACCGCTTCTACAATCAGGCAGCGGCGATTCTCATTCGCCAACTCTCCGACGCGGCAACCGATGTCGGGTCGTTCTGGCTAACCGCCTGGAAGAATGCCGGCAGTCCGCCGCTTCCGCAGCGGTAAATGGTCCGTGGCTCTCTTGGACTTCCGGCAACAAGTCCGCGCCCTCCCCAAGGCCGAACTTCACCTTCATCTCGAGGGATCCATCGCGCCGGAAACGGCCCGCGAACTGGCGGCGCGGCATGGCGTGCGTCTGACCATCGAGGAAGTCCGCGAGCGCTATCAATTCAAGGACTTCCTCGGGTTCCTCAACGCTTTCAAATGGGTGACCTCTTTCCTCCGCACGCCGCAGGACTACGCTCTGATCACCGAACGTCTTTGCGGGGAATTGCGCGCGCAGAACGTCGTCTACGCGGAAATCACGCAATCCACCGGAGTGTCGCTGTGGCGGAAGCAAGACGCGCTTGCGAATTTTGCCGCGATGCGGGACATCGCCGAACAGCAGCGCCCCCGGGGGCTTCAGATTCAGTGGATCTTTGACGCGACCCGGCAGTTCGGCCCCGGTCCGGCAATGGAGGTCGCCCGGATTGCAGTACAAGCGAAACTGGCCGGAGTGGTGGCATTCGGAATGGGAGGAGATGAGCTGGCCCTGCCGGCAGAGCCGTTTCAGGAAGTGTTTGACTTTGCTGCCGGGCAAGGCCTGCGCCGTGTGGCGCATGCCGGAGAAGTCGGCAGCCCAGACCAAATCCGCGCCGCCATCGAAATCCTCGGCGCGGAAAGAATCGGCCACGGTATTGCAGCCATGCACGACTTGCGGTTGCAGCGGCTGCTTGCGGAGAGAAAAATTCCGCTGGAGGTCTGCCCCACGAGCAATATTTGCACCGGCGCCCTGGCGCGGCAGCTCGGCACGAATGCCGCCGGGCTTCAAGAACACCCTCTGGCGGAATTGTACCGCCGTCAGATTCCCGTGGTGCTCTCCACGGACGATCCCGCCATGTTCCATACCACCATCGGTGAAGAGTACGAGGCCGCTGCCACGGCGATGGGTCTCTCCGCGGAGGAGACGTGCGACCTTGCCGAGATGAGTTTTGAGTACGCGTTCCTCCCCACTCGGGAGAAATCCGAGCTGCTTGGCCATTTTCACGCAGCAAAGAAATCTTTGGGGCTGGTATAATGCGCCCATGAAAGCACACGTTTGGGTGATGCCGAAGAAAACGGTCCTCGATCCCCAGGGGCAGACCATCCAACATGCTCTGGCCTCGCTGGGGTATGCCGCGGTAAGAGATGTCCGCCAGGGAAAATTCTTCGTCCTGGAGCTGAACGGCGCATCCCGCGAAGAGGCGCAGAAGCAAGTGGAGCGCATCTCGAAGGAAGTCCTTACCAACCCGGTGATTGAAGAATTCCGCTTCGAAATCGTGGACTAATCCCCTCTGTTGATGCGCCAGCACCTCTCCGAGCGCCCGCAGTGCCCTATCCGCAGGACTGTGCTAATCTGAATTCATCGTTGAGGGCTATTTTTCGGCCATTTTGCATGGTTTAGGGCTGGAGCGAACCGAACATGTGCGGAATTGTCGGGTATATCGGACCCAAGAAAGTCGTGCCGCTGATTCTGGACGGTCTGCGGCGGCTGGAGTATCGCGGGTACGACTCCGCCGGCATCGCTGTGGTGCAGCAGAACGGCAAGATGGAGGTTCGCCGCGCTTCCGGCAAGCTGCGCAATCTCGAAGAGGTTCTTGCCAAATCGCCCATCGATGGGGTGTATGGCGTCGGGCACACGCGCTGGGCCACGCACGGCCGCCCCACGGAAGAAAACGCCCACCCGCATCGCGACTGCACCGGCCAGGTGGTCGTGGTGCACAACGGGATCATCGAAAACTACGTCGAGCTGAAACACCAGCTCCAGGCCGAAGGCCACAAGTTCGTGACCGAGACCGACACGGAAATCGTCGCGCACCTCGTGGAAAAGCACATGGACGGCGGGCCGCTTGAAGAAGCCGTGCGCAAGACGGTGCGCCAACTGAAGGGCGTGTACGCGCTCGTGATTCTCTCAACCAAGGACATGAACAAGATCGTCGCAGCACGCATGGGGCCGCCCTCCGTGATCGGACTGGGTGAGGGGGAATACCTCGTCGCGAGCGACATCCCCGCCCTGCTCCACCACACGCGAAAGATGTTCTTCCTGGGGGATGGCGACCTGGCCATCCTGACACCCAAGGGCGTGCGCGTGATGGACCACGACGGCCATCCGGTCGAGCGGGTCGTGCAGCACATTACCTGGGACCCTATTCAGGCGGAAAAGGGCGGCTTCAAGCATTTCATGCTGAAGGAGATTTACGAGCAGCCGCGGGCCGTCCGCGACACCCTGCTCGGGCGAATGTCGCTCGAGAGTGGTGAAGTGTTTCTCGACGAGATGGAAATCACCGAGAAGGAATTCCGCGATTTCCGCCAGATCAAGATTCTGGCGTGCGGCACAAGCTGGCATTCCGCGCTCGCTGGAAAGTTCATGATCGAAAAGCTCGCGCGCATTCCCGTGGAAGTGGACTACGGCAGCGAGTTTCGCTACCGCGACCCCATCATTCACGAAGGCACATTGACGATCTGTATCAGCCAGTCGGGCGAAACCGCCGACACCCTGGCAGCGCAGCGCGAAGCCAAGCAGAAGGGTTCCAAGTCGCTGGCGATTTGCAACGTGGTGGGCTCTATGATCACGCGCGAAGCGGCGGGAACGATTCTGACGCATGCCGGGCCGGAAATCGGCGTCGCCTCGACCAAGGCATTCACCGGGCAACTGACGGCGCTGCTCCTGCTGGCCATCTATCTGGGAGAATTGCGCGAAACCGTTTCCATGGACTGCGCGAAGAAACTCCTGCAGGAGTTTGCGCGAATCCCGCACAAGCTGGAAACCGTGCTTCTGGCGGATGAAAAGGGCCACTATGAAGCGCTGGCCAAAACTTTCTTTCGCAACACGGACTTCCTCTATCTGGGCCGGGGCATTCATTACCCCATCGCGCTGGAGGGCGCGCTCAAGCTCAAGGAGGTTTCCTACATCCACGCCGAAGGCTATCCTGCAGGCGAAATGAAGCATGGCCCGAACGCGCTGATCGACGAACACCTGCCAGTGGTCATGCTGGCCACGCGCGACGAGACCGATCCCGAGTCCATGACGCGCTACGAAAAAAGCGTTTCCAACATCAAAGAAGTCAAAGCGCGCGACGGCATCGTGATTTCTGTGGTCTCGCCGGGCGACCAGCTCGCCAAAGAATCCTCCGACCATGTGATCGAAGTCCCCGCCGCGCCGGAGCTGATGTCGCCCATTCTTGAGATCGTCCCGCTGCAGCTTCTGGCTTACCACATTGCTGTGCGGCTCGGATGCGACGTGGACCAGCCGCGCAATCTGGCCAAGTCCGTCACGGTCGAGTAGTGGGCGCGATTAGAATGCGGTAGATTCGATGTCCATCACACGCATTTCATTGTCCAAACTTATAGAGTGGATGGCAGTTGCTGGGCTGCTTGCGGGAACGCTCCTTACCGCCGCACTCTCCGCGCAGCAAACAGGCAAGGGGAAAATTGCGCAGATCAAAGTCGAGGGGCTTCAGAAGTATTCCGAGGCGCAAGTGGTCGAGTTGAGCGGCCTGCAACTTGGCGATTTGGTAGGGCGCGAGGATCTTCAGGCCGCCGCCGATCGCCTGACGCAGAATGGATTGTTCGCGAATGTGTCTTACCGGTTCCACAGCGTCGGGGAAGAAGTGCAAGTAACGTTTCGGGTCGAGGAAGCTCCCACCTCGCCCGTCCTTTTCGACAACATCCCCTGGTTTACAGATGATGAGCTGAATGCGGCGATTCGCAAGAGCGTGCCGTGGTTCAACGGTGCCGCGCCGCAACAGGGGCCTATCCTCGATGACATAGCGTCCGCCGTACAAAAACTTCTGGGCCAGCGAGGCTTGACGGTCGCCGTCGAGCACGAGTTGACCAACGACCCCGTCCGTGATGTGCTCGCACAAGTGTTCCGGGTGACCGGCGCCGGCCTAAAGATCGGGCGCGTCGAATTCGGCGATCCTTTTGCCGCCGAATCGCGGATCGTGCAGGCGCGCCTTTCTGACCTGGTGGGCAAGCCCTTCTCGCGAATTGCGATTGACTTGTTTCTGAACGAGCAAGTGCGGCCCATTTACCTGCAAAAAGGATTTTTGCGCGCGCGCTTCGACAAGCCGCAGGTTCGGCTTACCGGGGACCCCAACCGGCCCCTTCCCGATACGATTCACGTCTTCGTGCCCATCGACCATGGCCCCGCTTATCGTTGGGGCGGCACACATTGGGCCGGGAACCGCGCCTACACCGCGGAGTCGCTCGACAACTTTCTCGCCATGAAGACCGATGATCCCGCCGACGGGATGAAGATTGCGGCCATTTGGGAGCACGTGGAAGACGAATACGCGCGGGCGGGTTACCTCGACGTCAAGCTTGCGGAAAAGCCGGTGTACGACGACGCGGCCGGCCGCGTGCGGTACGACGTCACGGTCAACGAGGGCCTTCAATATCACATGGGGGAGCTCGTGATCACCGGCCTTTCGGTCAATGCGGAGAAAAAACTGCGCGAGGCCTGGCCCGTGCCTACAGGAGTGGTGTTCGATCGGATGAAATTCGACGAGTTGTTGGTGAAGCTGCAGGCGCATCGCGCGGAAATTTTCGGAGAGTTGCCGGTTCATTACGACGAAGCGGGACACTGGCTGCGCACCAATGCCACAACCGCGGTCGTGGACGTCTTGCTCGATTTCAAATAATCGCTTCACCGGCCTTCTGAACGCCACTGGATTGCGGGTCTGCGGTATACTGCGCTCATCATGAACCAGGTTTTTGCGGTGAAAGCGGCGGAGCTTCCGCGCCCCGAAGAAAAGCAGCAGCGGTTGTTGGAGCGATTGGGAAAATGCGCTTCGCTGCTGGTGGCTTTTTCAGGGGGCGCAGACTCAGCGTACTTGGCCTGGGCAGCGCATAGCGCGCTTGGAAATCGCGCCCTGGCTGTCACGGCCCTTTCGCCAAGTTTCTCCGCGCACGACCGGCAACAAGCCGAAGCGTTCGTGCGGAAGACAGCCGTGGCACACGAATTCATCGAAACCCGCGAATTCCAAAACCCGCTATATACCGCGAACAACGCAGACCGCTGCTACCACTGCAAGGCGGAGCTCTTCACGCAGCTCGACGAATTGGCGGCGGCGCGCGGATTCGCGGCGGTCGCCTACGGAATCAATGCCGACGACACGCAGGATTTCCGCCCGGGCCATCGCGCCGCCGCCGAGCACAGAGTGCTCGCGCCGCTCCTGGACGCCGGATTGCGCAAACACGAAATCCGCGAACTTTCCCGGCTCGCAGGGCTTCCCACATGGGATCGCCCGGCGTCGGCCTGCCTGTCTTCTCGGGTTCCCTATGGAACGCCTGTGACTGTCGAGACCTTAAGCCTCGTGGAACGCGCCGAGACTATCCTGCGTGACCTGGGATTTCGCCAGTTTCGCGTGCGGTTTCATCAGGACCTCGCCCGCATCGAGATCGCCCCCGAAGAAATGCCGCGGGCGCTTTCGGCGGAAATGGCGCAAACGATGGCGTCGCGTTTCAAACAGCTTGGGTTCGCCTATGTCTCTCTGGATCTGGAGGGCTATCGCCAGGGATCGTTGAATGCGGCGCTGAAGAAGTAGCCTCTCCAAAGTTGGTGATTGCCGGGGAAATCCTGCGGGAACAATTTCGTTTCCCGGCGCGTATCTATTAGTGAAGGTGCGCGGGCCGTCAAAGCTGCGCCCGTGGAGGCACTGCGGAAATGATGCGGAGACTTGGCCAATTCAGTCTGGCCGTTGCGCTGGCAGGCGTGCTGGGGGTCGCGGGCTGTGTCGCGGTGGCTCAGGACACCGCCAGTTTTGACCGCACGCTGACGGTGAGCGGTCCGGTGCGCGTGGATTTGACCAACGGTTCGGGCAGCGTGCGCATTACCGGGAGCGCCACCGGGCAGGTGCGTATTCACGGGGACGTCCGGCGGCGCGCCTTTTTCTTCGGCCACACCTACAGCGCCAAAGAGGTGGCGGACGATCCACCCATCGAGCAGCAGGGCAACGTCATCCGCATCGGCGACCGGGATCGCCGGCGTTTTTTCGCGGGATTCGGTGGCGTGAACCTTACCATTGATTATGTCATCGAAGTTCCGAAGGAAACCGAAATTGAGACGCGCGTGGGGTCGGGGGCTCAGTCCGCGCGCAATGTGCGCGGCCCCGTCAAGCTGGTCAGCGGCTCCGGCAGAGTCTCTGCGGACACGATCGGGGAAGACGTGCAGATCGTTTCCGGAAGCGGCTCGATTGAAGCGTCCGGTGTGGGCGGCGAATTTCGCGGAACCACCGGCTCGGGCGGGGTCGCTGCGCGGGGTGTTCATGGCGATATCCGGGTGACCACAGGCTCCGGCTCGATTTCCGTCGCGCGGCCCGACGCGCGCGTCAACGTAAAGACCGGCAGCGGCTCGATCATGGTCCAAGGCGCAAACGACAGCCTGACGGCGATGGCGGGCTCTGGAAGCCTCACGATTGACGGCAATCCCTCCCCCAGCAGCTTCTGGGAATTGCATACGGGTTCCGGCAGCGTTAATCTCGGACTCCCGGCTAGCGGGAGCTTCCGTTTGAACGCGGTGGCGCGCAGCGGCAAGATCCAGGCTGGGATTCCCATCGTGATCGAAGAGCAAAGCCGCCGCGAGTTGCGCGCGCGGGTCGGCAGCGGAGCTGCGCGCATCGAAGTGCAGACGGGCTCCGGCACGATCCGCATTCAATAGCAGCCTGCCTGTAATGCTCGGGATTCAGCAATCACGCCGATGGAAAGTGCGGCGCCGCTCATTCCGCCGAGCGCGCCGCTGACCGTTGGAGCAGATCGCGCGCCGCAAGGATTGTCCCCACGTGGATTTGCACGGTGTCCTCGACGCGCCTCGCGTACCCCCCCGCCAACGTGGCCGCCAGCGGAATTTTGCGGCGATTCGCATAATCAAACACCATGGCGTCGCGCCGGCGAAGTCCCGCCTTGGTCAGGTTGAGGCCCCCGAGTTGGTCTTCGCAGTAGGGATCGGCGCCGCCTACGTAAAACATCAGGTCCGGAGAAAAATGCTCCAGCGCCTTGAGCAAGTGGGCCTCGAGAATGCTCAAATACTCACCGTCCTCGATCCCGTCGGGCAGGTTAATGTCGATGTCCGAAGGAGGCTTGGGCATCGGGTAGTTGTCTTCCTGGTGGATGGAGAGGGTGAAGACCGAAGCGTCGTTCCGGAAAATCGCGGCGGTGCCGTTGCCCTGATGAACGTCCGTGTCCACGACCATGGCCGTGGCGATAGCGCCCTCGGCCTGCAAGCAGCGAATGGCAATGGCCACGTCGTGAATCGCGCAGAAGCCCTCCCCATGGTCTGGATAAGCATGATGGAACCCGCCGCCAAGATTTGCCGAAAAGTTGTCCCGCAGCGCGCTCTCGCCTGCCAGAATCGAGCCGCCTGCGGCCAGCCAGCAGGCCTGCACCATTTCTGGCGACCACGGAATCTCCAGCTTCATCAGCTCGCTGGCGCTGAGCGTTCCCTTTTTCAGTTTTTCAATGTACTCCGCGGTGTGGACGCGCAGCACATCTCCATCGCCGGCCGGAACGGGCTGCAGGAAATCCTCCGGGCCGGCAATCTCTTCCCGCAGCAGCGCTTCGTAAATCATGCGGAATTTCTGCGACGGGAAAACGTGCGCGCCCAAATTCAGGTCGTAGCCGGGGTGATAAACAAGCTTGAATGGCAGCATCGCGTACCCGGACGATTCAGCTTTCCCGGTCGAGGATGAAGTCCGGCACGGTGAGGAGCGCGCGGCCGTATTCGGAAGCGGCGTTGCCGTTCAGGCAGGCTTTGGCGCGGTAGGCGTATTCATGGGCGAGGTTGCGCGTGCGCTCCAGCGCGCCGGAGTTTTGCACCAGCGCGGTGATCTGCTCCTGGCGCACGCTGTGGAATTCCTTTTCCTCAAGCACCCGGGCGACCAATTCCCGTCCGCTGGGATCTCCGTTCTGCAGCGCGTAAATCAGCGGCAGCGTAACCTTGCCCTCCTTCAAATCACACAGAACCGGTTTCCCAAGCTGCTCCGGCGAAGCGGTGAAGTCCAGCAAATCATCTACGAGTTGAAATGCCAGCCCGGCGTAGCGCCCGTACTCGGCCAAAGCTTGTTCCGCGGCATCGTCGCCGCGCCCCAACACGGCCCCGAGCCGCGCGCAGCCGCTGAACAGGCACGCCGTCTTGTACGTAGCCAGCTCCAGCGCGTCCTCCTCGGTCAAATCGATGCGGCCGAGCTTGGTGAGTTGATTCAGCTCGCCTTCTACCATGTTCTGCGTGAGCTCGATGAGGATGTCCAGAATCCGGAAATTGCGCTCGCGCAAGGCCATCTGGAACGACTGCATGTACAGCCAGTCGCCGGCAAGCACGCTGCGATGGTTGCCCCACCGCGAATTGGCCGAAGGGCGGCCGCGGCGCGTGTCGGCGCCGTCAATCACATCGTCGTGAATCAGTGTGGCGCTGTGAATCAGCTCGACGACCGCGGCCAGGCGGATGGCGCCCGGCCCGCGGTAGTTCGCATATCCGGCGGAAAGCAACAGTAACGCAGGACGCAGCCGCTTTCCTCCGCCGCCTAGGAGATAGCTGGTGATTTCCGCGACGGGCTCGAAGGCGGCGTTGCTCTGGTGCGCCAGTTCCTGCTCCACCAGCGCCAGGTCGTCGCGCACCAAATCGAAAACTTCCTTAACAGTCAGAAGAGCGATGACGTTCCTCCGTCACGGCCCGGAAACCTGGGAGACACCGCCGCCTCCGAGCCGCCCCTGGCGGCTCAGCCCAAACAAGCGCCGGAAATTCTCCGCGGTCGCCGCGGCCAACTCATCTGGGGCCAAGTTTCTCACACCTGCCAGGGTTCGCGCTACCTCGGCCACATAAGCGGGCTCGTTCCGTTTGCCGCGATGAGCCTGGGGAGCCAGATACGGCGCGTCGGTCTCGATCAGCAAACGGCCCAGCGGAATTTCGCGCGCCACCTCGCGCAAATTCTGCGCTTTCGGGTACGTCGAGTTCCCGGCAAACGAAACCAGGAAGTCCATCTCGAGTCCTTTCCGCGCTTCCTCCAGCGTCCCGGAAAAACAGTGCAGAATTCCGCCCAGCCCCGTGCTGCGCCAATCGTCCTTCAATACGGCGAGGCAATCGGGCCACGCTTCGCGGCAGTGGATGATGACGGGGAGTTTCGCACGCGCGGCAAGCGCAAGTTGCGCGCGAAACACCTTCTGCTGCACCTCGCGCGGCGAAAAATCGTAGTGATAATCGAGGCCGATCTCGCCCCAGGCAATCACGCGCGGATGCTGCGCCAGCCGCGCCAACTCGTCGTAATGCGCTGGCGTGACTTCCTTGGCTTCGTGCGGATGAATCCCCACGCTGGCGTAGATCCAGTCGTGTTGTTCGGCAAACGGCAATGCGGCGTCGAGTTTTTCCGGGCCTGGGCCGGTGCCCACGGCAAGCAGCGTAGTGACCCCCGCCGCGCGCGCGCGTTCCAGCATCTCCATGCGGTCGGAGTCAAATTGCGGAAAGTCTATGTGCGCGTGCGAGTCAACGAGTTCCACGATGCTATTTCAGCCGCGCCCCCACTTCCACCTCTTCGAGGAACCCGGCCAACACCGGCCGACCCTCGGGGCCCACCGAGGCCGCCACAATCATCCCGTTCGATTCCACGCCGCGCAGTTTTCGCGGCTGAAGATTCACCACCACGATGACCTTGCGGCCGACCAGGTCTTCCGGCTTGTAATGCTGCGCGATTCCCGCCACGATTTGACGCACTTCCCCGCCGATGTCCACGTTCACCTTGAGCAGTTTGTCGGCGCCCTGCACGCGCTCCGCGGTGTGCACTTGCCCCACGCGCATCTCCACCTTCAGGAAATCTTCGATGGCAATTTTGTTGTTGGCGGGCTGCGCCGCTGGCGCTGCTCCGGCTCCCGCCGCCGCGCTCGGCGCCGGTGTGGGTTGACTCGCTTCTTTTTCCATGGCTTCCATCCTTTCGATGGTTTCGGTTTTGTCCACGCGCGGAAAGACCGCCTCGGGCTTTCCGATGCGCGTGCCCGGCTTCAATTGGCCCCATTGCAGCGCGTCAATTCTCTGCGCGCCGAGCGGTCCGGTCTGCCCAAGTTGTTTCCAAATCTTTTCCGTCGCCGTCGGCATCACAGGATGCGCCAGGATTGCGATTACACGCAATGCTTCAGCCCCGCACCACAGCACCGCATCCAACTCTACGCGCTTTGCTGAGCTCTCAGCGAGAACCCACGGCTTCTTGTCGGTAATCATTAAGTCGACATCCGTAATGAACCGCCAGACTTCTTCGAGCGCCCGGGTGAATTGAAACTGCTCAAAGGCCTTGTGAACGGTCTTGATTCTGTCTTGCGCGTTTGCCTCTGAAATCGCAGACTCGCCAGCGCCCGCGGGAACCTTCCCGCCGCAATATTTCTCAATCATCGTCAGCGTGCGGCTTGCAAGGTTTCCCAGACCATTTGCCAAGTCGCTGTTGTACCGCTGCACCAGCGCGTCGTAGCTGAAATTGCCGTCCTGCCCGAAGACCACTTCGCGCAGCAGGAAATAGCGCAGCGCGTCCATCCCCAGAACGTTCGCGATCGGGCGCGGCTTCACCACGTTCCCCCGCGACTTGCTCATTTTGTTGCTGTCCATCAGCAGCCAGCCGTGCGCCCAGATCTGCTTCGGCAGAGGCACTCCCGCGGCCATCAGAAACGCCGGCCAGTACACCGCATGAAAGCGGATAATTTCTTTGCCCACCAGATGCACATCCGCCGGCCAGAAACCGTGGCGTTCGTACTCCGGCCCGCCCACCGCGCTCAGATACGCGGTCAGCGCGTCGAACCACACGTAAAAGACGTGCGGCTCCTCTCCGGGAAC
>DASQHY010000144.1:0-10069 GCA_035631855.1 Candidatus Acidiferrales bacterium
CGAATCTCTTCTTCGAGCCAACCCGTGCGCGCGACCACCTCTCTGAATTCGAGCCCCCGAGGAGAAAGTTCCACGAGCGATCGCAGGACTTCGCCGTGTTCCCCGCTCTCGGCCGTCTGCAAAAAACCCGCTACGTGCGCGTCGCGCCGCTTATGTCTTGGAGCCAGGGCATCGAGCACGGCGCCGCCGGCAATGGTAATGACGGGCGAGAATTGCCGCAGAATAAAGCGGTCGCCCGGGAGGAGCACCTGCGGGGCGTCGAGCCTCAACTGCGCCAGCGCCGAATGTCCGGGGAGCAACTCGCCGCCATCCAGCAGGGTTACTTCCGCAATGGTCTCCGCGGTTCCTTGGTGAAAATGCACGCGGGCGCGGTTTTTCATCTTCCGAGCCGAGGCCAACAGCTGCACCCGCGAATCGAGGCGCCGCGTCGCTTCAAATCGCCCCGGAGCCATCAACATCATGCCGCGGCCTACCTCGGCCAGGTCAACGCCAGCGAGATTCACGGCCGTGCGCTGACCAGCCGTGGCGCGCTCGACAGATTGTCCGCCGGATTGCACACCGCGAACCCGCAGCTTGCGGCGCGCAGGGAACAACTCGACTTCGTCTTCGGGGGCTACGGTTCCGGAAACCAGCGTCCCTGTAACGACGGTGCCGAAGCCTTTGATTGCAAAGGCGCGGTCGATGGGCAAGCGCAAATAGCGCGAGGGATCTTTCCCGGGCACCTCCGCGGCGACGCGCAACAATTCTTGCTTCAATTGCGTTACGCCGGCACCTGTGCGGGCGCTGACCGGCACAATCGGCGCATGTTCAAGAAACGATCCGCGCAAGAACTCCTCTGTTTCCAGCTTCACCAACTCGGCGACGTCCGGCTCGACCAGATCCATCTTCGTGAGGGCCACCACTCCTCGCGAGACTCCCAGCAGCCGGCAAATGTCAAAGTGTTCCCGCGTCTGCGGCTTGATGGATTCGTCGGCCGCAATCACAAACAGCACCAGGTCTATTCCCCCGGCGCCCGCCAGCATGTTGCGCACGAACCGCTCGTGTCCCGGCACATCGATGAGACCAATTCGAACGCCGTTTTCTTCCAGGAAGGCAAATCCCAGATCAATGGTGATGCCACGCCGTTTTTCTTCTTCGAGGCGGTCTGGATGCGTGCCCGTCAGCGCCTCGACCAATGCCGACTTGCCATGGTCGATGTGCCCGGCCGTTCCGACGATGACGTTCTTGACGGAGCTAGTCATGTGCGCGCCGTGCACTGAGGCGTTCAGGGAGGGTGGGCGTGGGTAACACGGCTCGATGCTAGCGAACCACCGGGCGAGCGTCAAATCGAGGGGCCTTTAAGCGGATTCCATCTCGCGAAGAATGGCTTCAGCCGCGGCGCGAGGGTCAGTCGCCGCAGTGATTGGCCGGCCGACGACAATGTAGTCGGCGCCAGCGCGGATGGCTTCAGCGGGTGTCGCGACGCGTACCTGGTCGTCTTTAGGACGTTTGGCGGTACTTCCCGGCTCGCCCGGGCGCACTCCGGGATTCAAGATAATGAAATCCTTCCCGAAGGCATTCCGAATCCTCCGCGATTCCAAGGCGGAGGCGACCACTCCATCCAAGCCAGATTCCTTCGCAAGCTTCGAGAGCTTCAAGACGCTTTCGCTGAGGGTGCCCGAGACCCCGACCCGCCGAAGAGCAGGCGCGTCCATGCTGGTGAGCACGGTAACCGCAATGAGCTTGGCAGCAGAGCTCGAGTCCTCCTTCTGACTCGATCTGGCCTCCGCCGCCGCGGCCATCATGGCGGCCCCTCCAAGCGCATGGACATTGGTGAGCCGAATTCCAGGGAGGCGCAGGGCGGCCTTGACGGCTCCGGCAACGGTATGTGGAATGTCGTGGAACTTGAGGTCCAGGAAGATGCCTGCCCCGAGGGCTGCCACTTTCTTGACGGCTTCCGGTCCACTGGCCGTGAATAAACGGCTTCCTACCTTGAACATACAGCCGAAATCGGATAACCGGTGGACCAAATCAAGGGCAGAGTCAAGAGAATCAAAATCGAGGGCTACGATGAGACGGTCTCTTGGAGAAGAACTCAACGGTGTTCGGGAACCTCAATCAGCTCGAAGCGGACCCAGGCGACGCCTCGCCGGTCAATGCCAAGTTTCCGGGCACTGGCAAGGGAGAGGTCCATTTCCCGGCCGTTCTGATAGGGGCCGCGGTCGTTGATGCGCACAAGTTGGTGCCGCCCAGTCCGGGGATCTACAATGCGAACCAGGGAGCCAAATGGAAGGGATGGATGCGCCGCAGTGAGGGCTTCGCTGTCATAAACCTCGCCATTGGCGGTCTTTCGACCCTCGAACCGGGGTCCGTACCAGCTCGCCAAGCCCGTCCAGACCTTCACAGGCTTCAGCGGCTGGCTGGCATGGGCGACCAGGGGCGCCTCCAGCCCAGGTGCTATGAGAAACATGAGTAGCAGCCACCGAGTGGCTGCCCAGATCATGAAGAGTTTAGATCGCATAGTGTGCTCTTTTTACAACAAATACTCAAGCAGAGTAGCACAGCCTGGCCCCAAGGTCAAGTACTATTTTCACGAAAGAGTCCTCGTATCTTATTGATATTGAGATACTTATTTTCCTTCGCCAGGTGTTCGAGGCCATCCACGACCCTCCAACTGGCCGTTGGGTCAGCAAAGCTGGCCGTACCTACCTGTACTGCGGCGGCCCCTACGGCCAGGTATTCGAGGGCATCCTCGGGGGTTTCTACCCCTCCCAAGCCGAGTATGGGTATCTTGACAGTCCTTGCCGCCTCGTGGACCAGCCGAAGGGTGATCGGCCTAATCGCCGGACCGGAGAGGCCCCCTGTGGCGCTTCCCAAGCGGGACTGGCCTGTCCGGAAGTCGACGCTCATGGCGGGGTATGTATTGGCAATCGTCAGGGTGTCGGCACCGGCCTCCTGGGCCACCCTCGCGACGATGCCGATGTCTGCGACCAGGGGGGAGAGCTTGACCCACAGAGGCCTACGGTTCGCCGCCCGGCGCGCAGCCGCGACAACTTCGAAGACCAGGGCGGGATCGTTGCCGAACTGCATCCCCCCCTTTTTGGTGTTTGGACAAGAGATGTTCAGCTCGTAGGCCGCAAGACCCTCGGCGTCTTCGAGGATGCGGATGACTTCGACGTAGTCCTCGACGGCGTGACCAAAAACGTTTGCGACCACGGCCGTGCTAAACCTGCGCAAAGCGGGAAGCTTCTCCGCGACGAAGGCGCGCACGCCGATGTTTTGCAGACCAACGGCATTGAGCATGCCGCTTGGGGTTTCACAGATTCGTGGGGCGGGGGAACCCTCCATGGGTTCGCGCGAGAGTCCCTTTACGACAATTCCGCCGAGGCGATTGAGGTCTCCGAGGTGGGCAAATTCGATTCCGTAGCCGAAGGTACCGCTGGCAGCGAGAACAGGATTGTGAAGGCGCAGCGCGCCGATTTCCACGCTCAGGTCAACTGCACCCGCGACGCTCACTGCGGGCAGTGTAACACGAATAGCGAGGGAAGGGATTCGTCTGCATGTGAAAAAAACCAGTGGATTTGCCGCACAGATAGCGCGAACCAGCAGTGAAGGCCGCGTCGCGCAGGAGTGCGCCGGTACCACCGCTTCTTGGCAATATGTTACGATTACGGGCCAATGCGCATCCTGGAAAAAGGCCAGATCCTGTCCGCGGCGGAAATTGACCGCACGGTTCAGCGGCTTGCCCATGAGATAGTGGAGCGCAACGGCGGCACAAAGAATCTGGGGCTGATCGGGATCCGCAGGAGGGGCGTCCCTCTGGCGCGGCGGTTTGCAAAAGCGATCCGCGGGATGGATGGCTCGGAAGTCCCCGTGGGCACGCTCGACATCACACTGTACCGCGACGATTTGTCGAAGGTCGCCCCCCAGGCGATTCTGCAGTCTTCGGACATTCCGTTCACCGTTGACGACCTGAATCTGGTGCTTGTGGACGACGTGCTCTACACCGGCCGCACGGTCCGCGCGGCGATGAACGGCTTGTTCGATCTCGGCCGCCCGAAGAGCATCCAGCTTTGCGTATTGGTGGACCGAGGACATCGGGAGATGCCCATCGAGGCTCAGTTTACCGGGCGCACCGTGCAGACCTCCGATACGGAGATCGTGGAAGTTCGCTTGAACGAGGTGGACAACGAGGAGCGGGTCATGCTCGTTGACCGCGTCTCGTAAATCTAGCCAAGGAACGCTGTGTCCCACAGTTTTCGGCACCTCCTCGCGCTTGAGCCGCTCACGGCGGAGCAAATCGCATTTCTTCTCGATCAGAGCAAGCCTTTTCAGGAAATCCAGCGCCATCCGCTGAAGAAACTGGCCACGCTGCGCGGGAAGACGGTGGCCCTGGCCTTCTTCGAAAACTCCACGCGCACGCGCATCAGCTTTGGGACAGCCGCGGCGCGCCTGGGCGCCGACACGATGAATCTCCAGGCTGACGCCTCCAGCTTGAGAAAGGGAGAGTCGCTTCTGGACACGGTCCATGCCCTGAACGCCATGAAGCCGGATTGCCTGGTCATGCGGCACAGTGCTTCGGGCGCGCCAGATTTCGCCGCTCGCCACCTGGACATTCCAGTCATCAATGCGGGGGACGGCACCCATGAACATCCCTCGCAAGGGCTGTTGGATGCGCTGACGATCCGCGATCGGCTGGGCACCATCCAGAATCTGAACGTGACCATTCTCGGCGACATTTTGCATAGCCGCGTGGCACGCTCCAATATCCAGCTTCTGGGAAAGTTCGGCTGCCGCTTCACCCTGTGCGGGCCGCCGATGTGGGTTCCGCGGGAACTCGAATCCATCGGCCCGCCAGGAACCGTGATTCGCAGGGTGTCGCGCGTCGAAGAGGCACTGGAAGGCGCCGACGTGGTGCAGTTGCTGCGTGTCCAGCAGGAGCGGTTGCAGGAACCGCAGATCCCGCTTGACGACTACATTCTTCTCTACCAAGTCACCGCGGCGCGGCTGAAACTGGCGAAGCCCGGCGCGCTGGTGCTGCATCCCGGGCCGATGAACCGCGGCGTGGAACTGACTCCGGAAATCGCCGATGGCCCGCAATCCTGCGTTCTCGAGCAAGTGACCAACGGCCTGGCCGTGCGTATGGCGCTGCTCTTTCTGCTCATTGGCGGCGCGGGTGAAGCCAGTGGCGATTCGGCGGCTCAGAAAAAGGATCCTTCGCATGCTTCTGATTAAGAACGGCCGGGTTCTCGATCCCGCTTCAAAGACGGATGCCGCTCTGGATGTCTTGCTCGACGGCGACCGTATTGCCGAGGTCGCGCCTGGTGGAAAGATTGCGCGCGCTCAAAGTGCGGAAATCTTCGACGCATCCAAGCTCGTTGTTGCGCCGGGATTCATCGATTTACATTGCCACCTGCGAGAGCCGGGGCAAGAATCTTCGGAGACGATTGAAACCGGAACACGCGCCGCGGCCCGCGGCGGGTTCACCGCGGTTTGCTGCATGCCGAACACCAAGCCGGTGAACGACAACGCCTCGGTCACGCGGTTTATCCTCGACCGCGCTCACGCAGGCGGCAGCACGCGCGTGTGGCCTATCGGGGCGGCATCGGTGGGCAGCCAAGGTGAAGCGCTGGCGGAAATTGCCGCGATGAAGCAGGCGGGAATCGTCGCCGTCAGCGACGATGGCAAGCCCCTCGCCACAGCCAGGCTGGCGCGGCAGGTGATGGACTACTGCCGCTCGCTCGATCTGCCGGTGATCGAGCATGCCGAAGACGCTTCGCTCGCGGCGGGCGCGGTGATGCGCGAGGGAGTCACTTCGGCGCGGCTGGGCCTGCGCGGGATGCCGGCGGCTGCCGAATCGGTCTGTGTGGCGCGCGACGTCCAACTCGCGGCACTGACCGGAGCGCGGCTGCACGTCGCGCATCTTTCCGCCCGCGGCTCGCTCGATCTGGTGCGCCGCGCGAAGCAGCAGGGTCTTGAGGTCACGTGTGAAGTTACCCCCCACCACTTCACGCTGATTGACGAAGACGTCCAATACGACTCGCGGTTCAAGATGAACCCGCCG
Organism: Candidatus Acidiferrales bacterium; assembly: GCA_035631855.1. Taxonomy (GTDB): domain Bacteria; phylum Acidobacteriota; class Terriglobia; order Acidiferrales; family UBA7541; genus DASQHY01. The sequence continues at coordinate 6,044 of DASQHY010000144.1, forward strand.
CTGGCGGCGCGCGAAGACCGCGAAGCGCTGCTCGCGGGGCTGGCCGACGGCACGGTAGACGCCATCGCCACAGACCACGCGCCGCACGAACCTGCTTTGAAAGACGTGGAATTTGATCGCGCGCCCTTCGGCATTACCGGATTTGAGACTGCCGTGGCGCTGGCTCTCGAACAACTGGTCCACACCGGGCGGCTTTCGCTGATGCGATTGGTGGAACTGTTCACGACAGGCCCCGCTCGCGTGCTGGGAAGGAAGCGCCGAATTGCAGCGGGTGAACCTGCCGACCTGACGCTGTTTTCCGCCGACTATTCCTGGACCTTTCGGGCATCGGAGTCTGCGAGCAAGTCGCGCAACACGCCCTTCGATGGGCGCACGTTTCGTGGCGCGCCGATGGCCACCATCGTCGCCGGACAGGTCAGTTTCAAGCGCTGACGACTCGTCGTTCCGACCTTTCCAGCGGAGATTCCTGGGAAGGCGATGAAGGCGGCCTTCTAGTGTGCGGCGGGTTCGGCGGCGGGATGCAAACCGTGTTGCGGCACTTCATGGATGCCGCGGGCGGGAGGTTCCTGGCGGGCGCGGTAGAAATGGTCGAGCGGACCCCGGCCCTTTCCGATGGGGAAACTCTTCTCAATCGCCCTCATCACGTAAGCCTTTGCCAGCATCGCGGCTTCGGGCAATGGCCGGCCCAAAGCAAGCTGCGCGGCGACGGCGGAAGCAAAGGTGCAGCCGGTCCCGTGGGTGTTCTCGCTCTTCACGCGATCGCCGCCCAGAATCACAACGTCGGCGCCATCGAAAAGGACGTCCACGGTCTTCTCCAGGTGACCCCCTTTGAGGATGACCGCGCGCGCGCCCAATTCCACCAGTTTGCGGGCGGCTGCTTCCATGGCCGCAACGTCTTTGATCTCCATTCCGGCAAGGAGCTCGGCTTCGGCAACGTTTGGCGTGACCACGTCGGCACGCTTCATCAGTTCGGCCAAGAGGTATTTAATCCCCGAGGCATCGAGCAGCTCCGCGCCGCTGGAGGATTTGAACGGAGTATCGAGAACGACGTGCGGAAATTTGTGCTGGTCCAGGAATTCGGCCACGGCCACCGCATTGGCTTTGCTTCCGAGCATTCCGATTTTTACGGCGGCGATGGCGACATCGGCGGCAAGAACATCCAATTGCGCGCGCAATTCAGGAGCATGAGTGATATGCGCGCTCACCACTCCTTGCGTGGATTGCACGGTCAGCGCGGTGATGGCCGCAACGCCGTAGCAATTGTGCGCGGAGAAGGTCTTCAGATCGGCGGCGGTGCCCGCTCCGCAGGAAGGGTCGAATCCGGCGATGGTCAATAAAACCGGCGGGGTTGCGTTTGTGTGATTGCTCATCTCTTCGCGAGTGCCGCTTCTACGGCGTTCTGCTGCCTGAATTCCCGCATCACGCGCCTGGCGCACAGCGTAAAGAAGAATCCGCCGGCCACACTCCGCGAGACGAGTGAGCCGGCACCTCGAAATGTACGCGCAGTGTTTCGCTCACGCAAGAGAAAACTTGCGCCTTGAATTCCGGAGAGAGTCTGTGCTGTGAATTTCCCGGCCGGGAGAAATTGCGGGCTCCCCCGAGGAAGGGAAGAGAAACGCTACGGGAACAGGCCGCGAACCAGAGTGGCTTCGGCAACTCGACCGATGGCCAGGATGTAGGCCGCAGCGCGCGAGTGCACGTGGTATTTGCGCATGGTTTCGTGCACGTCGCCGAAGGCACGTTGCATCACCCGCTGCAGCCTGGCATTCACTTCCGTCTCATCCCAGAAGACGCCCTGCAAATCCTGGGCCCACTCGAAGTAGCTGACGGTCACTCCTCCTGCATTCGCAAGGATGTCCGGGAGAACAAAGATCCCGCGCCGCGCCAGCACCTCATCGGCATGAGGCGTGGTGGGCCCATTGGCGGCTTCCGTGATGATCTTGGCGCGAATGAGGTCGGCATTGTGCAAGGTAATGACATTTTCGAGCGCCGCCGGAATCAGGATGTCGCACTTCATGGTCAGCAGATCCTCGTTGGAGATGCGCGACGCTCCGGGCATGCCCACGACGGTGCCGGAGCGCTCCTTGTAGCGCAGCGCTTTGAGGGGATCAATTCCGCGCGGATTCGTGACGCCGCCCCGGGAATCGCTGATGGCCACGATCTTGGCTTTCTTTTCCGCAAACAACCGCGCCGCGATTGATCCGGCATTGCCGAAACCCTGGATGGCGACGGTGGCCCCGCGCAGTGACATCTTCTTCACCTTGCAGGCCTCTTCCGCCACGTACAAGCAGCCGCGCGCGGTGGCCTCATGGCGTCCCACCGAGCCGCCGATGGAAACCGGCTTGCCGGTCACTACGCCGAGCGACGAATGACCTACCGTCATCGAATAGGTGTCCATAATCCAGGCCATGGTCTGCGAGTCGGTATACACGTCCGGCGCCGGAATGTCCTTGTCCGGGCCGATAATGGGCAGGATTTCGCTGGTGTAGCGCCGCGTCATGCGCTCCAGTTCGGCCTTGGACATGCGCTTGGGGTCGCAGATGACGCCGCCTTTCGCGCCGCCGTAGGGAATGTTTACAGTCGCCGTTTTCCAGGTCATCCACGCGGCCAGCGCCTTCACTTCATCCAAGGTGACGCCCGGGTGGTAGCGGATGCCGCCCTTGGCCGGACCGCGGGCCACGTTGTGCTGCACTCGAAAGCCGGTGAACACCTTCACTTGCCCGTTGTCCATCTTTGTGGGGAGGGAGACCTCCAAGATGCGTCTCGGTGTGCGCAGGACCTGCCGCAGACCCAGGTCAAGTTTCAAGTACTCCGCGGCCATATCGAACTGAATCTGTGCGATGCGGAACGGGTTCAGATCTTCACGGGGGGCAATGCGCGGCACCATCGGTTGCGTCTGTGATTTCAGGGCTGTGGACATCAACGTTCTCTCCTCAAGTGATCAGTTGACAGCGCGTTGCGAGGTTAACCGCTCCCAGGCGACGGTCTCCATACCATGGATGGAGACTCTCCGGTACGGAATCCAATGGGACGCCAATCCTGCCGAACAAGCGCTCCCCTGCCCAGCAAGCCCGTGAGTCGTAGTGGGAGTCTATGCAACACAGAAAAGCGATGTCAATCAAAACCTTGATTCTGAACGAATTAGGCGAATGGGTAGAAAGGCGGCGGGAAATGCAATCCGGAGGACATTGCAGCACTAAACGTTGTATTATGTAGGAGTTACGGTCATTTTCGGGCTGCGGCTCGGTCCTTACCCTTGTGGAGCGGGGATGCGGTCGGTTCCCATATAAGTGTGCAGCGGCGCCGGAAGGATGATCGAGCCATCGGCCTGCTGATAATTCTCGACAATCGCGATCCAGGTGCGTCCGATAGGAAGACCCGAACCGTTCAGCGTGTGCACGAAATCGCTCTTCCCACCCTTTGGCTTGTAGCGAATGCCGGCGCGACGCGCCTGGAACGCTTCGCAATTCGAGCAGGAGGAAATCTCCATAAACTCGCCGGAAGAAGGGACCCAGGCTTCGATGTCGTAAGTCTTCGCGGAAGCAAAGCCCATATCGCTCGTGCAGAGCTGCATCACGCGGTAGTGGATCCCAAGCTTTTGCAGGATTGCTTCGGCATTGCAAAGCAGCGACTCGAGCTCTTCGTAGCTTTGTTCCGGCCGGGTGAACTTGAAGAGTTCGACCTTCTGAAACTGATGCTGACGCTTGATGCCGCGAGTGTCTTTGCCGGCAGCGCCTGCTTCGGAGCGGAAGCAGGAAGTCCAGGCGCACACCTTAATCGGCAAGAGATCGGCGTCGAGCGTGTCGTCGCGATACAGATTCGTTAGCTCGGTCTCCGCCGTGGTGGTGAGCCACCAATCGGTGCCTTCGAGGTGGAACATGTCCTCCGCGAATTTAGGAAGTTTGCCGTCGGCAATCAGCGATGCGGTGTTCACGATGAAGGGCGGCAGGATTTCAGTGTAGCCGTGCTCGCGCGTGTGAACGTCCAAGAAAAAGTTCGCCAGGGCGCGCTCGAGCCGGGCGCCAA
>DASQHY010000145.1:0-24433 GCA_035631855.1 Candidatus Acidiferrales bacterium
GGGCATTTTGATTGGCGGTCGGTAGCGAGATTTGTCCAAACGGTCACCAGGAAAACCCTCAGTTCTCTTAGGGTTCAAAACATCGAAAGCAAGGCCCGCACGGCTTCTGCGAACTCCGGCTCCGGGGTAATCAGGCTCACAATCAAGTATCCGTCCGAGGGGAAATCGTAGAAGTGGCCGGGATGAACGAAGACCTTTTTCCTCTTCAGTAGGTCGATGGCGAGATCTTCATCAGAGCGCGTTGCAGGAACGCGCAGCACGGCATACCACCCTCCTTCCACTTCCAGGCGAGTGCAGGAATGTTGCGCGGATAATTGGTGGTCGAGCTCTTGGAGATTTTTTGCCAGCCGCGCCAGCAACTGCTTCTGAAAACTGTGCCGCTGTTGCAAAAAAGCGGGAGCCGCCCACTGGACAGGAGTGTTGGGGGAAAGATAGGTGTCGGCGATAACTTCGAGCCGCGCGAGCGCCTGCGCCTTCGCTCGCTCCGGGCCGCTGACAACGAGCCAGGCGAGCTTCATCTGCGGCAGACCGGAGATTTTCGAAAGGCCGCTCAAGGTAAAGGTGAGCGCGCCGTTGTTGGCAGCAAAGCTGGCCGGTGATTTCCCGGCGAGCGAAAAATCCCAGAATACTTCGTCGGCAATCAAAGCCATCTGTCGGGCCATCTGGCGCGAGGAACAAATCTCATTCAGCCGCGCCAGTTCATGCGGGCTCGTAAAATGGCCGGTAGGGTTATTTGGATGGACGACAATTACACCGCGGGTGCGCGGCGAAATGGCCTGTTCGAGGGCCTGAAAATCAATCTGCCAGCGGTGGTCGTAGAGCAGCGGATAGCGCACGAGCTTTACGTCTTGAATGTCCGCGAGGAAGCTGAAGAGCGGATAGCTGGGGGCGGGGATGAGAAGCTCGTCGCCGGGATCGCACAACAGGCGAAAGACAAACGAGTAGGCCTCGCTGGTGCTGGCGGTGAGGATGATGTTTTCGATGGGGACTTCGTCGCCGCGGTCGCGATAATAGGCGGCAACCGCGCGGCGAGCCACTTCGAGGCCTCTTGGGTCAGGCGCATATTGGAGAGCCGCGGGGTTGGCGAGCGCCTGCAGGATCGCCTGGCTATCGAAGGCCAAACCGCACTCGGTCGGATTGGAGACGGTCAGATCAAGCAGGGGAAGCCCGCCAGCGCGATGCCGCGCGAGAGCTTTGCTGAGGCGGTTGGGTTCGAAGTCCCAGTTGGTGCGCTCGGAGAACATGGGGGTGACAGTTGACAGTTTATAGTTGCCGGGCGCGAGTTGAAAGCGGGGAGGGCGGGGTGATAGAGGTTCGAGGTTGGCTTTGACGTCAGAAGCGACCCCCCTCCCCCCTATGTTTTTTGTAAGAGTATGAAAACAGGGGACTTTAAGTCCTGTGTTTTTGTAAGAGCGGATTCTAAAGGAGTTACAGGCGCATTTTTCGTAAGAGCAGATTCTAAAGGACTTACGGGCGAAAACCCCGGTCTGCTGCTCTTGACGCAGTGCGCATTTCGCAGTGGGCTGGTTCGACGGAGGAGCCAGGACGAACGCGTGGAAAGAGCATGGCCTTTCGGGCCGTTCAAGGTGAAGCATTGGGGAGGGCATGGGGGCGTGGGGCAGGGGTCAGTTTTCAGTAGCGGCTCTCAGTGGGCATCGGCCATTTTCACCACACATTATACTATTGCTTTAGAGATAAGTCAATAGGGAATTAACTCCTTAGGATTGAAGAGGTTCGCAGGGGTGTTCCTTTTCCGGCGCGTCGGAGTGGATGAGCGGAACGATTGAATGTTCCGCGGTGATCCCGAACCCCGGCAAAAAACGTTGGGGTTTGGGGAGGACAATGGGAGTGGCGCTCGGGCACAGCCATAAATGGCGCCGGGAATCCAGCGGCAAGTCCCCACCCCAATGAGAGCATGGGCGCTCGCCGAAGGTTGACAGAGGTGGAGATACTGTGGTGTATACTCCCCGGCGCGGGGGACCCGGGCAAAGTCTATGTTCAGTTTTGCGGGGAATAAAGTCAGATTGCGAAAGGAGAACGCGGTTATGGTTCCGACTTCGACTCGGAAGTGGGTAGTGGGTTTGGTAGCGCTGGTTCTCTTCTTGGGACCTCTGGGGGCAGTCGCAAGGGACGGGGATACCAAGACTGCGGGAGACAAGACAGCAACTTCTCAGCCAACCACAACGCGGAGCACCGAAGCAACTCCAGCCCCGGCAGGGGGGATGATTTCCGCGGCGGATCCGCTTTTACAACTGCTGGTCAGCAAGGGCGTGCTGACCGCCAGTGAAGTCAACAGCCTGTCGGTTGCGCCGGCAAACGAATTGCGCGAGCGCCTGCTGGTGCTTCTGAAGGAAAAGGGGATTCTTTCGGCGGCGGATCTGAGCGTGTTGAACGCGAAGCCGGCGGCCATCAGCGCCGGCGCAGTTCCGGCGCCGATTGGAGGCGCAGCCCTTTCGTCTGCCACGGGAACGGCTATTGCTGCGGTTGACCCTGATCCCCAGCACACGGGCCCGCCGCAGACCCCGGCGGCGCCATCCGGGGGAATTATTCCGGCAGTGGCACCGATCCGGGTCTTGAACATAGATCCGCCCAAGCGCGAGGGCGTCATTCCGACCATCGCGATTGGGAAAAACATTCACCTTCAGCCCTACGGGTTCTTCAAAGCCAGTGTGGTGTACGACTCGTCGTCGCCGTACGGCAACGATTTCCCGCTGCCCAGCTTTATTGGCAACAACAACTTCAATGGGCCGGACCAAATGGCCGAGTTCCATGTGAGAGACCGCATGTTGCGCCTGGGGTCAAGTTTCGAGTGGCTGGATATTTCCCCCAATGTGATCGTCACCGGAAAGCTCGAAGTGGACTTTGAGGGGAATTTCACGCGCGCCAATAACGTCAACATCAGCTCCATCCGGAACAACCAGCCTCGCATTCGGCTGGGGTATGGGCGGCTGGACTGGAAGGCTACGGAGAACACGACGGTGAACTTTCTAGCCGGCCAGGACTGGACGCTATTTGCTTCGTCAACGCTGCCGAACCTATTCGAGACTACAGGTGCGGGTATTGGATTCGGAACACTGTACACGCGGCAGCCGCAGTTCCGTTTCGGTATCAACCATAAGTTCGACAAGGGTTTCTCGCTTGAGCCGGACGTTGCAGTTGTTCTTCCTGCCTTCGGCAACCTGCCCGCTGCAGTGGCTGTCAACGCGAACAACGGCCTGAACGATCAGCTTGGATTCGGCGAACGGCAGGGTGCTGACTCAGGAAAGCCGGAAATTCAAGCACGCCTGGTGGCGCAGTTCCAGCTCGACCACGCACCGGGTGTTGCTCCGGCGCAAATCATCGTGAGCGGGGTGCGAGGCGAACGTGACGTGGTTGTGCTGGCGTCCGCCGTGCCGGCTGCGTTCACTGCGGCATTTCCGGCAGGCGCGCGGATCAGTTCAACCCGCTACGCCTGGACCGGAGAAATCCAGCTTCCGACACGCTACGCAACCTTGGTCGCGAAGTTTTACAGCGGTTCGGACCTGCGGTACTACTTTGAGGGGCAGGTTTACGGGCCGTTCAATGACACTACCGGACTGACAGGGACGGCCACAGCGCTGTCGATTGACGGAGCGACGACGACGGTTTTTGGGTTGCGCGGGGGTGTTCCGGTCATCGCCAACTCGCTGCCGCCGCGCGCTCGAGGTGGGTTCGCCAACATCGGGCTGCCGTTGTCTCGCTGGGCGCACGCCAACCCCGCCGGACGGAACGCGGGCTGGGTCTTGAACCTGCATTATGGTTATGACCAGGTTCTGGCTCGGGACGTGCGGCGCGAAGGCGGGGGGCGGATGAAGGGCGACCTGTTTGCCGGCACAATTCAGTACAAGCTCAACAATTTCGTAACCTTCATTGCGGAGCAGTCGCTCTATCGTACGCGGGCGATTCCTCTTACGGCCACGGGGTTGTTCCCGTCGTTTGCGGGGCGGCCCATGCGCGAAGTCACCGATCGGCGGACCGAAATCGGGCCCGTGTTCACCTTCTAATTGCAGGGCTAACGAAGCGACTAAAAACCGTTACAGCGCGAGAGGAGCCGAGCTGAACAAGCCCGGCTCCTTCGCTGTCTTTCTAAAGACTGCTTCTGCACTTATTGACAGAACCAAGAACGGTCTGGGAGGGCCGCTTGCGCCGGCAAGAACTCCTTGCCTTTGGGCGCGGTTTTCTATATACAGCCTCGGAGCAGATTGCGTCACACCCGAATCCCAAAGTCACACCGGAGGAGGTTAGAACTATGGCCACTCGAGCAATGGCGGTTGGGGAAGGCGGTCCGGCTGGATACAGCTTGCCGTTGGTGATCGTCGCGTCGTCGGTGGGCACGATGATCGAATGGTATGACTTCTATATTTTTGGAAGTCTTGCCGCGGTGCTGTCGTTGAAGTTCTACCCACCCGGAAACGACACGTTCGCCTATATTGCGTACCTGGCAACCTTCGCCGTGGGGTTTCTGGTGCGGCCTTTCGGAGCGATTTTCTTTGGGCGGATCGGCGACCTGGTGGGCCGAAAATACGCGTTCATCGTGACGCTGTCTGTAATGGGAGGCTGCACGGCGCTGATTGGTTTTATGCCCACCTATAAGACCGCGGGTTGGTTTGCGCCCATCATCCTGATCCTGATCCGAGTCTTGCAGGGATTGGCGCTTGGCGGTGAGTACGGAGGCGCCGCTGTTTATGTTGGCGAGCATTCTCCCGACGGCCGGCGAGGCTTTTACACGAGCTTCATCCAGATCACGGCGACGCTGGGGCTTTTTGTGTCGCTGCTGGTCATCCTGGGCACACAGGCGTCGATGACTCCGGCGGCCTTCCAGGAGTGGGGGTGGCGGATACCGTTCCTGATCTCCATTATTCTCGTGGCGATCTCCCTGTATATCCGTCTGCGATTGCGCGAGTCGCCGATTTTCTCGCAAATGAAGACCGCGGGGAAGACCTCGGCCCAGCCGCTCAAAGATGCCTTCACAAAATGGCCGAATCTAAAACAGGTTATGATTTCTCTGTTTGGAGCCACGGCAGGCCAGGGCGTGGTGTGGTACGCCGGGCAGTTCTACGCGTTGTTCTACATGCAGACCATCCTTCGGGTGAACGCGCGCACCGCCAACATCATCGTCGCGATTGCCCTGCTGATCGGGATGCCGCTCTTCACCGTGTTTGGGGCGCTCTCCGACAAGATCGGGCGGAAGAGAATCATGATGGCAGGCTGCCTGCTCGCCGTGCTGACTTACATTCCGATTTACCATGCCATGGAGCGCGCAGCCGGGAACAACGTGGTCACCGTGCAATCCACAAGGAACAAGGTGACCGGCGCCATCAGCCTTACGCCGATGTCCCAAACAGCCAGCGGGGCATTGGTTCCCGCCACGGAAGCGAAAAACCCCAACGAGGCGATGTTGGTGTTTCTGGTGTTCATCCAGGTCATCTACGTGTGCATGGTGTACGGCCCCATTGCCGCGTATCTGGTAGAGGCCTTCGAGGCGAAGATCCGGTACACCTCGCTTTCGTTGCCCTATCACATCGGCAACGGAGTGTTCGGGGGGATGGTGCCGCTGATTGGGCTGTCGTCGTGCGCTGCAACCGGAAACATTTACGCGGGGCTTTACTATCCGATGATCATTGCCGGCATTACCTTCGTCGTGGGCAGCCTGCTTTTGCGGGAGACGCACGGCACCAAGATCTGGGATGAGGTGGGAGGGCATCCCACAGCCAGCCCGGCTGATTGACGGCGCGCGGCTATAGCGCGATGATTGGGCGGTAAAAAGCCGGCGGTTCTTGGGCTGCCGGCCGGAACAAGTATGCGGGAGTGTTCAGGGGGGTTCCAAACGACGCCCTGACCCCAAAACTCTGACATCCAGCAAGGAGTTGCCGCTGTGGCCGAGGCCAAGGAAAGAGCTGTCGAAGCAAACGAAGCACAAATTGCCGTGCACTGGAAGGAGGAGGAGCTTTACCGGCCCTCCGCAAAATTCATCGCGCAAGCCAATTTGGCGGACAAATCGGTCGTGGAGCGGTTCAGCGAAAAGAATTTCCCGAACTGCTTTACCGAGTACGCCGAGATGCTTTCCTGGGAGAAACGCTGGAACACCGTCCTGGATACCAGCGACCCCCCGTTCTGGAAGTGGTTTGTCGGCGGAAAACTGAACGTCAGTTACAACTGCATTGACCGGCACCTGGCCAAGTACAAGAACAAGGCCGCGCTCATCGCCGTCCCCGAGCCCGAGGACGAAGCCCCGGTGGCCATCACCTACCAGGAGCTCTCCAACCGCGTCAACGAAGTGGCCGCTCTGCTGCGGGAGTTCGCCGGACTAAAAACCGGGGACCGCGTCACCATTCACATGCCCATGATTCCGGAGCTGCCCATCACCATGCTGGCCTGTGCGCGGCTGGGTGTGATCCACTCCGTGGTCTTCGGCGGGTTCAGCGGCGAGGCCTGCGGCCTGCGCGCCGCAGATTCTGGGAGCCGCGTGCTGATTTATGCGGACAGCTACTACCGCAGCGGAAAGCTGATCGACCACAAGTCTGCCGCGGATGTCGCCGTCGAGACGGCAGAACGGGAAGGGCAGCATATTGACAAGGTGCTGGTGTGGCGCCGCCACCTGGGCAAGTATGGCTCCGCGTCGCTGATGGTCAACGGCCGGGACTTCTTCATCGACGAGGTTCTGAAGGGGTTTCGCGGCAGAAAAATCGAGCCGGTTTCCATGGATGCGGAGGCTCCTCTCTTTCTGATGTACACAAGCGGAACCACGGGAAAGCCGAAAGGCTGCCAGCACCGCACGGGCGGGTATCTCGCTTACGTCACCGGCACATCAAAATACATCCAGGACATCCACCCCGAAGACGTGTACTGGTGCATGGCGGACATCGGATGGATTACGGGCCACTCTTACATCGTTTACGGACCGCTCGCTCTCGCGGCGACCAGCGTGCTCTACGAAGGCGTTCCTAATTTTCCCGATCCCGGACGTCCCTGGAGAATCGCCGAGCGGCTCGACGTAAATATCTTTCACACTTCGCCGACGGCCATCCGCATGTTGAGAAAAACCGGGCCGGAGGAGCCCAAGGAATATCACTACCACTTCAAGCACATGACTACGGTGGGCGAGCCGATCGAGCCGGACGTGTGGAGATGGTATTACGACGTGGTGGGAAAGCGCGAGGCGGTGATCGTGGATACCTGGTGGCAAACCGAAAATGGCGGATTCCTGTGCAGCACGAAGCCGGCGCTCGATCCGATGAAGCCGGGGAGCGCGGGGCCGGGCGTTCCGGGAATCTATCCGGTGATCTACGACGAGAACGGCCAGGAAATGGCGGCGGGTTCCGCAAGGGCCGGAAATATCTGCATCCGCAATCCGTGGCCCGGGATCTTTCAGACCATCTGGGGAGACCGGGAACGATTTGTGCGCCAGTATTACCAGAAGTATTGCAAGAATCCGAAAAGCAAGGATTGGCGTGATTGGCCGTACTTTGCCGGGGACGGCGCGCTGCTCGCGAAGGACGGGTACTTCCGGATCCTCGGCCGCGTGGACGACGTGATCAACGTGGCTGGCCACCGCTTGGGCACCAAGGAACTTGAGTCGGCCTGCCTCACCATCCCCGAGGTTGCCGAGGCAGCCGTGGTGCCCGTAGTGGACGAAATCAAAGGGCGAATGCCGGAAATTTACATTGCGTTGCGGCCAGGCGTGAAGGCGAGCGACAAAGAAATGGTTGAAAAGGTGATTCACACCATCGAGACCATAATCGGGAAGATCGCCCGGCCCAAGGCGGTGCGCATCGTTCCGGACATGCCCAAGACGCGCTCGGGGAAGCTGATGCGGCGGGTCCTGGCCGCGATCTCGAACAACATGAATGTCGGCGACATTACCACGCTGGCGAATCCTGATATCGTCGAGCAGATACGCGTTCAGGTGCAGGGAAAGGGACCCGTGAAGACGCAGGAAGGCCCCGAGGATGTGAAACAATTCGGGACGGTGGAGTGAGAAAGTTTTCCGTGCAACGCAAGCTGCCAGCGAACCGCTGCGGATTCCAAGACATCGGACTCTCGAACCCGATTCATGGATAAGATTCAAACGCGAAGCAAAGGAGGGATACAGCCATGGCGAGAAAAGATCGCAATGGAATTTCACGCAGGGACTTCGTCAAGGTCGCGGGCGCAGGAGCTCTGGCCGCGGGGGTCGGTCCGGCATTTCTATTTCCGGAACGCGCCCTGGCCGAGCAGAAGACCCTGAAAATCGGCCAGTGGAGCCACTTCGTTCCCGCTTACGATACCTGGTTCGATGGAACGTTCTGCAAGGAATGGGGACAGAAGCACGACACCAACGTGGTTGTCGACCACATCAATCTCGTGGACCTTCCCGCGAAAGCCGCGGCCGAGGCTTCGGCCAAGAAGGGCCACGACCTGTTCATGTTTCTCTCCCCGCCGGCGGCCTACGAAAACCAGACTCTGGACATGACGCATGTCTATCGTGAAGTGGAGAGGAAGCACGGCAAGAAGATCGATCTGGCGCACAAGTCCACCTACAATCCGAAGACCAAGAAATATTTCGCGTTTTCCGATTCCTACGTGCCCGATCCCGGCAATTGGCACAAGGATTGGTGGACCGAGGCGGGCTTTCCGAACGGCCCCGATACGTATGACGATTTGCGCAAAGGCGCGAAGTTGATCCGGGACAAGACCGGCCATCCGTGCGGCCTGGGCCTGTCGCAGGAACTTGACACCAGCATGGCCATGCGCGCCCTGCTGTGGTCTTTTGGAGGAGCGGAGCAGGACGAGCACGGCAACGTGACCATCAATTCCAAGAACACCATCGAAGCGCTCAAGTACATGAAGGCGCTTTTTCAGGAGTCGGAGACGCCGGAAGTCTTCACCTGGACTCCGCCGTCGAACAACCAAGCCATGCTCGCCGGACGCGTTTCCTATGTGGCGAACGCCATTTCCATCACCCGGCAGTCCGAGCGGGAGCATCTCCCCATCGACAGCAAGATTATGATTTGTCCGGCGCCCAAGGGCCCGGTGCGGCGCATCGCCGCCGAACACGTCATGGATTGCTACGTCGTCTGGGATTTTGCGGAGAACAAGGAAGGGGCGCAGCAATTCCTGATCGATTACATCGATGCATTCCACGACGGCTTTAGTGCCGGGCAGTTTTACAATTTCCCCTGCTTCCCGAGCACCTGCCCAACACTGAAGCAGGAGATTTCCAGCGATACGCGCGCGAATCCCCCTGATAAGTACAAGGTTCTGGGCAATGTGCTGGAATGGGCCACCAACGTCGGCTATCCGGGATACGCCTCGGCCGCCATTGACGAAGCGTTCAAGACCTGGGTGATCCCCACCATGTTCGCCAAGGTGGCGCGCGGCGACGAGACGCCCGAGAATGCCGCCAAGGCTGCCGAGGAAGAATACAAGCGCATCTTTGCCAGATGGAAATGACACGGGGGATTGATGGCTGTCGTAGAAACACGCGAACTGACCAAAGTTTTCAAAGAAGGAGAACTCGGAGCAGTAAACAATGTGAACCTGGAAACTCGCGAGGGCGAGTTTCTGGTTTTCCTGGGGCCCTCGGGTTCCGGCAAGACCACATTGCTGCGCATGATCGCCGGCCTGGAGCAACCCACGGCCGGCGAAATTCTAATCGGCGGGCGGGTGGTGAATGACCTCAGCCCCCGGGAACGCCGCATTGCCATGGTGTTCCAGAGCTACGCGCTTTACCCCCATCTCTCCGTTTATAACAACATCGCATTTCCCCTGAAGGCCCAAAACGTAAAGAAGGAATTGCACAAGGACAAGGTGGAGTGGGCGGCCTCGCTGCTGGGCATCAGCTCGCTCCTGCAGCGCAAGCCGCGCGAGCTTTCCGGCGGTGAGCGCCAGAGGGTCGCGCTGGCCCGCGCCATCGTCCGCGAACCCTCGGTTTTCCTGCTGGACGAGCCTCTCTCCAACCTGGACGCCAAACTGCGCGCCTCGGCGCGCGAAGAGCTGGAAAGCTTCCACCGGCGTGTGGGCACCACGACAATTTACGTCACTCACGACCAGATGGAAGCCATGGCCATGGGGGATCGCATCGTGGTGCTGAACAAGGGCCACGTCCGGCAGATCGGCGCGCCCACCGAGGTTTACGACAACCCCGCCGACACCTTTGTCGCCACTTTCCTGGGCTCGCCTCCCATGAACCTCATCGAAAACGGCGAAGTCATCGTGGGTTTCCGCCCGGAGCACTTTCGGGTTGCGGAGGATATCCACGACGCCAGCAGGGTGCCCTTCGACTTCCACGTCGAAAACATCGAGTACCTGGGCGCCGAGTACATCCTCTCCGGATCGCTGGCAGGCGGGCGTCTCGAAGGAAAGAAAGTAATCGCGCGGCTCCTGCTGGGACACTCCTTCGAATTGGGGAAAACGTATCCCTTCGCGGTATCCCAGCACCAACTGAAGTTTTTCGATCGCACCACGGAAAAGCGGCTCGAGCCGAGTATTGGCGCGAGGGCTCTCGAATGGCACTGACTCGCGGCAGGATCAAGTCCATCGGGGCGGCGCAAAGCCCCCTGCTCGGCGCAGCCATGTTCGCCCCTGCGGCGCTCTATATTCTGCTGCTGATTGGCGCGCCTTTCGTTCTGGCGATTTTCTATGCCCTCAGCGACGCGCGCATCGGCAGCCCTCAGCTTCATTACGTCGGACTGGAAAACTTCCGCAGCATCCTGCAGAGCCCCAGTTTTCGCGCCGCGGTGAAGAACTCCATCATCTTCACCCTCGGCGCGCAAATGATTGTGATTGTCTGCTCTACGGCCCTTTCCACGGCCCTGGAGAGTCATTTCCGCGGGCGCGGATTTGCGCGCTTCCTGATTCTGCTGCCCTGGGTGGCACCTATCGCGCTGGGCGCCATCGGGTGGAAGTGGATTCTCGATTCCATCTACAGCGTCATCACGTGGGTCCTGGTTTGGCTCCACATCTTCAAGCCGTATGGCGCGCCCATGTGGCTCGGGGAGCCGCATTTGGCCATGGCTTCGGTGATTCTGGTGCACTGCTGGCGCCTGATTCCGTTTTCCACGGTCATCATGCTCGCCGGCCAAACGGCGATCCCCAAAGAGATCCCCGAGGCCGCCGCCATTGACGGCGCAGGCTTCTGGCGCACCTTGTTCCAGATCAAGATCCCGATGATGACCTCCATCATCAGCGTGGCCGTGCTCTTCGGCACGATCTTCACGTTCACGGACATGACCGTGGTGTACATCCTCACGGCCGGCGGCCCGTATGACTCCACGCAGACGCTGCCATCCCTCGCCTTTGCCACCGGAATTCAGGGCAGCGACCTCGCCGCCGGCGCGGCCATCTCCGTCTTCCTCGTGCCCGTGCTGGTGGTGATCGCCTACCTTATGCTGCGCGTGGCGTCTCGCGCGGAGGTGGCTTGATGGCCGCCGCGGGACGAGGCTGGCGCAGTTTTGCCCCGAAGGCGGCGAAGTGGATTGTGCTGGGAAGCTTCACCGTGCTGCTGGCCTTCCCGTTCTACTGGATGCTCATCACGGCTTTCAAACAGAATCTCGATCTCTACACCGTCGAGAACAATCCGTTCATCTTCAACGCCAAGCCCACTCTCGAGCACCTGCATCTGCTGTTTTATGAAACCCGATTTGTGCGCTGGCTCGGGAACACCGCCCTGGTCGGAATGATTGTCGTGGCCATCACGCTGCTCCTGGCCGTCCCGGCGGCCTACGCGCTGGCACGCCTCACCGGCCGCTGGGGCGAGCGGCTGGGCATCGGAATTTTCCTAACGTATCTGGTCCCGCCTACTTTGCTCTTCATTCCGCTTTCCCGGGTGGTGGCGCTTCTGGGTTTGCAGGATTCCCTGTGGTCGCTGGTGCTGGTCTACCCCAGCTTCACCGTCCCTTTTTCCATCTGGCTGCTGATGAGCTTCTTCAAGTCCATTCCCCGCGAATTGGAAGACGCAGCCATGGTGGACGGCCTCACACGCTTCGGCGCTTTCGTCAAGATGGTCATTCCCATCTCCGTCTCCGGCATTCTCACCGTGGTGATCTTCACGTTTACGCTGGTGACCCAGGAATTCGTTTATGCCCTGACGTTCATCTCGTCCGAATCCAACCAAATGGTGGGAGTGGGAATTCCCATTTTTCTCGTGCGCGGGGACGTTTACTTCTGGGGTTCGCTGATGGCGGCCTGCCTCATCGCCAGCCTGCCCATCGCGTTCCTCTACAATCTCTTTTTGGACCGCTTCATCGCGGGATTTACCGTCGGCGCCGTCAAAGGTTAACAGGGTGGCGAATATGTTTGCGCGTCACACCAAAGCGTGACGCCAATCACAGAAGCACCGTTGTGTGTTCATTGACAATCGCGCAATTATTGCGAGAAGGTGCGCGCACTCTAAGGAGGTCTCCATGTCCACTCGCCCCGCTCCCTCGGAAACCGAAATCCAGCAATTGCTCCAGACCGAGCGCGAAGTAGCGCCGCCGAAGTTCCTGGTCGACCAGGCGCGCCTGAAGGACTATGCGGCGGAGTATGCGCGCTCGGTGGAAGCCCCGGACGCTTTCTGGGAAGGCATTGCTAAGGAGCTGGAATGGTTCCGGCCGTGGAGCAAGGTCTTCGAATGGACCTATCCGACCTTCCAGTGGTTTTTGGGCGGGCAGTGCAACATCACCCACAACTGTCTGGACCGCCAGGTGCGCGCCGGGCGAAAGAACAAGGTTGCGTACATCTGGGTGGGCGAGGATGGAACCGAGCGGCAGCTCACCTATGGGCAATTGCTGGACTATGTTTGCCGGGTCGCCAATGGGCTGCGCTCCCTGGGCGTAAAAAAGGGCGATCGCGTGGTCATCTACATGCCGTTGACGCTCGAGGGTGTTGCGTCAATGCTCGCGTGCGCGAGAATCGGAGCGGTGCACTCGGTGGTGTATGCCGGCTTCAGCTTTCAGGCGCTGCGAAGCCGCATTGAGGACGCGCAAGCGCGCGTCATTCTGACGGCCGACGTGGGTTACCGCCGCGGGAAGAAAGTGGAGCTGAAGGCGGTGGTGGACGAGGCCATTGAGGGTTTGGAGATCGTCGAGAAAGTTGTGGTCCTACGGCGCGAGAAGCCGCCTGTGGAGCTGAACGCAGAGCGCGAAGTGGATTTCGCGGAACTGGTGCGCAAGCAGCCCGCACAATGCCCACCCGAAGTGATGGACTCGGAGGATCCGCTGTACATTCTCTACACCAGCGGGACGACCGGAAAGCCGAAGGGAGTGGTTCACGTTCACGGCGGATACATGGTGGGCACCTACTACCACATGACGCGCTTCTGGGACATCCGCGACGACGACGTATTCTTCTGCACCTCGGATATCGGCTGGGTGGTGGGCCATTCCTACATCGTGTATGCTCCGCTGATTGCCGGAGCGACCACGCTGTTCCGCGAGGGCGCCATTGACTTCCCGAACCCGGGCATCGCTTGGGAGCTCGTGGAGCGATACCGCGCGTCAGTGATTTTCACGGCGCCCACGGCGGTGCGCATGTTTATGCGCTTCGGCGACGCGCTCCCGCAGAAACATGATTTGCGCTCGCTCCGCTTTCTCACCTGCGCCGGTGAACCAATGAATCCGGAAGCCTGGGAGTGGGCCTACCGCGTGTTGTGCGGCAACGGAGCCTGGGGAATGATGGCCGACAATTGGTGGCAGACCGAGACGGGAGGACCATGTCTGGGGTCGCTCCCGGTGATGGCAGGGCGTCCGGGAAAGGCAGGGAAGCCGCTGCCGGGTGTCGTTGCCGAGGTGGTGGACCGCGCCGGCAACCGCATGCCGCCAAACAAGGGAGGGCTGCTGGTTCTGCGGCGGCCGTTCCCGCATCTGTATCGCACCGTCTACGGAGACCCGGCGCGCTACGCGGCGGACTGGGGGAACGTCCCGAAGGCCTACACGACCGGAGATGTGGCCGTGTGCGACCAGGACGGTTATTTCACTGTGGTCGGGCGCGCCGACGACGTTCTGAATGTGGCCGGGCATCGCATCGGCACGGCCGATGTTGAAAGCGCGCTGGTCAGCCACCCCGCCGTAGCGGAAGCGGCTGCCATTGGGCGGCCGGACGAAATCAAAGGCGAGAACATCAAGGTTTTTGTCATTCTGCGCATGGGACACACGGCGAGTCCTGCGCTCGAGCGCCAGTTGAAAGACCACGTGCGGCACACGCTCGGCTCGATTGCCGTGCCCAACGATGTCGCGTTTGTGGATAAGCTGCCGAAAACGCGCAGCGGAAAAATCATGCGGCGCCTGCTGAAAGCGCAGGAATTGGGACGCCCCGTCGGAGACATTTCTACGTTGGAAGAATAAGGGGAGGACCTTCGATCTACTGCGCGTGTTTGATTTGATCCGGCTGCACGCCGCGAATCGCCGCATCCAGTAATTCCACCAGGTGCAGAACGGGCAGAGCGTGCCCGTTCCGCTTCATCCCCGCAGAGATTTGCAGAAGACATCCGGGATTGCTGGAAACGACAGCATCGGCGTTTGTCGCCGCGCAGTTTCGAGCTTTTTTGTCGCCCAACTCCTGCGCCGGTCCGTGCTGGATCAGATTGTAGATGCCGGCAGAGCCGCAGCAGATTTCCCGGTCGGCAATCTCCACGACTTCGAGGCTGGGAATGGTGGCCAACGCCTTGCGAGGCTGCGCTCTGACGCCTTGCGCATGTTGCAAGTGGCAAGCGTCGTGATAGGCGACACGCAGCGGCAGCGGATGGCGCAGCGCGCGCGGTTCCAACTCGCTGAGGACTTCGGAGACATCCTTGCACCGTGCCGAGAATGCCTTGGCACGTTCCGCGTAAATGGGGTCATCGCGCAGAAGGTAGGCATAATCCTTAAGATTGGAGCCGCATCCCGCGGCGTTGCTGACGATAACGTCTACGTTGGCATGCTCGAAGGCGTCGATCAGGCGCCGCGCCAGTTCCAAGGCGGGCTGCTCCTGCCCTGCATGAATCATCAAAGCGCCGCAGCAACCTTGTCCGGCGGGCACGATGACTTCGCAGCCCTCGGCGGCAAGAACGCGCACGGTGGCGTCATTCACTTGTGAAAACAGGACGCGCTGAACGCAGCCAAGCAAAACGCCCGCGCGAAGACGCGGCGTGCCCTGCGCCGGAACCCGCTCCGCCGGTTTCGAAAACAGACAGCGAAAAGAGAAACGCGGAAGCAAGTCTTCCATCGAGCGAACCGCAGCGGGAAGAATCCTGAGCAGGCCCAGGCGCTTGACGAGCCACTGAATTCCCGAGACCTGGTAAAGCCAAACGGGCAAAAGCAGCACGCGCAGGCGTGAAGGATGCGGGAAAAGGGCGAAGATCAGGCGCCGATGGATTCGCTCCCAGAGCGACCGCGGGTGATTGCGCTCAATCTGCGCGCGAGTGGCCTCGATCAGCTTGTCGTACTTGACTCCCGAAGGACAGGCGGGCATGCAAGCCATGCATCCCAGACAACGGTCAAAGTGAGCGACAAACGTATCGGTCATCTGGGTCTGGCCGTCTGTGGCCAATTTCATCAGGTAAATGCGGCCGCGGGGCGAATCCATCTCTTCGTGCCACAATGCGTAAGTCGGGCAAGTGGGCAAGCAGAACCCGCAATGCACGCATTCGTTGATCAGCTTGACGGAGGGAGGGTTGTGATCGTCGAATACCGACGCAGCCTTCACCGCCGCACTCGCCGCGGGGAGGCTCTGCGCGGTTGGCGTTGCGTGCGCGGCGGGTGAGACGGGATCCGCCATCAGATTCCGCCTACAAAACGGCCGGGATTCAATACGGCGTCGGGGTCTAGCTGCGCTTTGACATGCCGCATCAATTGCAGCGAGTCGCCCGGAGGGCCCCAAACGCTAAACCGGGACTTGAACGAGCGCGAGCAACGAAGCACGACGAGAGTCCCGCCGCGAGCGGCTGCGTGCGTGCGCACGCTCCCGAGCACAGCCAGCAAGGCATCCTCACTTGGCGCGGCCAAGCTGACCTGGCCCACGCCAATCGCCTGCGCCACTAGTTTCCAGGATGCACTTGCCCCCGCCGCAGCCTTTTCGAGCGCCGCGCAGAATCCAGCAAGCTCTGTCGGCAAGACGCCGAAGCTCGCGATGACTTTCGAATCGCCCTCTTGCCAGAGCCCCTCTCGCGCATTCCAGCACTCCGAAGAATCCGTCAACTCCGCTTTTCCGGCCATGGAAAGCAATTGCTTTTCTTGCGCGTCCAGTCCGGCGCGGGTTCCTTCAAAGGCGGCATCCAGCAGAGCCCTCCCGCCAGAATCCGCGCGCAACTGTACGCGAGAGTAAGCGAGCCGCGAATCTCGAACTCTGTCTGCTAGCGCACAAAGCGTCTCGAAAGAGGGCGCGGTGAAACTCCGCGACCGCGTTTCGTGCGGAAGAGGGTGCAGCCGAAACACCGCATCCGTAATGACACCGAGCGTGCCCAAAGAGCCGGTCATCAGCTTCGGCAAATCGTATCCGGCCACGTTTTTTACAACCTTGCCGCCGCTCTTGGCCAGCGTGCCGTCGGCCAAAGCGACGGTGACACCGATGATGAGGTCGCGCAGCGAACCGAAGCGCGCGCGCAACGCGCCGCTGTCGTTGGTGGCCAAGATGCCGCCGATGGTGGCGCGCTCGGGCCAGAGCGCGTCGAGCGCGAGCCGCTGGCCGTGTTCGGCCAAGGTGCGCTGAAGCTGAGCTACGGTACATCCCGCTTCAACGGTCGCCGTCATGTCTCCCCAGGCGTGCTCCAAAACTCGGTTAAGCCGGGCGGTTGACAATACCAAATCCGCGCGCCGCGGCGGATTTCCCCAACCGATTTTCGTTCCGCCACCTCGCGGGATCACCGCCAGCCCTGCGCGGCCGGCGCAAGCCAGAACTTTTCCGATCTCTGCCGGCGTTCCCGGTTCAACGATGTACGCAGGTGACACGCCATCTACTTCGTCCGCCTGAGCCGCTTGGCGAATATTCTCCGCTGCGACGATGGCGGCAATTTCTTCTTTCGGTGGAGCAGTCATCTGTTTCATGAGCGGCTCAAAGGACCGGGCCAAGTGCGCGCCTAAAAGAACTGCGCCACGCCGGCAGTCTCCAGGGGGTGAGGTTCGTACGGGCCTGTCTTTTCTGCGCAGAGTCGAGGACGCGGAAAAACCTTGCTGGGATTCGAGAGCTGCTCCGGATCAAAGGCGCACCGCACGCGCTGCATGGTATCGAGGTCCGGCTCTGCAAACATCACGGACATGAAACTTTTCTTCTCCTCGCCGACGCCGTGTTCGCCGGTGATCGAGCCGCCGGCCTCAACGCAGAGCTCCAGGATGCGAGCGGCAAGTTTCTCCGCCTTATGTTCCTGGCCCTCGATGCTTCGATCGTAGAGTACCAGGGGGTGCAGGTTTCCGTCGCCCGCGTGGAAGACGTTGGCCACGCGCAGGCCGCATTCCGCACTGAGGCGTTCGATCTCGCTCATCACCTGTGGAAGCGCGGTCCTCGGAATCACGCCGTCTTGCACGATGTAGTTCGGCGAGATTCGCCCGACGGCGGCGAACGCAGCTTTGCGCCCCTTCCAAAACACGGCGCGTTCTTCGTCCGACTGCGCCAGCCGAATCTCCCAGGCAGCGCAGGAAGTGCAAATCTCTTTCACGCGCGCCATCAGACTTTCCACTTCCGCGCCCGGCCCATCCAATTCCACCAGCAGCAGGCCGCCGCAATTGGGATAGTTGGCATGGACCGCGGCTTCGGCGGCTTGAATGGCGAGGTTGTCCATCATTTCGATCGCAGCAGGCAACACGCCGGCGGCAATAATCCCGCTGACCGCCGCGCCCGCCTCATTCGTGGTATGAAACGCAGCCAGCAGTGTCTGCACAACTTCGGGACGCTTCACCACGCGAAGAATAATCTTCGTGGCGATCCCCAGCGTGCCCTCCGATCCAACGAAAACTCCGCACAGGTCGTAGCCGGGATGGTCGAGCGTCCTGCCGCCCAGGTGGACGAGCGAGCCGTCTGGAAGCACGACCTCCAGCCCGAGCACATGCGTGGTCGTGAAGCCATACTTCAGGCAGTGGGCGCCACCGGAATTCTCCGCCACGTTTCCGCCGATGCTGCAGACCTGCTGCGAAGACGGGTCGGGAGCATAAAAGTAACCGTTCGCAGCGACGGCTCCGGTCACGCTGAGATTGATCACTCCGGGCTCGACCACCACGCGCGCGTTGGGGATGTCCACTTCCAGGATGCGGTTCATGCGCGCCAGGCTAATCACCACGCCGCCCTCAACGGGCAGCGCGCCGCCGCTCAAGCCGGTTCCCGAGCCGCGCGCGACAAACGGGATTTTTTCCTTGTGGCAGAGGCGAAGAATGGCCTGAACTTGCTCTGTAGACGTCGGCAGCAAAACGGCGGCGGGGAGGACCCGAAAGTTCGTGAGGCCATCGCACTCGTAGGTATGCAATTGCTCGGGCTGGCTGATGAGGCCGTCCTCGCCAACGATCTCTCGGAATTGCCCGAGGATGCGGGCGACCACGGTGGCTCCATCCTGTGGCTGACGCATGCTCGTGAGATTGTATCGCATGCGGTGCGTCCGTGCGCACCGCATTACGCGATGCGGACAGCACCCTTACGGGATGGTGCTGCGTGTTCGCGGTCCGGTGATTCCCTGGCCCTCACTTGCCCGGAAGCATCGGAATGGCGCCCGTGAACACATAGGCCTGCAGAAGAGCGATCAGTCCTATCACTGCCGCCCCCGCGACCGAATGCCACCACACCGTGCGGAAGATCGGCCCCAGGGCATGGGACCGCTCGTAGGGATCATCGTAACAGGCGGCGCAGGCCACCATGATGGACTGGGCGTCGATCATCTTGCCCATGACCCCGCCCGTCGAGTTGGTGGCCACGATCAGGACCTCGTTCAAGTGGAGCTGCTGCGCGGTGATGCGCTGCAAGCTCCCGAAGAGGGCGTTGGAGGCGGTGTCCGAGCCGGTGAGGAAGACGCCGAGCCAGCCGAGGTACGCTGCGAAGAACGGGTACATGACGCCCGCGCCGGTGAAGGCGAGGCCGAGGACAGCGTCGGTGCCGCAGTAGCGGGTGAGGAATCCGAGGCCCAGCACCTGGCCGATGACCAGGACGGGGGTCTTCATGCGACGCGCGGTCCGGACAATGGCCTCCTTCCACTGGGTGGCGCTTAGCATGAGGACCAGACCCGACAGGAGCGCGGCCACGAACACGCCCGTTCCCGCCGCGGACAACCAGTTGATGACAAAACGCGCCGCTTCGGGCTTGGCGCCAGGGAGTGCCACGGGGGGCATGCGCTGGACGAGGTTGTGAAGGGCCGGCATGTCCCACCCCGGCAGGGAGAGCGTACCGGAGAACGTCGAGCCAAGGAGTGTGGTCTTAAACGTGACCCCTGAGAAGAGGTTGTTCAGATAGGTCTTCCATGCCGGCGAGCCCCAAAGCGCGCAGCAACCGATCAAAATCCCCCACGGCAGCCAGGCGTATGCGGTCTGGCCGACGGTGTACGGGTACTTCCAGATGGTGGCGTCGGACGTCTGTGTGGCGGCGCCCTTGCCGGCCTCGCGCTCCGACTTGAGCAGGAAGCGGGTCTTGGGATGCCAGACGAAGCGCAAGAACAAGGCCGTGCAGATGACGGAGAAAACGCCGGAAACCACGTCGGTCATGAGGTGGGTTTGGGCTAACCCTGAGGCGATATACTGCATGACGGCAAAGGACAGGCCCGAGCACAGCGCGCCCGGCCAAACCTCAAAAGCCTCCTTCCAGGTGCCTCCCTCCATCTTCACGAAGGTGACAACCAGCCAGAAAGGCACCAGGATGGACACCCAGGGAAGTTGGTGGCCGGCCATCGTAGAGAGCGTGAGCTGATTCAGGCCGCTGACGGCCGCCAGGGTCACGATGGGCGTGCCGATGGCCCCCCAGGCGACGGGGGCGGTGTTGGCCAAGAGGTTCAGCACGGCCGACTGGAAGGGCTTGAAACCCAGGCCCACCATCACGGCCCCGGCGATGGCCACCGGCGTCCCGAAGCCCGAGGTTCCTTCAATGATGGCCCCGAAAGAGAAGGCGATCAGCAGGACCTGGAGTCGCCGGTCGAAAGAGATGTGAATGATGGACTCTTTCACGATCTCAAATTTGCCGGTGACGACCGTCATGGTGTAGAGGAACATGGCGGCAAGGACGATCCAGATGATTCCCAGGAACCCCGACAGGCTGCCGTAAGCGAAGGCCGAGAAGGCCGAGGCGAGGGGCATCTTAAAGCCCACGCAGGAAACGAGGAAAGCGGCGAGGACCCCGTAGAACGCCGCATAGGGGGCGGCGATGCCCAGGTGCTTCACGCCGCGCTTGTCACGGTGGGGGTGCAGGGCGATGAAGTATAGCAGGACCAGGATCGGGATCGCTGCCATAAGGGTAGAGAGGATGACGTTCCCTGTCGGGTTGTAGTTCTGATGGTACATAGAGCCTCAATTCATTTCATCAGCTTGAGGGCCAGCTGATGTGCGATCGAACTCAGAACGTAAGATCATCAATTCGCCGATTGCTCTCTCCCTTGATGTACATACAAATTCGGGCCTGGGCTTCTCATCGAGAGAGAATTGCGCTAACCCATCGTTCTGTAGGCGCTCCTATAGCCTTGTGAGCGGTATTTGTCAAGAATCATGTCTGAGGAAAGGGAGCGCTGCCCAGAAGCCATTCCCAGTGGTACCGATTGACCTTTACGAAGTGGCGTTCTGGTGCTATGCTGCGTCCACTTCCCAAACGGATGCGGAACTATGGTGCTTTACTTCTGTCCTGCCGCAGGGCGATTCCCTGGTTGTGCTCAGAAGGAAGGTGTCTTTTATTCCGCGAGCCGTGCGAAAAACGTATACCAAATGTCGAGAACTCACCGGAAACCTGGAGCCAGTCATGAAGAATCTAATTCGTAAGTTCTTTCAACAAGGGCTTCTGACTCTTTTGATCTTCCTCCCCGCCCTACTGGCCGCCCAGCAGCCGCCGGCTGCGCCACAGCAGCCCGCCGCAGACACGGGGTCGAGCGTGCCTCAGCAGAATGCGGCACAGAACAATCAGGCCATCTCGCAAAGCGGATTGTTACCTGTGTATGGAGTGGATGTGCGCCTGGATCCCGCCTGGGTGGACAGTGCGCAGTTTCCCAGCCAGTCGCCCAATTTCCAGAACTCCGGCACCAGCGCTGCCTTTCAGCAAGTGTGGGGTGCGTTGCAGCCGGGCGGGTATAACGCCATGCGGGTTCCCGTGGACGTTCGTGACGCTGCCGGCGCCGCGAATCGAGCGGCGAATTTGTGTGTCTGGGCGAAGAATAACAATGTGCAGTTGATTCTGCTGCTGACCGGGTCCGATGCGGGACAGCCGATCGGCCAAGATTTCCCCACGCAAGTTTCCAATTTCGTGCAATCGCTGGTCACATTGATGCGCAGCAACAGCGGGCAATACCTGTCCAACTACTCCCAGATCATGTCCTACCAAATCGAAGATGAACTCAATCACGCGGGCCGGCACGGAGGAATGGCGCCCGCGGCGGCGCAACAATTGGTGCTGCAGGCCGCGCAAGCGCTGCGCAAGGCTGAAACGGACGCCTTGAACGGGTCAGGCCTGGCGGCCACGCCGCTGATGGCCA
This sequence comes from Candidatus Acidiferrales bacterium, assembly GCA_035631855.1. Taxonomy (GTDB): domain Bacteria; phylum Acidobacteriota; class Terriglobia; order Acidiferrales; family UBA7541; genus DASQHY01. The sequence goes on from DASQHY010000145.1 coordinate 21,593, forward strand.
GCACCTCCTTCGATTTTGAATTGATCACGGCGGGCGCGATTGCTGGCGGAACGCTGACGGACGCGGCTTACAATCAAGCCTATCAGTCCCTCAAACAAATTCTTGCTGGCCTCGCAGGCTCATCGAACCTGGATCTGCTTTCCGTGGATTGGTTTGCCGGCAGCGTGGGGGGCGGCGGCGTGGAGAAGGCGCCGCAGTTGCTCAGGAGTCTCATCGCCGATGTCACCGGCAAGCAACTGGTCCTCACCACCGGGTTTTCGACGGCGTTCCGGTCGCCCGACGAACAGAAGCGCCTGTACACGATGGCCTTTGCCAATTTGAGCGACCTGCGCGCCAGCGCCGGCGCGGACTGCCCTTTCGTGGGCACCATCTTCCGCGAAGCTCTCAACGGAAACAACGCCAACCCCAATCCGCCCCGGCCGACTCTGCCGGGCGAGATGGACAAGTGGGATTGGAAAGCCAAGGCCGCGGAGTTGTCAGCGATGTGGACACAGGGCAAGAACTCGAACGACATGAGCTGGTGGCTGGCGAAGGTCGAGAACAACATGGGGCTCGTGACATTGCAAAACGATGCCAGCGGGAATGTGGCTGTGAACCCTCTTCCCGCGCAACAGGGCATGACTCAGATTGCCAGCACGGTCGGCGACGTCAATGCTTCTATGGCCGCGAATCCGGCAATGAACTTCAACGGGCAGCCGACGAACCCGCCAAGTAATCCTTCGACCGACCCGAACGCAAACTCTTACGGTCAGCAACAGCCTCCGCCCGCCAATCCTTACGCGAATCCCGCAGTGGACGCCAACGGCCAGCCGATTCCCCAACCGGCGCAGCCCGGGACGGGCGGCACCGGGTCAACCCCTTCTGCGTTCATGATGGGCCTCCAAGGGGCCGTGCAGAAGGGCATGCTCGGCCTTTTGGACGGCGTGTTCCAGCGCTTGTCAATGATGTCTGCACCCGGCGGAGGTCAGGGCTTTAACAACGCAAATAATCCGGCCGCGCAATACAATAATGCGTACAACAACAACCCCGGCCAGCAGCCGGGGAATCCGTACAACTATTACAATGATCCCGGTACGCAAGCCGCGGGGCAACCTGCAACGAACTACGGCGCACAGCCCGGCCAGCAGGCCGGTTACCCGGGAGGACAGCCTGGCGGGGCAACTCCGGGCTCGGTGCAACTCGGTCCCCAGGACGTCACCCTCCAGCCCATGAATCCGCAAGTGGGATCTCCGGTGACGATCAATGTCAACCTGCAGAATATTGGGATGAGCGATGTCTATGGCCTGACGGTGATGGCCGTCGGCGACGACAACTTGACCCTTGGGCAGATGAACAGCGTGCACATCGCACCGAATTCGAGTACCCCAGTGACCTTGCAGTGGGTCCCCGCGGTGGCGAAGCCCTCTTACCAAATCACCGTGAATGTGGGGGACGGCTCCGGGAACCAACTGGCCAGCGCGCCGCTCAGTCCCATTGCAGTGACCGCGATGCAGGCGCCCAACAACCCTGGCACTGGTGCCGCCGGCAGCGGAAACAATCCTGGCGGAACGGGCGCAGACACCAGCGGGGGCGCGAGTCCGACCGGAGGGGCCACTGGCGCTGCCGGGAGTGGGACGGGCGCCTCAGGCAACAATTCTCCAGCAGGCTCACAGCTCCTGCCAGGGGGCGGTGCCGACCCGGGTGGCGTCGGGACCTCTGGCACTTCAGGCGGCGCGTTGAGCACAGTGATCCCGATGGGGGCGGTGAAAGTTGACGGGGTCCAAGTGGGGAACGCCTCGCAAGGTCCGTCATCGGGGCAGCAGACGCCCGTGGTCGTTGCCGTCTCCAATCCTTACTTGGTTCCGTTGAGCAATATCAAGGCTACGCTTTTGGTGGATGGAAAGCCTGTACAGACGCAGACGATGGGTGCGCTTCTCCCGCAACAAAATCGCTCGCTGTTATTTCAAGGGGTCAATTTTCCGCAGGCTGGCCAGCACGAAGTCAAAGTGACGGTTGACAGTCAGCGACCCGGCGCGCAGCCACAAACGGGCACCGCGACTCAGCAGATTGTTGTTCCGGCAGGAACGACCACCGTTGCGGGCGGCCAAAGCGCAGGTGGTGCAACGGGAGCCGGAGGCACTGCGGCGGGCGCTACAGGAGGCGCCGCTGGAGGGGCAAACTCGTCCGCGCAAGGCACAACCGGAACCGCTGTGGGCACGACAGGGAAAGTAAGGCTTGGACCTTCGATGAAGCCTCCAGTGAGATCAGTTATGCCTCCGTCATTTCAGGTTGGGCAGGTGATCGTGCCTACAGGAACGGGACCGACTGGCGCAACCGGAGCCACCAGGACTCCGATCGTGGGCATGCCACCGGTGAAGCCTGGCACGACCGTAGGAACCAGTGCGACTGGAGCCACGCCGACAACGCCACCCACGGGTGCTCCGCTGAAGTCTGGGGCGACCGGCACAGCCGGAGCGATCGTGGGCATGCCACCGGTAAGGTCTGGCACGACGGCAGGAACCCCCAATGCGGGTGCAACCGGTGCCACGCCCGCGCCACATATTGACGGTCAGGTGAAGCCTGGAGCGACGGGCACAAACGGGGCAGTTGTAGGCATGCCGCCGCGGCCCGGCGCGCCTGTGACGACAGGTACAACGGGTGCCACTCCAACGCCGCCGACGGGTGCTCCGGTGCGGAGCATCGGGGGTGGCGGGGCAACGACGCCGCCTCCACCGAACACGGGACTTCCTCCGCGGCCTGGCGCGCCTGCGACGACAGGTACAACCGGTGCCACTCCAACGCCGCCGACGGGTGCTCCGGTGCGGAGCATCGGGGGTGGCGGGGCAACGACGCCGCCTCCAC
>DASQHY010000146.1:0-3315 GCA_035631855.1 Candidatus Acidiferrales bacterium
GCTCGCAGTCCAGCCCTATTCGCTTCAATCGGTGCTCAACTAGATCCGCGCACGCGCCGTAATTTTTTCCCGGCGGGTTTTCCGTTGGCACGGCAACCAACTCAGCTAGCAACGCAGCCATCTCGTTCTCGCGCTGGCGCAGCCAAGCAAGCAATTCTTTCGCCCGACCGCTGTTGTCGCCCGCGTTCTTGGTCATGCCCCCAAGATGCTAAAGTTCCCCGTCAACCGTGCCAAGCGCCATTTTGGAATCCGTAGCCGCTTCCACTTGCGGCTGCTTCGGCCTGAGAAAATTCTCTTTTCTCTGGGAATAAAGTCGGCGTTCCCCGCGTCTAACTCTTTGAACCACTAGCTCCCGAACTATGCTGGCGCGCCTTCAAACGGTATTTCTGCTACTCGCCCTTTTGGCTACTCCGCCAGACTTGGTCACTCGCGTTTCCGCCCTGTCCAAAGATGACTGCCACGGCATCTGCTGCCCGTCCCGTGCCGGCCACGTTGCATCTGAACAAAATCGCGCGCGCTCTTCCGGCCATGTAGCGAAATTCTGCCCCAACGGCCTCGCTGGGCACTACGCCATCTGCCTGGTAAAGTCGAAACAGAAAATCGTTTACGAGATTGTCGCTCCGCTCCGCCCGGCCGTTCTCGCCGAACCTGTGTGCCTTGCCGGACCACAATTGTGTGCTCAGGCTTTACCCGTGCATGCGAAGTTCATGCTCCCCGGTTTTCTCCCTGCGCCATTCCAACCTCCGCGAAGCTAGTCCCCTCCGCGCCGCGCTATTCGAACGCCCTGCCCACCGCCGGCGCGCTGCTTTTCCGACGTCAAGCTGAGTAGTTCACAACTCACGGCGCCGCAGATCCCGTGTGTGCCGGCGCCACAACTCCATATCCAAGGGCGGCATGCCCCTCATTCAAAGGAGAAAGTTTCGTTATGAAAAAATTGCACATGACACGCAGACAATTGCTCGAAGCCTCGGCTGCATTAGGATTCTCGGCAGCGGTTCCGTTTTCGGTCGCCGGCTGCAATTCCAATTCAGACTCGCCCGTCACCGCAAACAACTGGAAGGAACTCGCCGCGCCTGCCCCCGTTGGGAGCATCACGCCGCGAGTGACTGCAACCAAGGATGGCGGCGTCATTCTCAGTTGGCTCGAGCCGCATGACGATGGCGCGGGCGCGTTCCGATTCTCGCTCTGGCGCAACGGAGCGTGGTCGCGGCCCGCAGTCATCGCCACGGGGTTTCTGTTCAGCAGGGATCGCGCGGCCGCACCCGGAGTCATCGCTCTTTCTGATCACACTCTGACCGCTTACTGGTCCCAAAAACCGTCGAGCAAGGAACCCTCCGGAAACGAAATCGCTCTGTACGTCGCGACCTCGACCGACAGGGGTGAACACTGGTCCACTCCCGCGCTCGTAAATCGTGCTTCGGCCCAGCCTGGTGAGGATAACGGCTACGTTTCCGCCGCAGCCGTGAACGACACCGACGCCGCGCTTATCTGGCTGGACGGCAGAAATTGGGAGCAAGATAAACGAGTCCAGTTGATGTCACGAGTGGTCCGCGTCGACGGCGCCATGAGCGAAGTCAGCCTGCTCGACCCGGACACCTGCACGTGTTGTTCAACCGCGGTCATCCGCACAAGTTCCGGTTTGCTCGCCGCTTACCGTGGCCACACGCCGGAAAATATTCGCGACATCTCTCTCATCCAAAATGTGGCCGGAACCTGGTCGCAGCCTCGCATCGTCCATCCCGACCGCTGGCACATCGAAGCCTGTCCCGTGAACGGCCCGCATCTCGACACGGACGGCAAGCGAACCGCGCTCATCTGGTTCACCGCTCCGCAAGAGCAGCCCGCCGTGAAGGTTGCTTTCTCCGAAGATGGCGGCGCCACCTTTGGTCCCCCATTGCGTCTCGACACCCTGAACGCTCTTGGCAGGGCCCAAGTTGTGCTCCTGCCTCCCGACTCCGCCGTCGCTTTCTGGCTGGAAAATGTTTCGGGCACAGCCAGGCTAATCGCCCGGCGCATTCGTGGAAACCGGCTTCTTGACGAGCCGTTCGAACTGTCCCGAGGTGGAAATATCGGATATCCGCATGCGGCGCGTACGACCGAAGGGGTTTTTCTGACTTGGGCCGGGAAGGACCAGGACGCGCTTTCGCGAGTCCGTGTCGGCTTCTTGAAAACTGCATAAAGTTTGCGGCAAAAATCGGACCTGCTTTATGGCGCTACAGCTGCGGCCGTGAACAATGATAGTCTGTGCCCGTTCCAGGGAATTTCCCGGAGCTGCAGATGACTGCTGGCACAAACGCATTCCCCGTCTTGCGTTGGGTGGGATTGCTGTGGACCGTTGTGTGGCTGCCCGCCTATATCCGATTTTGGGGCTGGGCCAATTTGCTGCACTTGTGCGACATCGCCGTGATTCTGGGCTGCGCGGGATTGTGGTGGGGAAGCTCCTTGCTGATTTCCAGCCAGGCGGTCAGCTCGCTGGCGGCGGGAATTTTTTGGGCCATCGACATCGGCTGGCGGCTCGCAACGGGACGTTTTCTCCTCGGCGGAACAGAATACATGTGGGATGCGCGTGTGCCGCTTTGGGCGCGGCTTCTTTCGAGTTTTCACGTCGGCCTTCCCCTCGCACTGCTTTGGGCCATGCGCAAAATCGGATACGACCGCCGCGCTCTCGCTTCGCAAGCCGCGATTGCCGCCGCGCTTTTTGTCGCTTCGCGGTTCTTGGGTGCGGGCTTCAACATGAATTACTCGTATCAAGATCCCGTCTTCCATCGCAGTTGGGGACCTGCTCCCGTGCACCTCGCCGTGATTTTTGTGGGAGCCATCGTGCTTCTGTACTGGCCAACTCATCTTTTTTTGAGCTGGATATTTCCGGCGGCTGCCGCTTCCAAGTAGAATTCTGAATCACGAAAAGGCGGTGCGGAAAAGAATGGCCACAGACGCCGGCAAGATTCGAGAGAAATATCTTTCCATGCTGCAAACCGCCGTGGAAGAGGCGCGTCTTGGCCTCCGCGAGGGCGGAATCCCCATCGGTGCCGCGCTATTTGAACGCAACGGAAAACTACTGGGAAGCGGCCACAACCGCCGCGTCCAGGAAGGCGATCCCTCCGCGCATGGCGAGACGGACGCATTTCGCAAAGCCGGCCGCCAACGCAGCTACCGCGACAAAATCATGGTGACGACGCTCGCTCCCTGCTGGTATTGCAGCGGCTTGATCCGCCAGTTTGGCATCGGCACCGTAGTCGTCGGCGAATCTGAGAATTTTCGCGGCGGCATCGATTGGCTGCGTGAAAATGGCACAGAAGTGTTCGACGCCCATTC
>DASQHY010000147.1:0-4635 GCA_035631855.1 Candidatus Acidiferrales bacterium
ACGTCTCCAAAGGTGCCGTCGAAGCCGTAAAGTTGCGCAATCCCGAAACAAACGCGGTGTCAGTTCTCCCCGTGCACGGCGTGTTCGTAGCCATCGGACACGAGCCCAACACAAAGATTTTCCGCAGCAAGCTGGAGATGGATTCCAATGGATACCTGATTGCCAAGCACGGCAGCCTGTCCAACATTCCCGGCGTGTTTATCGCGGGCGACGTGCAGGACCACCGCTACCGCCAGGCGGTGACCGCGGCGGGCTCGGGCTGCATGGCCGCCATGGACGCGGAAAAGTTCCTCGCAGAGCACAAGGATTAGCGCGGTCCCGCCTCCCCGCAGCGATTCTCCGCGTATCCCCCCGCAGGCTCACCCCAGAGGGCACCGATAATCATTTGGGCTAAAGGGCTGGAACGGAACTAGTCTCGCGCGTGCGGGCGGGGCATAATTCTAAATGAACGATGGCTCCCACACGACACTATTTCTGCGCCTCGAAGAAGGTCCGCTGGACGCACGAAGGGAAATTCACTTTCTTGACGACTCTTCCGGGACCGGCCTGATGCTGCGCGCTGCCCTGTTGCAACTCTCCGAAAGCAAGCGCCTCGGTGGATGGGTGACCACCGCCGGAGCGACACGGCGCATGGCGCGCCGGTTTGTCGCCGGTGAATCCCTGGACGACGCCCTCGCTGCGGCCCGCGCATGCAATGAAGCGGGAATGATGGTCAGCCTGGATTGTCTCGGCGAAAACGTCTCCACGACTGCGGACGCACAACGCGCCCGGGATGCCTACCTGGAAATCTTCGACCGCATCGCGCGGGAAAAGCTGTTTGCCAACGTCTCCTGCAAGCTGACGCAGCTGGGCCTGGACTTGAGCTTCGAGTTTTGCGAAGGCCTGGTGGAGAGCATCGCCGAGCGCGCGGCAAGCTATGAGAACTTTCTGCGCGTGGATATGGAAGGCTCCGCTTACACGCAACGCACCATCGAACTGGTCAAACGCGTGCGCATGAGCACGGCGGCGGTGGGAACGGTGATCCAGTCTTATTTATTCCGCAGCGAGCTGGACGTGCAGGATTTGCTCGCCTACGGCTGCAACATCCGCTTGTGCAAGGGCGCGTACAAAGAGCTGCCGGAAATCGCGTTTCCCTCCAAAGCCGACGTGGACCGGAATTACGTCAAGCTGATGCAGTTGCTCCTGCCCAGCGGCATCTATCACGGTATCGCCACGCACGACCCGCGGATGATTGCGGCGACGATTCGATTTGCCGCCGAACGCCGCATTCCGAAGGATCAATTCGAATTTCAGATGCTCTACGGGATTCGCACCGATTTGCAGCGGCAGCTCGTTCGCGACGGTTACCGTTTGCGGATTTACATTCCCTTTGGCCAAGACTGGTTTCCGTACTTCATGCGGCGGCTGGCCGAGCGGCCAGCCAACCTCGCCTTTTTTGTCAGGAACCTGTTTCGTTCGTGAAAAGCGGCAAGCCGGTATGCTGATCTTTCAACGGAGCTTGCGGCAGACCGTCACGCCATCCCGCAAAGGAATCAGGACCGGGAAGAGTCTCTTCGAAGAATACACCTCGCGGTTGAAGCGCTGGATGCCGCGCGTATATTTGTCGCGAGACCTCCGCGTGACGCGCCCCGACCACAGCGTGTTGTCGGTGATGAACAGCCCGCCTTTCCGGATGCGTGGGACCGCCAGGCGCAGCACGGCAGGGTATTGGTGCTTGTCCACATCGTTGAAGATCAAATCGAATTGCCCCGGCGTTTTTCGCAGGAGCGCGAGAGCATCGCCCACCAGAACGTGAATGCGCCCGGCTACTCCTGCGCGGCGAAAATAATCCTGCGCGCGCTTCGCATTTTCGGGATTGCCGTCGGTGTAGAAGACCTCCGCCCTAGGCCCCGCGGCCCGGGCCAGCCAGATCGTGGAGTAGCCGATGGCCGAGCCCATTTCAAAGATGCGCTTCGCGCCGGAAATCTGCACGAGCAGTGACAGCATCCGCGCGACCGCCGGGCCGATAATCGGCACATCATGCCGCCGCGCATAGGCTTCCATTTCGGCGACCACGGGGTCGCGCCGGGGCAGGAGCGCGTAGAAATACTTTTCGATGTGCGGGAATACGATGGGTTTCATCGCCCGAATTATACTTGATTCTCGCGGTTCCATTGTGCAGACTCAGGCGCCGCACGGTGGAGAATAGCGCCGCAAGTTCACGACGCTGTCTCCGTTGAGCGGAGCAGCGGGTTCGCGGCGCCTGGATTAGTCTGTATGATAGATTGATCCCAAACAGTTTTTGAGAGGCCAATAGGGGAAATACATTCTCAGAGCAGGTAAGTTTCTGTGGGTCTATTCAGCCATCTTTTTTATCCATGGGGATTCATCGTGCAGGTGGCCGCACTGGTTCACGCCGTGCGCCGCCGCCCGCAGACCTATTGGTATTTAATCATCCTCATGGGCGGCTTTCTGGGGGCCGGCGCGTACATCGTCGTGGAAGTGCTGCCCGAAGCTCGCTTGGCGCGAGGCATCTTTGACGGCATGGGCCGAAAGTCGCGCATTCGTGTGGTCGAGACCGCGATTCTGGACAATCCCTCGGCGGCCAACTACGAGGAACTGGGGGATTTATTTTGGGACCAAAAGGAATATGCCAAGGCGCGCGAGGCCTACGACCATTCGATTGCCGTGCGCAGCGATTCCGTGCACTCCTTTTACCGCCGCGCGCAATGCGCCATGGAGTTGGCGGAGTATGCGGCGGCCGTGCCTGACCTGGAGCATGTGGTGCGGTCAGACGGCAAGTACGATTCCTACCGGGCGGCGGCGTTGCTCGGGCACGCTTATGGGAAGATAGGGCAGAACGAGAACGCCGCGGCGATGTTTAGCCAGGCCACGCAGTATTCGACCACCTCGGAAACGATTTACAATTACGCCTGCTTCCTCAAGGAGCAGAACCGGCGCGAAGAGGCCCGGGAGTGGGCCCAGAAGATCCTCATCAAGAAACGCACGCTGCCACGTCACTTGAAGCCGCTCGAGCGGCCTTGGTTCCGCAAGGCCGACGGGCTGATGAAAGAATTAGGACCCGCCTAACGGGATGCACTTGCATTTCGATCAACCCACCGAGGATTTGACCGTTACCCCAGACTCTCGCCGGGCTTCAGGACATGAATCTCGAGGCCGGCGAGGTCGCGGGTTTGCTGGCGCAGGGCGTCAGGTGTTCCGGTAAGAATCGGAAAAGTGGCGTAGTGCATGGGAACAACGTGTTTCACGCCGAGGAGGCGAATGGCGCAGGCGGCTTCGCGCGGGCCCATGGTGAACAGGTCGCCGATGGGCAGGCAGGCCACGTCCGGCTGATAGAGTTCGCCAATGAGCTTCATATCGCCGAAAACAGCGGTGTCTCCGGCGTGGTACAACGAAAATCCTCCCGGCATGCGAATCACGTAGCCCGCCGCTTCGCCGGCGTACACCCGCACGCCATTGTCGTCGATGGCGCTGGAATGAAACGCGTGCGTCATGGTGACTTCGAAGTCTCCGATTTTCTGGGTTCCGCCTTTGCTCATCGGGCGGGTCTCTTTTCCAAAACCCTTGGATTCGATCCACTGGCAGGCTTCAAAAATCGCCACAATCTGCGGCCGGTGCTGTTTGGCAAGCGCCAGCAAGTCGCCCAGATGATCGCCGTGGCCGTGCGTGAGAAAGATGGCGTCGAGCTTCGGCACTTTCTTGAGCGCCTCGGGGCACACGGGGTTGGTCGTCACCCACGGATCAATCAGCCCGACCTGGCCGCTTGGAGTGGCAATCGAAAATGTGCTGTGGCCGAAATAGGTGAGGCGGTTTCCGCGCGTGTTGAGCATGCCTAGCTCCTTGTTTACTTTTTGCTGAGTCCGCTGCCGGAAGGTGTCCCCGGAGAATCCTTCGCGCCCGAAGCCAGCAAGGCGCGAATCGCTGCTTCATAGGCATCGCGCGTGCTCTCGCCGAGGATCTGGCCGATCAGCCGGCCGTCCCGCGCGTAGAAGAATGACGCGGGAATGGCTCCCGTCCATTTCGGGTAGATCGCGTTGATGAATTGCTCTTCTTTGCCGGGCCGCTTCCGGAAGTTGGGAAAGATAGGCTGATGGCGCGCCAGGAACCGCCGGACCAGAATCATTTCGCCGTCATCGTCGAGGCTGACGCCCACGACCTGCAATCCCTGAGGCGCATATTGTTTTGCCAACTCGTTGAGCATGGGGTATTCCTCGCGGCATGGCTCGCACCAAGTGGCCCAGAAATTGACGAGTAGAGGCTTCCCACGGTACTTCCCGAGAATCTCCTGGTAGCCCTGCTGATCAATCACGACGGGGTCGGCAATGGGCTTCTGCAGCGCGTGCTTCGCCGCGGAAGAGGACCTGGAGTTTTTCTGCGCGGCCGAGGGCCACCCAGCGGCAGCCAGGAACAGGACGCCCAAAAGCAGGCTAATGGAGGTCTTTCGAGGGGAAAAGTTCGGTCGAGACATCCGCATGAAATGATTCCTTTGATCTCACGCGCAGGACTTTACGAGCGCGGCAAACGTTTGATCGTGCATCCGAAAGCTTTGGTTTCCGCGACAGCCACGGGCTTGCCTTCTGCAACGGCGTCGAGCGCGGCGCGAAGGTCGCGCGTGGTGATGTTGGCGGGATTACG
>DASQHY010000148.1:0-8147 GCA_035631855.1 Candidatus Acidiferrales bacterium
AAACTCACCGCGCTGGTTGCCGCGCGCAACCTCGAAGACGAAAGCAAATTCGTCTTTCTTGCCACGCGTGACGGCACCGTGAAAAAATCCGCGCTCACGGAATTCTCGAACCCGCGCGCCAGCGGCATCATCGCCATCAACCTGGAAGCCAAAGACGAGCTCATCGGCGCCAAGCTCACCGACAGCAAGCAGATGATTTTCCTCGCCAGCCATGAAGGCCAGGCCATCCTGTTCCGTGAAACCGAAGTCCGCTCCATGGGCCGCGCCGCAGGCGGGGTTATCGGCATGGACCTGGGCAAAGACGATTATGTGGTGAGCATGGACGCGGTCCAGCCCGACTTCGAAATCATCGCCAAGGAGCACAACCAGACCTCGCAGAATCTTGATGAACTCGAAAACGAGCACATCAAGGACTCGCTCACCACGCTGATGCTCACCGTTTCTGAAAAAGGTTACGGCAAGCGCACTCCGCTTGCCGAATACCGCATCACTTCGCGCGGCGGCAAAGGCGTGGTCAACATGAAGACCGCGGAGCGCAACGGCTCCGTGGTTGCGGCGCTCCAGGTGAGTGAAGAGTCCGACGTGATGATCATCACTGCGCACGGCAAAGTCATCCGCGTCCACTCCAACGAAATCCGCGAGGCTGGCCGCTCGACGCAGGGCGTCCGCCTGCTGCGGCTCGATGCAGACGATTCCATCGCCGCCGCCGCTTCGATTCTCGAAGAGGAAAACGGCGACAAGGAATCCACGAAAAGCTAAAAAGGGCAATCCCCGAACCTCTATCCGTTCGGCGCTGTAAATCGCCCGCACCTGTCGGCCAACAACCCCACCAAGCACAGACGCACATTCGCCATCAAGCGTCATTCTCAACGACTTTGGACTTGCGATTCGCTTTTGACGCACCGCGACACCGCAAGTCCCCGGTTAGGTGGGAAGAGAGTATAATTCGCGCGGAATGTCCGCCAAACGCTCAAAGAAGCCGCGTAAAGGGACACGTGCGCGTCGCGCTCCGTTGCGGCTTACCGAAAACGCCGTCACCCTGACCGTGGAGTTCCGCGCGCGCGCGGGACAGGAAGGCGTTCTCGAGCAGGAACTGCGCGGCCTGGTCGGCCCCACACGCAAGGAAGACGGGTGCCTGGCCTACGACCTTCACCGTGCGGCGAATATTCCCGGTCTGTTCCTGCTCATCGAAATCTGGGCCAGCCGCGACCATCACACGGGGCACCTGGAAACTCCCCACATGCAGCGCTGGGCATCCTGCAAAGACGCCTTTCTGGCCTCTCGCGAAGCCTCTTTTTGGAAGCGTATAGACTAATGGGAATCTGCGATCAGCTTGCCGGTGGAGGCAAGTAGTAACCCGGCCGCGCACGCACTTTCAACCCCGGGCGCGAAACCTCCACTTTAATTTCGTGGTAGCCGGTCGGATCCGTTCCCGCGGGGCTAAAACTAATGGTGTACTGCGCGTGCAGTTCGCCGCCGATCTGGTCCATCGCCTTTTCGATGGAGCGGTCTTTGAAGGTCGAGAGGTGCGCGCCCCCCGTCGCCGTGGTGGCCACTTCTAGCGCATGGTCCTTCACTTCGTTGTGGATGTGCTGGATGGCCCAGACGGCCGCCGCCAGGATGTCAATATTGGCGTCGCGCTGCGCCTCGGTTGTGGGAGTCTGCGGCGTGCCGGCCAGCGGCGGCCGCGGAAACGTTCCCGGCGGTGAAAGTTGTGGAGCCACCTGCTTGGGCTCCGCGCGCAATTCCGCCGAGGTCGTCGAGAGCCCCACGGTATAGATGGTCACGTTGGCGAGTTGCGTCTGGTGCAGCACTTCGCCGAGCTTCATCTGGCTGCCCGAGTCCGTCGCCTCGGAAAGCGCCAGGATCACGCGCCGCCGCCCGGGACTCTTGTCCGGGCTGCCGCTCCCCGCTTCTGGACGGCTGGTGAGCATTTCCACGGCGGTCGAGAGCGCGTCATAGAGCCGCGTTCCCGACGTCCCCATGCGCAAGCTTCCCACGGTCTTTTCAATCCTGTCGGCGTCGCTCGTGAAGTCCGCCAGTTTGTCCACCGAATCGTTGAAGCCGAGCACGGCCGCCTCGCCGGTCGGCCCCATCACGGTTTGAGTGAAGACAATTCCGGTTTTCCGGATGGCCGGCAAAATGGCCTGGATGCGCGAACTGGTTTCAATCACCAGCACCAGCGAAAGCGGGTCGCCGCCCACGTCGAAGTGGGAGATGGTCTGCTCGACGCCGTTGTCCAGCACGTGGAAATCCGTCGCATTCAGGCTCGTCACCATCTCGCCGCTTCCATCGCGCACCGTCACCGGTGTGCTCACCAGGGTCACTCTGACTTTGATTTTTCCCTGCTCGTTTTTGGGTGCCTGCTGCACCGGTGTACCCGGTTTCGGGGCAATCGGACCTACCGGCGCCTGCGCCCGGCCCAGTTCGGCAAACGCTAGCCAAACAATGCCCGCGAGCAGGAGGGTGCGGGCACTGAGCAATCGGAGTCTCTTCATCAAGTCACCTTCGGAAATCAGTCTACCTCTTTCGACGCGGATTTGCCTTTGCGCGTTGGCCGGGGCGGGGCCCTCGGTGAGGCAATTACTCATCACGCCACTCTCCGCAAACGGCGGCTGGTTTCGGCAATCTCCCCTGCGTAGAATGGCTTGTTGCTCCGTTTTCTTGGAGAAGCTCGATGAGCTCATCTCGCCGCGCCCCGCGTCCGGCACACGCGCCGCAGGTTGCCTATCGCGATCCCGTTTTTTTTGAGAGCAAGGCCGCGCGCCCCTTGCGCATTCTCGGCGAGTACCTGCAACCCCTTGTGCAGCTTCGCAAGGAGGGCATCGGCGACACCATCGTCATGTTCGGCTCGGCGCGGATCGAGTCGCGGGAAACCGCCGCCGCACGGCTGGCGCACCTCAAGAAACTTCGCATCGGCCATTTTTCCGACGGGAAGCAGAAACAGCATCGCGGCGAACTTCGCGAGGCCCGCAGCGCCCTGGAGATGTCGCGCTATTACGAGGAAGCCCGCGAGCTTTCCCGCCGCATCACCGCGTGGTCCATGACCCTCGGCGAGCATCCCCGGCGCTTTGTGGTCTGCTCCGGCGGCGGCCCGGGCATCATGGAAGCGGCCAACCGCGGCGCCGCGGAAGCGGGCGGAAAGTCCGTCGGCCTTTCCATCGAGCTCCCTCACGAACAGTTTGCCAACCCCTACATCAGCCCCGAGCTAAGTTTCAATTTCCATTATTTTTTCATGCGCAAGCTGTGGTTTGCGCAACTCGCCAAAGCCTTGATTGTTTTCCCCGGCGGCTTTGGCACCATGGATGAACTTTGGGAAATGCTGACTCTGCTGCAAACCGGCAAACTCCACAAACACAACCTCATCCTCATTTATGGCCGCCGCTATTGGGATGAGGTTCTGAACTGGCGCGCCATGCTCCGCTGGGGCGTGATTGATCAAGAGGAATTCGGCTTGTTGCAATTTGCCGACACCGTGGATCAGGCCTTTGAGCGCGTCCGCTCCGGCCTCGAGAAATACCACATGAAGGTCGACACCGACCTCGAAGAATAATCAATTCCTGTGAGCTGTATCGAGAATTACCTTTCCCTTGCGGATCGTATAGCGGACCTTGGAAAATGCGGCGACGTCCTGCGCCGGATCCGCCCCTTTCACCCTCGCGCGACGTTGTCTCCGCAACTTCTCTCCCCGCTTTCGTGTTTACTGAGTGTAGGCGGCGGGCCCCAGCCCAGGCCACACATCTCAGCAATGGCCACTGTCGCCGGGAGGTGGTTATGGTCTGGCGCAGCACAACTGGATTTGCAAAGAGTTGGAAAATGGCGCTGCTCACCGCGGCGGTTGGCGGGTTTCTGCTGTTCGGCGCCGCGGGCCGCGCTGACGCTCACGATTTCGACAAATGTCAGCGCCGCATTGACAAGGAGGAATGGAAACTGCAACGCGAGATCAATCGCCACGGCTTCTACAGCCGTCAGGCGGAGCATCAGCGCCACGAACTTCGCGAGGCCAGGGAACGCTGCTGGCGTGACCGCGAGCGCTGGGAACGCGAACACGGTCGGCGCGATCGTGACCGTGACTGGGATCGTGACCGCTACTGATTAACGCATCCAAGAGGCAGGAAGCTCGGGCCGGTCCCCCATCGCTGGGGACCGGCCTTTGCGTTTACTGGTGGACTTCGGAAAACTCCGCGGAGAAAACGGCCTCAAACCGCCGCCGCTCATCCTGATCGTGCAACATCACCACCGGCACCACTCGCAAAGACTGCCGGCAGGTGCGGCAAGTCGTTACCTCGCCCTGCAAATCCTGCACAAAACCGTCCGTGAAGCGGTAGACCGTCCGCTCGCGCCGCGCCTTCTTCGTTCCGCGCTGCCCGCAATGCGGGCAGACGTACTCCACCAAATCCTCTTGCGGGTCGCGGTCCAAAGCGGCCCACCCGGTATTTCGCACCCCCACGGTTTCCAAGTACTGTCGGCTCATGTTCCACCCCCCGCATCGCAGGGAAACTCCAGACCCTTAGATGCTCCGAAGAGTGGCATGGATGCGCCGCACTAAGCTCCCTCTTTTCTGTGATTTACAGGTACTTAACCCTCAGATTCCCAGCGGCCACTGATTATGGACTACGGCCCGCGCGTCTTGTTCCCGGCTAATTCCTTTCCAATTTTGTTGCCGCACTCTAGGAACTTCACCTCTCCTCCGGTGTCCAACCTGAGTGAGGACGCGCGCACCTCGCATCCCTGCAAGAGAGGCGCTGGCTTCGCAACCTGCGGTTGCGCGGAGCCGGCGCCTCAGATTTGTTGACAGCCGGCGATTCCCGGCTCTCGCAGCGGAAAACCAACGGAGGTGTGCAATGTCTCGAAAGGACCTTGGAGTTCGTGAACCATCGCGCGGTCTGCTCAGCGCTTGTCTGGTGGACGGCGACCCCAGCCAACTCGCCCACGCGCGGCGCACGCGCCGCAAAGCTCTGGCGGTGTCACTCGCAATTCAAGCCAGCGCACTTGCCGCGCTGCTGCTCGTCCCGCTCTTGGCAACCGGCGAAAAAATTTCCTCTATCAACATAATGCCCGTTCCTCCCTATTACGGCTCCCCACAAGCAGCAACGCGCCAGCCTGTTCACTCCGATGGGTCGCACCACGCGACAAATGGCCCAAGCTACGATACATCGAGGCGACCTACTCACATACCGCAGCGAATTGCCACCACCGATCGGGGGCCTGACGATTCGAACACACTCAACCTTGGCCCGCCAATGGGGCCGGGCTCTCCGTGGGGTTTGAAAAACTCCGATGATCACAGGCTCGCTCCGCCGCCTCCACCCGAACCCGTTGAAGAAACTCCGCGCGTCGTCCAGATGTCGCACATGGATCCCGCCATGCTCGTTCGTCGCGTTGAACCCGTTTATCCAATCCTTGCCAAGATGGCGCACCGCGAAGGCCGCGTCGAGCTCCACGCCATCATTTCCACCGACGGCTCGATCCGCGCTCTCGAGGTCATCCGCGGCGATCCGCTCTTCATTCGGGCCAGCTGCGACGCCGTATTCCAATGGCGCTATCGCCCGCTGATTCTGAATGGCCAGGCGGTCGAAGTCGAAACCCAGATCACGGTGATCTTCCAACTCCAGCGCTAAGCACCACCGCCCGAGCACGAGAAACAAAAATGGGCCATCCGCCTGGATTGGGCGGATGGCCCACGGTTGTTGGATTAAACGTCCTAGAAGTGGAATACGAGCCCGGTTGAAACCCGCAGGTCGTTCTGTGTCCTTCGTGAACTCGACGGTCCGCTGAGCTCACGGAATCGCGTCGGCAGGTATTCCACTTGCGCGGCGCGCCACGAAACGCGGTCGCTGATCTTCGTGTCCACGCCTCCGCCGAGGGACATCGCGAAGGCATTTTGCGAACCGGATGTGCCGAGCAGGTTTGCGCTCGTGTGCGCAAGGCCGAACAGGACCTGCGCATAGGGCGTGAACCCTCCGCGTTCACCGGAGTTGTAACTGTGCGAGACTCGCGGCCCGCCCATGTAGGTAAACTCGTTGGCGCTCACGCTGGTTCCCGCAATTCTTGCTGCGTGGTATCCGCCAAAGTCTCCCACAAGCCCGAGCCAGTTCTTCGTCTTATAGGTCACTGCTGCGTTGCCGCCATGTAGATTGAATCCATTGAAACCCAGAGTCGATGGGCTTTCGCGCACATACGAATAGCCCGCATAGACATCCAGTTTATTGGAGGTGTCTTGCGCGTACGCTGCGACCCCGGCAAAAAGCACCATCGTCAACAGACACAAGTATTTCCTCATCTCTTAGAACCTCCTAAAGAGTTTTCACCGAGAGGACTGGGACTTTCCCTGTTTTCTTTTCGGTTGCCTCTCGCCGCACGGCGCGCCCCAGGTTGTAGGGCGCAGTCCCGCGCGTGTTTTACCTCTTGTTGGGATGCACTGTTCTAGTGCAGGGTTGCCGCGACCGATTTACAGCAGTGGCTCGCCGGAATGTTGCGCGATGGCTTCGCGCGCGGCATCGCGCAGGCGCACGATCGCGTGCCAGTCGGAAGAAGACTCGTCTTGCGCAGACGCGCTGTCTTCGGAAGCGGGAGGCTCGATGGGCGGAGAAATCGTAATCAGGACGCGCGTCGCGCGCGGAAGCACCGTGCCGTCGCGCAGAAATCGCCGCGTGCCCCGCAGCGACACGGGGCAAATCGGACATCCCGCGGCCACCGCCGCCTTGAACGCCCCCAATTGAAACGGCCGCACGCCCTCATACGGGGTAAACGTCCCTTCCGGAAAGACCAGCACGGATTCGCCGCGCCGCAGGGTTTCCTCAATTTCTTCCGCCTGCCTCAGCCGCGCCTGCGGGTCGCTGCGGTCGAACGCGTAGTGCCCCATCTTTTTCAGAAACGTCGAAATGAACGGCATGCCGCCCACCTCGATTTTGGCGACGAAGCGGTAATTCACGCCTAGCGCGGCCATCAGCGCCAGCGCATCAAAATAGCTCGTATGGTTCGACACCAGCACTTGCGGCCGCGCCGGATCGAGGTGCTCCCGGCCCGCCACGCGGACTCGGCAGCCCACCAGAGTCAGGTACACTTTCAGCGCCGCCGATGTGAACCGCGCCGCCGCGCGCCGGTTGGGCATCAACTGCACCAGCGCCCAAGCCGGCACAATCCAAATCCCAAACACCACCAGGGCGTAGACTCCATAAGCCAACTGCAGCGCACGCCGCGCCCCACGGACCATGCTCTGCCAAGCCGCCCGCAGCGCGCTCGCGGTCCCCAGCCGCGCAATCTGCATCCACGCGGGCGAAATGCCTGCCTCGAGGCGGCCCTCCACATAGAGCCGCTTGGTTTCTTCGCGCCGCAACTTTCCACTCGAAGTCTTGGGGATGCTTCCCGCCGGAATCAGTTCCACCACGTCCGGCGGCAGTCCCAGTGCCGCATGGACTTCTTCCTTGATAGCCTGCGCAATCTGCGCCCGCCGCGCCGTTTGCGTCTCGCGAGTTTCGGCAACCACCGCCAGCCGCTCCGTGCCCGTCCCCGCATCTTTCAAGCCGAACGCCACCACGCAGCCCTTCCTCACGCCCTCGGCGCGCCCCGCAGCCTCTTCGGCTTCGTGAGGGTAAATATTTCGCCCGGCCTTGATGATGATGTCCTTCACGCGCCCCGTGACGTAGACTTCGCCGGCCGCGATGTACGCGCGGTCGCCGGAGTCCACCCACGGCGATTCGTCCGTCTTCTCTGGGTCGGCCGGACCGCAGGGAAACAATTTCTCCGTAGCCTGTGGATTCCGGTAATATCCGCGGGTCGCGGAAGGCCCGCGAAACCACAAATCCCCCTCGATGCGCTCCGCCACCTCTTGTCCGTTCTTGTCCACGATTTTGACTTCATGCTGCGGGATGGGCAGCCCGGAGGAAACAAACGCAATCGCCGAGCGGTCTTCCGCGGCTGCGGGAACGGCTCGCCCTTGGCCCGTGAACATTTCCCGCCCGATCCGGTCCACCCGGAACCCATGCCCCAGCGGCGGCACGGTCACCGCCAGCGAAGCCTCCGCCAGGCCATACACGGGCAGCAACGCTTCGCGCCGGAAGCCGTACTTCGCGAATCGCTCGCAGAATCGCTCGAGCGTTTCGGGATTCACCGGCTCAGCTCCGTTGAGCACCGCGCGGCAGGAA
>DASQHY010000149.1:0-1689 GCA_035631855.1 Candidatus Acidiferrales bacterium
CCTCGGCCCTGCGCAAACTCCTAAGCTCCCTTGCCGGCAAACAAAGCTTTCAGCCGGTTACCCCAGCGTTCCTCCTGCAAACCGCGAGCAACCCGCGCGCGATGCGCGTACATCGCGATCCCCAGCACGGTGGCAAACTCTGGCTCCGCCAACTGGCTGGGCATCTTGGATAACGGAACGGGCCAGGAGAAGCGCACGGGACGGCGCAATACAGATTCCGCGACATCGAGGATGCCGCCCAAGCGCGTGCCTCCACCACTGAGCACAACGCCGCCGCCACAGAGGTCGAGCATGCCCGCCTGGCGCAGATTTTCGCGGACCAGTTCAAACAATTCGCGCGCGCGCGGCTCGAGGATCTCGCCGACCAGACGTTGCGGCACGCGCCGCGGCGGGCGGTCTCCGACAGAAGGCACTTCTACTTCATGGCCCTCGGGAATCATGGTGACGACGGTATTACCGTAGGTGCGCTTGATGTTTTCCGCTTCCGACGCTGGCGTTGCCAGTCCGATGGAAAGATCGCCGGTGAAATGATCGCCGCCGATCGGGATGACCGCAGTGTGCGCGACGGCTCCTTCATAGAGCACGATGAGGTCGGTCGAGCCCGCACCGATATCGGTAAGGCAGACGCCAACTTCGCGTTCGTCGTTGCGCAGGACGGAATCGGCACACGCGAGCGGCTCGAAAACCGTGTCGTCCACTTCGACGCCGGCGCGGTTCACTGTGGTAACGACGTTCTGCACGGCGCTCGAAGATGCGGTGACAACGTGAACGCGTACTTCGAGGCGCGTCGCCATCATGCCTAACGGGTCGTAAATGCCGGGCTGATCATCGAGTACGAAATGTTGCGGCAGCAGGTGCAGGATTTCGCGGTCGGCGGGGAGCGGGATCGCGCGCGCCTTGTCGACTGCCTGACGAATTTCATCGCGGGAGATTTCGCGGGGACGCAGGCCGAGGCTGATGCCGCCCTGGGAGTTGATGCCGCGCACGTGCGAACCGGCGATACCGACGACGCCGCGTTCCACCGGCGCTCCGGCCACGTTTTCCGCCTGCTCGACCGCCTTCTGCAAGGAATGGACGGCCTTGTCGAGGTCGACGATGACACCTTTGCGCGAGCCACGACTTTCGGAGACACCGTGCCCGCGATAGCGCAGGCCCTGGGTGGTGATCTCGGCGACCAAGACGGCGCTCTTGGCGCTGCCCAGATCAATCGCGGTAATCAGGTTGTTGTTCTCGTTCCCCATTCTTTCCTTAATCCGTCTTAGGTGTGCCGGCCCTGGGCTTACCGGAGGTACTCGATGTCTGGCGCGGCCGGGCAGGTCCGTCTTCGATCTTTTTTTGTGCGGAAGCCGGCTTCACCGCGGCTGCCGCCGTTGCTTTTTTCGGGAGCGGCTTCTTGGGGAGAGAAGCTGACCGCTTCGGGGTCCAGCGTTTCTTGGCGCGAGCCTTTTTCTTGGCCGCGACGGGCTGTTTCGCCGCGGACTTGGCAGCAGGGCTCGTCTTGTTTGGCACCGGCTTGGCTGGAATGGTTGCTTTCTTTGACGCGAGCTTAACCGGAGCCGGCGTCTTCTTAGCCGAAGCTTTCGCGGGCTGCGGTTTCGGTGGTTGAGCTTTGTCTTGCTCGCGTGTCGCGATCTTGGCCGCCGCGAGCGCGACGGCGGGAACTCCTGCAGCAAGCGCGACCTTTGCGGC
>DASQHY010000150.1:0-26594 GCA_035631855.1 Candidatus Acidiferrales bacterium
CAGCCCTAGACCGCCGTAATCAACGAGCTGTCTTCGGCCACATAGCCATAGGCCATGCGCGGCGTGTTGAAGGCGAAGCCGGGGCGGCCTTCGCGGTCCAGCAAAATCAACCCGCCGGTTCCACGTCCCCGCTCGGCCAGCAGGCAGACGGCGGCCTGCGCGGCTTGCATCGGCTCGGAGGAATTCTGGAGCGGCACCGCCTGCTGCGCTCCCCCGTTTGCGCGCAAGAACTCAACGGCCGTCTTGGCCATGACGATCTTCATGATGGCCTCGCCCAGTCCCGTGCAGGAGACGCCGCCCGCCTCGCGGTCGGCGTAGCATCCGCAGCCGATCAGCGGCGAATCGCCCACGCGGCCCGGCCTTTTGCAGCACGTGCCCCCGGTCGAAGTGGCCGCGAACAAGTTTCCATCCTGATCCATGGCCACGGCTCCAACGGTGCCCGCTTCGTGCCCCCGATGGTGCTGCGCGGCGTGCTTGTCCGCGCGGCACAGCTCCCAGGCCCGAAGCTCCCGTTCAATCACCAGTTCCGAGGGATCGCACAGCGCGATCCCGCGTTCTGCCGCGAATTGTTCCGCGCCTTCACCCACCAGCATCATGTGCTCGCAATGTTCCAGCACGGCGCGCGCCAGGCGAATGGGATTGCGCACGCGCTGCACCGCGGCGACCGCCCCGGCGCGCAACGTCTGGCCATCCATCACCATGGCGTCCAATTCCACGCGCCCCTCACGGTTCAAGTGCGAACCGATTCCGGCGTCGAAGACGGCGTCGTTCTCAAGCAGGACCACCGCGGCCTCCACCGCATCAAGCGCCGGGCCGCCCCGGGCCAGAATCTTCCATCCCGCGTCGAGCGCGCGCCGGCATCCGGTCTGGCAATCGGCAACCGCTTCATCGGGAATATTCCAGGCGCCGCCGTGGACAATCAGCGAGGGCCTTCTCTTGGGGGCGGCGGGTGAAGGTGTCTTGGCGCGGCGCGCCATCAGGTCAGTCCTCGTCGTGGATGGTCAGCAGCCGGATCAGCTCGAACTCTTTCTTTCCCGCGGGAGTGTGCACGTGAACCTCGTCGCCTACGCAGCGGCCCAGCAGCGCCTTTCCGATGGGCGAGGTCGTGGAGATGAGTCCTTTTTCCGCATCGGCCTCTTCCGAAGTCACCAGCTTGTATTCGACCTTCACCGAGCGCTGCACGTCCACCAGCCACACGCGCGACCCGTATCCGGCGCGGTCTTTGGGAATGTTGCTCAGGTTGAGCATTCCCAGGTCGCCCAGGCGTTTCTTGAGCTGGCCGATCCGCGCGTTGACGTATCCTTGCCGTTCTTTGGCGAACTTGTACTCGGCGTTCTCCGAAAGGTCGCCGTGGGCGCGCGCCTTCATCAGTTCCTTGGGCAGCTCGATGTTCAGCTCGTGCTCGAGCGTCTTGATTTCCTCTTGCAGCTTATGCTTGATTTTTGTCAGTGCGTCGGACATCGCTCGCGTTTTTATCTTGGATTCGCGGGAAATGGGACGGGGAGACGGGGCCCGCACCGTCGGCATTGTTCCGCCGGAGATTCCATTATAGGGTCTGCGCTTCGCATGCGACAAGCGTGTTCGCGCGCCGATCATCCGATCCCTAGCGGACTTCTATCGCCAGCGTCGCGGTCTTGGTGTTTCCTTTCCCGTCTTCGATGGTCAGCGTGTACGTGGTGTCCTTTTTCGGGGCCACCTCTACGCAGCGGGCCAACGACGGCCACACCGGACTCGATTGCGGCTCCAGGCGCACGCTCTTGGCGTTGGAGACCCCGTAGCACAACTCCGCCGTCTCCCCGCGCTGAATCCTGCCGGGGCTGGCATAAAAGGTCAGGATCTCGAAGCGGTCTCCTCCCATCATCTCGACCGCGCGCCGGTTTTCTTCCCTCTTCCTTTCCGCCGCCCTTTGTTCAAACTCGCGACTCTCCTGCCGGCGAGAGAAGAAAATCCAGCTGACATACAGCGCGGCGATGGCGATGAGGGCCGAGGTGTAAACAAGGGGATTGCGAAATCCCGTAAGCGGTTTTGGATCCGGATTCGCCGGCATGCTCCCATCTTCCGAAAAAATTCGCTCGCCGTAAATAGGCGCGCGCACACTCTGTGCTATAATTTCTCCGTTCCGTTCGTCAAAGCTCTCGTTGGCATTTCGCGGAGAGGTGGCCGAGAGGCTGAAGGCGGCGGTTTGCTAAACCGTTGTAGGGGCTAAAACTCCTACCGGGGGTTCGAATCCCCCCCTCTCCGCCAGATTTTCTGATTCCCATTTCACGGTTCGAATATTTTATCCTCTGGAATGCGTGTGCGCGTTCTGGAGGTCAGCGGCTGCGCGAGGAAAAAATTTCCGCGTGGACCATGCGGGCGGCGGCGCCGCGTTCGGCGACCTGGAATTCGGCGGTAACCGGGAGTCTCACGGGCGGGAAGCAGGCCTCATTGCTGCAAGCCTGATAGCGCAACGTCAGCGGCAGACTCTGCCGGCCCAGCGGCGCACTTTGCTGCGCTTCCACTTTCATGCGCACCGTAACGCTCCCCTGATAAACATTCAGTTTGTCTTCGGAGAATTCAAACTTGCCCAAGGTTCCCTTGGGATAGGAAACGGCGGCGGAGCGGAAGCCCGCGGGGAGCTCAGCGGTGATTTCCGTGGGAATCAGGTACTCTCCCGAGACCTCGTGGGCGTTGATGTGGAAGCCGTCGCGGACTTTCAGCACGACGGCGATTTCAAACGTCTTTCCGCGCGGCACGGGCTCGAGCGAAACGTAGGCCGACGCGCTGACCAGCGTGTTGGCGCGCGGCGCGCCGGACTGCCCGGCAGCCACAACGAAAGAATGTCCCGCCAAGCAGGCGGCGCATGCCGCCAGCGCGACCACCGGCAGAATTCGCATGGCCAAATGTTTCGGCATCAGACCGTCACCGGGCTTCCCAGTTGCTGCGTAATGATTCGGCTCATCACTTGCGTCAACGTTTCTCCAGTCTTCGCCAGCACGAACGCGCCGGCTGCCGCGGACCAGGCCAGCTTGAAGCTGGTGGCCAGCGCCGAGATCCAGATCTCGCGCACCGGAGTGTTGGGCGAAATAACAAATTTGGCCTCTTCCGGCTCCTCAAAAATAACTTCCAGCTTCCCGCTTTCGCCTTCCACGTCGAAACCATGCTGATCGCCCAAGACAATCAGGCGCCGCTTCAAGTCTTCGAAGGCCGCGTCGCACTTTTTCCGGAACTCCTGCTCTTCCATCACGCCCTCAGGTTACAGCACTCGCCCGGCAAGCCGCAACCCGCCCGAGAATGGGGACGACGCGTCATTCGTAGCGCAGGGCGTCGACGGGGTCGAGGCGGGCGGCTTTGATGGCGGGGTAGAGGCCGAAGAACAGGCCGACGCTCATGGAGACGGCTACGCCGGTGAGCACGGCCCAGAGCGGAACGGCGGAAGGCAGCTTGGGAACGAGCAGGTTGATGAGCAGGCTCAGCCCGAAGCCGATGAGCACGCCGATGACGCCGCCGGCGCCGGTGAGGGTCATGGCTTCGGTGAGGAATTGCCAGATGACGTCGCGCTGGCGCGCGCCGATGGCTTTGCGGACGCCGATTTCGCGGGTGCGCTGCGTGACCGACATCAGCATGATGTTCATCACGCCGACGCCGCCAACCAGCAGTCCGATGGAGCTGATGGCGGCAATCAGGATGGCCACCGACGCGGTGATCTGGCGGAATTCGTCGGCCACCTGCTCGGCGCTGGAAATGTCGAAATTGTCGGGCTTGTCAAAGGGAACATTGCGGCGGCGGCGCAGCAGCCCGCGGACCTCGTCTTCCGCGGCGGCTTTTTTGCCGGGATAGACGAGCGCGCCGATGAAATGTTCGTCGTTCTGGGGATAATGTTTGTGATAGCTGCCGTAAGGCACCAGAACGTTCTTGTCGGCCTGCGGATCGCGGAAGAATTGGCCTTTGTGGCGCTCCATTTCGCCGATGACCTGGAAGGAAGCTCCATCCACGAGAATGGTTTTGCCGACGGGGTCGTCCCCGGAAAAAAGGGCCTCCGACAAATCGTAGCCGATGACGGCGACATCCATGTGGTGGGCATTCTCGGTCTCATTGAAAAAGCGGCCGCGGGCGATGCGCAAGGAGTAGACCTGCTCCGACGCGGGCAACGCGCCGCTGAACTGAATCCCGGAAACTTCCTTGTTGCGGTAGCGGGCCGTGCTGATGAGGGGCTGCCCGACAAACCGCGGGAAGACGTCCACGGTCACCGCGCGAACCGACGGGCAGGACTCTTGAATGGCCAGGGCGTCTTCCAGGCTGAGCGGCTTGCGCACGCGCTCTTCCTGAGTCAGTTCCCCCGTGAAGCCCTGCTTGATCTTGAAAATCCACAGCGTGTCGGTGCCGAAGTCGCTCAAGAATCCGCGGATGTCGCGGTCCAGGCCCACCAGAATGGAGGCGACCAAAATGAGCGTGGTTACGCCGATGACCACGCCGATCACGGTCAGCAGCGAGCGGATCTTGTTCTGCCGCAGAGTGTCGAGCGCCATCAGCGCGTTTTCGCCCAGGCCGAACCGGATGCGCATCTTCATGGCTCTTCTCAGACCTCCATGCGCAGCGCCACAATCGGGTCCAGCCGCGACGCTTTGTGTGCCGGATAGAGGCCGAAGAACAGGCCCACGGCCGTCGAGACGCTGAGAGCGATAAGCACCGCGGAAAACGGCACGGCCATCGGCACCGACGTGGTGGCTCCCACCACGAGGGTGATGAGATAGGCAAAAAGGACTCCGATGGCGCCGCCCAGACCGGCCATCACGCCGGACTCCACCAAAAACTGCATCAAGATGTCGCTGCGGCGCGCGCCCAGCGACTTGCGGAGGCCGATCTCGCGGGTGCGCTCGGTGACGCTCGAGAGCATCACGTTCATGATCACCACGCCGCCGATGACCAGGAACACCGAGACCACGCCGACCATCGCCGCGGCAATGGCGCTGGTCAATTGGTGAAACAGCCCGATGATGGAGTCCGCGGCGAAAATGGCGAAGTTGTCGGTTTCCTCGGGGCGCAAGTGATGCCGGGCGCGCATCAGCACCCGCGCTTCGTCCTGCGTGCGCATCATCCATTCCGGGCCGCGCGCCTGGATGTTGATGGTGAGGTTGCGGTTGGCTCCGTAGATTTTCAGCAGGGTCTCCACGGGAATATACACGAACTTGTCCTGCGATTGGCCGAGGACCGTGCCGATGGGCTTGGCCACGCCGATCACTTCGAAGGGCCGGCCGTCAATTTCCAGATTGTGGCCGATGGGATCCACGTTGGGAAACATGCGGTTGGCGACCTCGGAACCAATGAGCGTCACCGCGGTGCGGTGCGTGTCGTCGCTTTCGGAGATGTAGCGGCCCGAAGCAGGCTCCTCCACATCCATATCGCCGATGCTGGCGGTGACTCCGCGCAAGCTCACGTCTTCCAGCGTATGGTTGCCGCCGCGAATGCGGCAGATCTCGCGGGTCTCCACGCCGATATTTTTCGGCAACTTCAGCGCCTCGCGGAAAGCTTCGTAATCTTCCCAGGTGATGTTTTTGTTCCGGCGCGTGGCTTTGATGAACTCCTCGAACTCGGTGATGATGCCGAAGCGCGTGACCAGAAAGACGTTGGAGCCGAGGTTGGCCACGCGTCCGGCGATGTAGCGGTTTGCTCCTTCGATGAGCGCCACCACCACAATGAGGGTAGACACCGAGAGGATGATGCCCAGAAGCATCAAAAATGAGCGCAGTTTGTGCGCCCGCAATGTCTCCAGCGCCACCCCCACCGGCTCACGCAGGGAGGCTCCGCGCTTCACAAACGTGGCTCGGCCGGACATGACCCTCATTATAGATACGATTATGCTCCTAGGAAGGTTTCCGTCCCGCGTACTCTCAGGCGCAGTCTGGCGGAACGGCAAAGCATTCGGGGGGCTATTTGCTGATGATGAGGATCGTCAAAGTGCAGAAGTAGGCGGCCGGCTACAACAGCCCTTCGATGGCCTTGGAAACCTCCCGTTCGCTGATGATGCCCGTAATTTTCTTCACGATGCGGCCATCCCGTGAAATCAGAATGCTGGTCGGATACCCGATGAGTCCGCCGAACTTGTCCACCACGGCGTCGGTGCTGATAAAGATGGGATAGTTCATCGCCGTGGGCGTCCCGTTGACGTCAAAGCGCTCCTTATCCACATACGGCTGGACGACCTTTTTGCCTTCTTCGTCCACCGACAGCCCCAGGATGGTGAAGCCTCTTGGGCCGTATTTTCTCTGGAACTGAATCAGCAAGGGGATCTCATCACGGCAGGGTTCGCACCATGTCGCCCAGAAATTCACCAGCACGACCTTGCCCTTGAATTGCGAGAAGGAAACGTCCTTGTCGTCGAGATCCTTCACGGTGAAGTCGGGGGCCATCGGGGCGTTCGAATCGCCTGCCGCGCCGAGCCGGGCGTTGCCGCCGGCCTTGATCCGCGTCACGCGGTCCGCCCACAGCACTGCTCCGATGAGCACTGCGACTGCAAAAAGAAGTAGAAGCACCTTTTTCATGGCCAACTCCGGGAATAATTCCAATCTATCCGATTCAACGGATATATGTCTGTTTCCTGCTCCAATAAAAAATCACTTGGAGTCGCCCGGCTTCGCCGGTCCCGCGATGATCTGCGGCCGCCCCACCATCAGTTCTTTTGCAAAGAACACGTTTTCCTTCAGCTCGCCGGGGCCGCGCACGAAGTCTCCCACGTGAATGTCCGCCAGCGTGATGCTCTCGCGCCCCTTTCGGAACGAGGTGTTTTCGTCCACTTGGATCTCCTGCGTTTGCCCATCGGGACGCGCGATGGTGAGCTTCGTTTCGTTGATGGCCTTTACCTCACCGGCGATAAATTTCTTTCCGAGATCTTCCGGGTTGAATTGCGGTTTTCCACCACCGCCAAATTTTCCCCCACCCATTCCCTGCTGAATTCGCTCCGCCATTTCCGGAGTGGCCACGCCCAGAATGGCCGCCTCAAGTGTAGTGCCATTCAACGGCCCCCTGGCAAACACGGTGTCACCCACTTTGACGTCCGCCAGGCTGATAGGTTGGCGCTCTTTGAAAACGCGCGTATTCTCTCCGACTTTCGCCGTGACCGCGTCTCCCCCGGCGGCCGGGGCGATGGTCACGGAGTCTTTGGCCACTGCGGTCACCTTGCCGAATACGGTTTCGCCCGCCGGCATGCGCATTCCGCCACCCTCCGGGCGCTGGGAGAACGCCGGGGCGGCGAAAACGAAGAGCAATGCGAAAAGCGATGCCAATTTCTTCATTGCAACCTCCAGCACAGATTCCCCGCGCTTACCGGCGTCAACGGGGGCAATTTGCCGCATCTCGTGGCCGGGCCTAAGAAATAGTATACGATGCGCCGCTGCAAATATCTTACCGGCGAACCGCTCTGGCTACGTCTTGGTGAGCGCCTTCTCCAGCCAGAGCACAACGTCATTCAAGAAGCCGAGCTTTCCGGAAAGCCAGGTCAGGCGATTGGCAAAAACCAGTCCGCCGACCAGCAGCAGCAGCACGCCGCTCGAAACCTCGACGGCGTGAAGGTATTTCCGGAAGCGCTGGTAGAAACGCAGAAAGCGGCTGAGTCCCAGGGCGGTGAGCACAAACGGGATGGCCAGCCCCGCGGAATAGATGGCCAGCAGGAACACTCCGCGCAGGATGGTGTCGCTGGTGGCGGCAATGGCCAGGACCGCGGCGAGAATTGGCCCGATACACGGCGTCCAGCCAAAGGCAAATGCAAAGCCCATCAGGAATCCACTCCACGGGCCGGGCTGGCCGCCCAGGTTCCGGAAATGAACGTCGCGGTTCAGCCAGCGGGTCAGCACAGGCCCGAGAAAAAAGATCATCGAAACGGCCAGAATCTGGACTGCCCCGAACAACTTTCCAAGAAGCCCCGGCCGTGCCAGCAACAGCCCCCCTACGGCCGCGAGAACGGCTCCCACAATGATTCCCGCGCGAATGGAAATCTTGGCGAGCAGTCCGATCAAATGAAGACCAAAGAGAACGATTAGCGCGCCCGCGACCGGCGCGAGCAGATTGCGGTTGCGCACTAGAAATTGGCCCACGGCGCTGGCCGACGCGCCGAAGGCGATGAAGACCACCGAAAAACCTCCGACGAATGCCAGCGAAGAACCCAGCAAACTGCTGCGCGGCTGGTCGTCCTGGCGAAGCTGCTCCACCCCGATCCCGGAGAGCATCGAGAGATATCCCGGCACCAGCGGCAAGACGCATGGCGAAAGAAACGAAACCAGTCCGGCAAGAAAAGCCCCGGCGATGGATACATCAACCATGATGGCGTGCTATCGCAACCCCTTTACCGTAAGAATCGCTCTGTAAATGCTGGACTCCACGAGCGCGGGAATCATTCCCGATCATTCTGCCATAAAGCCGCTGCTGCGTCTTAGGTACGAAACACTTGCACTCATTAGACGAATCGCAGCGTCGGTGGGAATCAGCAGAGTGGGAGCAAATCACAGCAGATGACATCAAAAGCCAGCGAAGTGGTTGTGAGATCATTTCGCGCGAACAATTCTAACTCCTTTAGTATCTAGAAGATATATCATGGCCGCCGATGGAACAGTCCGTGCCTCTGCCGAGCTGGGCAGTGCCGCGAATCCGGCAGGCTGCTCTCGGAGAAGGCCATGAGATTGACGCCCAATCGAATCACTCTCTTCCGCATTGGACTGGCGTTCGCGGCGGTGTGCCTCTACGGGCGAAACCCGTGGGCCAACTTTACCGCCGTGGCTTTGACGGTTGCGGCGATTGCGCTCGATGCGCTCGACGGCTACATCGCGCGCAAGCAGAATCTGGCGACGCCGCTGGGCGCGCAGCTCGACATCCTCGGCGACCGCGTGATCGAGAATGTCTATTTCACTTACTTCGCCGTGGTGGGAATGGTTTCTCTGTGGTTGCCGGTGCTTTTCTTTGCGCGCGGGACAGCCACCGACTTCATCCGCAGCCTGGCGGCGCGTGCTGGGCATTCCGGCTGGGGACACGCCTCCATGATGCAAACCTGGTGGGGACGCGCGCTGGTGGCGTCACGCTGGAGCCGCGGCGCGTACGCGGGGCTGAAGTGCGCGTGCTTCTGCTACTTGGGTTTGCAACTGGCGCTCGTTCGCGGACCGGTCGCGCTGGTAGGAATGCTCGGAGCATCCGCGCACGCGTGGATGGGAATCAGCGGGCACATTGTGGCGTGGGCCACTGCGGCGTTCTGTGTCGTCCGCGGCCTCCCCGTGCTTCTCGAAGGCTGGCGCTTCGTGAAGTCCTACGCTGCGCGCGCGGGCAATGACGGGACCTCATCGCGGCGTTTGCCGACAGTGAACCAGGCGGTCGGCCAATGAACTCCTCGCGCCATTTATGGCCTGCCGCGTTTTTTGATCTGGACGGAACGCTGTTGCCGGAACCTTCGCTCGAGCGGAGGCTGCTGCGATTCCTCCGCGAACGCGGCGAGTGGAGTCCCCTTGCGCTGGGCCGCTGGGCGGCGCGGTTTCTGATGGATATAGCTCTTGATGGAAAGGCGCCGCGCGGAGAAACGCTGCTCCAAGCCATTCACGGCAATAAGCTGTACTGGAAAAGCATCCCGGCATCGTGCACCGAGAAATTCTTTGCTGAGCGAGCTCTTCCCGAGTTCTTTCCCGAGGCATTGTTGCGCATCGCATGGCACGCCGCGCAAGGACAGAAGATTTTCCTCGTTACCGGAACGCCGCATCCACTCGCCGAGCACATTGCCGGAGAATTGCGCAGCCGCGTGCGGGGCGCGTGGACTGGCTTGGCGGGCGTATGCGCCACGCGGCTGAAAGAACGAAACGGCCGTTGGACCGGTGAGATTCTGGGCGACGCAGTTTGCGGCAGTTGCAAAGCGCATGCGGTCGAGCGCCTGGCACGGGAGCATGAACTCGATCTCGCGCGCAGTTTTGCGTACGGAAACAGCGCGGCCGACCGAGCCATGCTCGCCTGCGTGGGAAACCCGGTGACTGTCAATCCCTCGCGGGCGCTCCGGCGCATCGCGCGAGCGGTGGGCTGGCCGATGCTGTTTTGGGGCAAGATCAGAGTCGAAGCGCGGCGGGGCGCACAGAGCCAGAGCGAAAAAGAAAACGAATTCGTGTCCGATGGCGTCGTGGATTGGCAGAAAGCTCTGGAGAAGAAGGCATGACAGAAATCGCCCACAGGGAGCGCGAAGGAACGACAGCCGTCCCGTGGGGCGCAATCGAGCGCACCGATTTGGTCCGCAGCGCCGCGGATGAAAATCTGGCCGCAGGGCTCGCGCGTGAACTTGCCTCTGCCTGGCGCGCTTGCGGAGAATTCGAATGGGTAGCGCTCGGGTATCTATCCCTTTCGGCGGTCTTGATTGCGGTGTTCCACGCCAACCTCGCGCATCCGCTCCTGCTTGTCTCGGTGCAGGCCTGCGTGGCAGCAGTCATTCTGGCGCTCTGCGGAAGCTATTCAAAATCGCAGGCGCACGCAGAAATCTTGGGCGAAACGTGGGCATCGCGAAACCTGCATTTCTGGCGGCATTGGTATCCGCATCTTTTTTTTCTGTTCTGTTTTGAAGAGATGAGCCGCCTCGTGCACTTGGTCTATCCTGGTTGGCATGACGCCAAGCTGATCGCCTTCGACCGTTGGCTCACCGGGGTGAATCCGCCGCTCTGGCTCGAACGCTTCGCGCAGCCCGCGCTCAATGAGTTCATGCAGTTCGCGTACTTCACCTATTTTTTGTACCTGCTGATTCTCGGCGGGATTTTGTATTACCACCGTGATTTCCGGAGCTACTGGGAGGTGATGACGTATTCAGCCGTGGGATACACCTTCGGCTACGTCATCGCAGTCCTGTTTCCCGTGCAAAGCCCCTGGTTCACCATGGCCGGGATGTGGCACGGCGAGCTCGTGGGCGGCCCCTTCACGGCGGCAATCAATCTGATCGAGAAGTGCGGGCGGGTACACGGCGCGGCGTTTCCGTCGCAGCACGTGGCGGGAGCCGTGGCCGCGTTGTGGGGAGCGTGGCGGCATCGGCGATGGCTCTTCTGGGTTTTCCTGCCGTTCGTCGCGAGCATGTGCGTATCCACGGTGTATGTGCGCAACCACTACGTTGCGGATGTGCTGGGCGGATTGATCACCGGCTCTTTGGGCTACTGGCTGGGGAAAAAAATACTGAATGCCCGCAACGCCTATCCGGAGCTGTAAACCGCTGAATGGTGTGGATTTACCTCGAAAATGTTTCACGTGAAACATTTCGGCCACCCCACGGCCCGAATCCTGTGATGCACACTCATTCAAGCGGTGGCCAGCGAAGATGCCAATCGTGACGCTGTTGATAGCGCTGGGCGAGGCGCAAGACGTTGGCGTCGTCCCATTGGCGGCCGATAATCTGGAGTCCAACAGGAAGCCCGGAGCGCGTAAAACCGCATGGAATGGAAATGGCGGGCATGCGAAAGAAATTGGCCGGACGGTTCAGACGGATCAATTCGCCGCGAACAGAGGCCTCCTTCCCGCCAACCATGACTTTCTCTTCGCCAATGCGCGGCGCGGCAAAGGGAACCGTTGGCACGAGGAGCGCATCCACCAACCGCCCTCCGGTTTCCTCAGTGCCGAGAAACTCGAGGCCCAAGTTCAGATGCGTCTCAG
The DNA here is from genome assembly GCA_035631855.1 of Candidatus Acidiferrales bacterium. GTDB lineage: Bacteria > Acidobacteriota > Terriglobia > Acidiferrales > UBA7541 > DASQHY01. The sequence goes on from DASQHY010000150.1 coordinate 11,626, forward strand.
CCGGGAGCAAGTAGTCCACGGCGCGCACCTCGCCTCCCCACTCGAGGCGCTTGCGAACGTCTTCCCCGTAGTCCGCGGCGCGCGCCGGATACCAGCCTTGCGCCTGATGATAGGCGCGCGCTTCCGCCAGAGCGATGTTGGTGCTTGCCGTATCGGCGCGGTCCAGATTCGGCATCGAAACTTCCTGAATCACTGCGCCCAGGCGCTCAAAGCTGCGCGCCGCTTCTTGGACGATGGCGCGCACTTCCTCATCCAGATCGTCGTAAAAATAGTTCTTGGGAATCGCCAGACGGCAGGGGCGCCGCGGTCCCCGGTTAACCTCGCTCGGATCTTTGATAGTGAATGGCAGGGGGACCTTTTGCAGAGCCCCGGCTTGATCGTTGTCGCCCACCAGCGCGCGGAGGACCAGGGCAACATCCACCACCGACCGAGCCATCGGGCCGACGTGGTCGAGACTCCTTGAGAGCGGCACGACTCCTTCCGTGTTCACGCGCCCAAAATTGGGTTTTAGGCCGACAATGCCGCAAAGAGCCGCGGGAATTCTGATGGAGCCGCCCGTATCAGTTCCGAGCGAGGCGTAGCAGAGCCCCGCGGCAAGCGCGGCAGCGGAGCCGCCGCTCGATCCGCCGGGAATGCGCTCGAGGTCCCACGGATTATGCACCGCGCCATAGTGCGGGTTGTTGCTGGTCACGCCGTAGGCGAACTCGTGCATGTTCATTTTGCCAAGCAGAACCGCTCCGGCCCGCTTCAGCAAAGCCACTACGGCGGCATCTCCATCAGGCGTGAATTCGGCGAGGATCTTCGACCCCGCGGTGGTGCGCACTCCCGCAATGTGGATATTGTCTTTGAGCGAAATGGGAATTCCGTGGAGCGGTCCGCGGTAACACGCCCGGCTGCGCGGCGCGGAAATTTCCGCTTCCGCCTTACGCGCCTGTTTCATGGCCAACTCTGCGGTGACAGTGATGTAGGCGTTGAGCCGCGGGTTGAGCCGCTCGATGCGCCGCAGCATCAGTTCAGTCAGCTCCACCGGGGAGATCTTCTTCTTCCGGATGAGCGGCGCGACTTCTTCGATGGTGGCAAACGCCAGTTCAGTTTCCGTCACGGTGCCATCTCTCCGGCAGAGACGCGCGCTAGAAAATCTTTTCCTGGCGGCGAAGATTTCCAAACGTGCCGATATTCGCGATGACGAAGGCCACGCGAAACTGGTTCCCGGTGGTCACGGTGCCGAGATTGAAGCGGCGATACTCAAAGGCCACGCCGCAGCAGCCGCCGTTGTAGCTGACCTGCACGAGCTTGTTCTGGGTAATTCTCTGCGTGAGGTCGTAGCTGAAGCCGCCGGAGAGGTTGAAGCCTTTGCGATTGATGTCGCCGTACCCCGCGAGCATGCGGAGTTGATTCGAACGCGGCTGAAGAACCGGATTGGACTTCAGCCGGAAGTGGGCCACGGTGGCGAAGAATTGCCGGTAGGGTTTTGCTTTGATGAGAGTGCCGATCGTGGTGACCCTGTTTCGCTGGTTGTCGTAATCCACGATGAGTTCGGCGTCGTACGGACCGCCCGGGGTGAATTTCAAGTCGCTCACCAGGGGCGACCAGTGGGTCGGCCGGTCGGCAAAAGCGAACGGGGTGATGGAATCGAGAGCGGCAAAAACGTTTCGCTGTCCCGTGGCCAGGGCGCCGCCAAAGGTCGGATCAAAATAATGCTTCTGAGCGAGGCGCCAGGTGAACAACTCCTCGGGCTGAGCGTCATTCTGTTTGCGGAATAATCTCTGGGTTATGCCGTACTCGAGCTCGCTGGTATTGGTCAGCGTGTCGTCTTGATCAAAGCGGATGAAGCGGCTGAAGTTCTCGACCCCGGTGACGTAGTTGTAGGTGATGTCCGGTTCGACGGTGTGCTTCCATTTCGTGTCGGAATCTTCCCAGACACGTTCGAATGCGGGCGGGCGAAAATCCGCGGTGAATTCCCCGGTGTTGCGGCTGATGCTTTGGCCCGCGACGGCGCCGTTGACCAATTCCGAGCCGTAGCGCGTGGTGCGAAACGCCGCCGTGGTCGTCACGCCGAGCCACGGCCCCCAACGCAGCGGGACGGTAACGCGCGGAGAGAATTCGGAGCGCTGGACAAACAAAGGAGTGTCCAGGTCGGCGTCTTCACGGTGCAGCGCGCCGGCGTAGGCGTCGAACCCGAAATACACCGGCAATCGATCCCACGGCGCCTGCTCGACGGAGTTGAAGCGCATTTCCGGAACGCTTTGCAAAACGACGAAGGTTGCCGGCTGGCTGGTGAGGAAGTTCTTGTCGTCCACGGCGGCGAAATTAAGACTGAAGCCGCGAAAATGATTGGTGAGGAAGAAGGCGCTGCGTTCTTCCGTGTTCACCGCTTCGGCAAAGGAATTGGCAAACGCCTGACGAAACGTAAGAGAGGAAAGTTGGTTGAAGTCCGCGACGGCGCGCCAGCCGCGCGCCAGAAGGGTTTCGGCTTCGAGTTGCTGCTGATGTCCACCCTGGGGGACGCGCACCCCCGTTGGGCCGGGCAAGCCGCGGTCATCCACGCCAAAATACGTGTAGTTGAGGCGCGCGTTTTCCCAAGGACGGATGCGCAATTCTCCAATCTGGCTCCAGCCGCGCTTGCTGAAGTATTGCGCGCCGAATGTTGTATCCATCCAATCCAGCGGAGCCCAATAAAACAGATCTCCCAAGATGGTTCCCTTTTGCGAGCTGTTGCCCACGTCGGGCACCAAGAAGCCGGACTGGCGGAGGTGCCGGCCAGCGGGCGCGGTGGCGTACGGGAGGTAGAAGAGAGGAACGCGATACACGCGGAAATTTGCATTGACCAGGGCGACTTTCTGGTCCAGGTGCAGGGTGGCGCGCGGCGCATAGAATTTCCACTTCGGCCGGCCGGGTTCGCAAACCGTCAGCCACACCTTGTGGATCACATAGGTGCGATCATCCAACCGCTCCACCTGTTGCGCCTCGAAATAGAGCGGATTCTCGGTAATCAAGACGGTGGGGTTGGGGCGGCGGTCGATCTTGACGCTCCCGCGGACACCGGAAAAGGATCCGCGGCGGCTGTGGACATTGTAGTGTGCTTCCTCGGCGTCGAGGTGCTGGTTGTCGAAGTCAAATTGCACATGACCCCGCGCGAGGGCCTCGGCGGTTTCCGCGTTGTATTCCATGTGGTCGGCGCGGATGCGCAGCTCCTGGTAGCGGAGATCCACATCGCCATCGGCGATAAAAAGGTTTCCCTCCTTGCGCTGCTGCTTGGCTTCAAGTTCCGCCACGCCTTGCCTGGCAGGAAGGCGGATCTGCGAGGACTGTGCCGCGCGCGCGGTCCGCGCCCCGGGGAGGAAAAAAAACGCAAGAAGAAGGGTGAAAACCGGTATGCCTGCGGCGGGTGAGGAGGTCGTCCGTGGAAGCCTCATGAGCAGCGCGAGCGCGTCCTATCGTGCGCGGAAAGCAGTCCGCTAGCCTAGCACGCACGTAGATGCGGGGCAACGCAGCGCGGGTTGCTGATACCTGTTGAAACCCGGGGCGTGCGTCTTGCGTCCCTCACGTCGCGGTCGGGTTGGCCTTCGTTCACAAGAGTAGAGTTGCAAATCGCGCAGGCGAGTGATAGTGATAGTTCCCCGCGGGACCGCCCCGCGAGTTTGCTGCACGATGAGAAAACAGCAAAGCTTCGAGATGCCGGGAGCCTTCACCTAAAACCATTTTCTTGCGCACTTCACAAAGGAGAGAGACTCATGAGCCGCATGATGCGTGTTCTGTCCGCTACGGGATTCACCGCCCTGCTGACCTTGGCCGCCGGCTCCGCGCGTCTGAACGCGCAGAGCAAACCGGGAAGCGAACCTGCGAAGGCGGTGGAGGCGCTGAAAGGCCTGCAGTTCCGCGAGCTGGGGCCGGCCACGATGGGCGGCCGCGTGGACGATTTCGCCGTGGTCGAAAGCGATCCCAAGATTGTGTTTGTCGGGATGGCGTCCGGCGGAGTGTGGAAGACCACGAATGCCGGAACCACCTGGGAGCCCCTTTTCGACAAAGAGAGCGTCTCCACGATCGGCGACATCACCTTGGCGCCGTCGGACCCCTCCATCGTGTGGGTTGGTTCGGGAGAGGCCAACAACCGGCAGAGTTCGTCGTGGGGCGACGGTGCGTTCAAGTCCACCGACGGCGGGAAAACGTGGACGAAGATGGGGCTGGAAGACACTCACCACATCGGCCGGATTGTCATCCATCCCGTCAATCCCAGCGTGGTTTATGTTGCGGCGCTGGGCCACTTGTGGGGGCCAAACCACGAGCGCGGCGTGTTCAAAACGACGGACGCGGGAAAAACTTGGACGCAATCGCTTTACATCAATGACGACACCGGCGTGGTGGATATCGCCATGGACCCGCAGAGCCCCGACACGCTGTATGCCGCGGCGTACGAACGGCGGCGCACCGCCTTCGGGTTCAACGGCGGCGGGCCGCACGGCGGGATTTACAAGACCACCGATGGCGGCGCGACCTGGAAGAAGCTTAGCAAGGGACTCCCGTACGAGAAGGGCGGCGACGTCGGCCGCATCGGGCTGGATATCTATAGGAAGAATCCCAATATTGTGTACGCCGTCGTCCAGCACGCGCAGGGCGGCACGTTCCGCAGCGAGGACAAAGGCGAGACGTGGACGCGCATGAGCGACACCGATCCGCGGCCGTCCTATTACAGCAACATCCGCGTCGATCCCAACAACGATCTGCGCATCTGGGTGCTGGGCGCGCAGATGTTTTTTTCCGAGGACGGCGGCAAGACGTTTACGACGCGGCGCATCACGCGGATTCACGGCGACTTCCATGGACTGTGGATCAATCCCGCCGACTCGGATCAGATGATCGCGGGCAGCGACGGCGGGATTCACTGGTCGTACGATGCGGGGCGCACCTGGGATTTCGTCAACACCATTCCGCTCGGGCAGTTCTACGAGATCGGAATGGACATGGCCAAGCCCTATCACATCTGCGGCGGCTTGCAGGACAACGGGAGCTGGTGCGGGCCGAGCCAGAGCTTTTCCTCGGGCGGGGTGGTGAACACGGACTGGATCAACGTCCACGGCGGCGACGGCTTTTACGCCGCGGTGGATCCCACCGATTCCACCGTGGTCTACGCAGAGTCGCAGGACGGCAACATTTCGCGGCGCGATATGAAAACCATGGAGGCGCGTTCGATTCGCCCGGAAATGAAAGAAGGCGAGCCGCACTACCGCTTCCAATGGAATTCACCAGTGGCGATCTCCGTGTTTGACCACAACACGATTTATTACGGCGGGAATTTCCTGTTCAAGTCCACCAACCGCGGCGACACCTGGAGCAAGCTGGGCGGCGATCTGACCGCGGGAGTGGAACGCAACAAGCTGCCGATTCTGGGCCACGCGCAGGACAAAGACATGTTGTCGCGCGCCGACGGCGTGCAGGACTACCCGACGATTACCACAATCAGCGAGTCCCCGGTGTCCGCGTCGGTTCTTTGGGTGGGCACGGATGACGGAAACCTGCAAGTTACCCGGGACGGCGGGAAAAACTGGAAGAACGTGGTCACCCGGGTGCCTGGATTACCGAAAGGTACCTATGTCAGTCGAGTTACCGCATCAAAGTCCGGCGAGGGAGCGGCCTTCGCGACCTTTGACGGTCATCGCGGCGATGACTACAACGTTTACGTGTACGTGACGAACGACTATGGCGAGTCGTGGAGAAACATCGGCGCGGGCATCCCCAGGAGCGCTGGAACAGTCCACGTCATCCGGGAGCACCCGAAAAACCTGAACCTTCTCTTCGTTGGAACGGAATTCGGCCTGTGGGTTTCCTGGGATCGCGGGGCGAGTTGGGCGCAACTCCGGCTGAATCTGCCGACGGTTCCCGTGGATGACATCCAGATTCATCCGCGCGAGAACGATCTGGTTCTCGCCACGCATGGCCGTTCGATCTGGGTGCTCGACGACATCACCCCGATTGAGAGAATCGATGCCGCGGCGCTCAATGCGGACCTGGCATTGTTTGACGCGCGTGCGGCCACGGCCTGGCGGCAGTACCGGCCGCAGCAGAACGTGGGACACAAGGTGTTTGCCGGAAAGAACCCGCCCTACGGCGCACTGCTTACCTACTACCTGAAAGCAGCCGTACCGCCGCCCCCTGCCAGGCCGAGCGCGGAGGAACCGCGAAGGCCGGGTGCCGGGGAAAGGCAAAGGGGAGGCGGCGGAGGAAGGCAAGGGCCAGCCGTCCCGGCGGAGGTCCCCACCGAAGGGAAGGCCAGAATCACGATTCTGGATAAGGATGGCAAAGAAGTGCGTCATTTCGATGGGCCGGGAGCGGCCGGCGTGAACCGCATCAACTGGGATTTGCGGTACAACGCGCCCGCGGAGCCTACTCCGCAACAACTGGAAGCGATGGCCCAAGGGTTTGGCTTCGGGCCACGCGGACCGATGGCCGAGCCGGGGGAATACAACGTCAAAGTCAGCGCCAACGGAAAAGATGCGACGGGCAAAGTGGTGGTCGAGGAGGACGCGCGCATCGTGATTTCTCCGGCCGATCGGGCCGCACGCCGAGAAGCCATCCTGAAGCTCTACGAATTGGCGAAGGCCGCGGACAAAGACCGCAGGACGATCACCGGCCTGAAGGATGCACTCACCGCCACGCAGGAGTTGTGGAGGAGAGGAGCGGCCGGACCGGAAGGAGTGAAGATTCCGGAAAACATCCAGAAGGCCACCGAAGCCCTGGCGAAGAAAGTGGATGAGTTGCAACTCAAGTACGCGCGGCCGCCGCAGCCTTTGGGAAATGCGGGCCCGCCGCTCGAATGGACGCCGGCGCCGCTGCCGGAACGCGTGTTCAGCCTGATGGGAAATATCGAAGGATACACGGCAGCTCCCAGCGGACAAGACTCGCAGCAACTGGAAGAGCTTGCGCCACTGGTGAGCGACGCGGGCGGCAAAGTGAGGAAGCTGGTGGAAGAAGACCTGGCCAGCCTGAACAAAATGATCAACGACGCGGGCATCCCGCTGATTCGCATCTCGACTGCGCCGCCGCGCCAGCCCGAGCGAGAGGGAAACGGCGGGCAATAGAAAACTTCTGCGCCGGCCGCAGGGTGACCTGCGGATGAGCGCGGCGTCTAATCTCGGGGTGTCTGTGCGGGGAGTGGGCGAGCGGGGTTGCGCCTTCGTTCTTCAGCTCTGCTGCTTGCAACTTAATTCGACGGAAAGGAACTAAAGATCCATGCGATCGAAATGGAGCACGTTACGTGTTTGGCTGACGATGGCCTGCGGGCTGGCGGTTGGGGGATGGCTGTGGACGCCGGCCGCGCGAGCGCAGGCAGCCGATGAAAATGCCGCGCAGAAGGAAGAGAAAAAGGAAGAAAAGAAGGATGAGAAGCAGGGACTGACGCTCAAGCCGGACCGCAAGATCGAATTCACCACGGACGAAGGCACCTGGCTCTCCCTGGATGTCTCGCCCGATGGAAAGACGATAGTTTTCGAATTGCTGGGCGACCTGTACACGCTCCCCATCGAGGGAGGGGAAGCCAAGCAGCTCACCAAGGGCATGGCGTTTGACAGCCAGCCGCGCTACTCGCCGGACGGGCAGTGGATCGCGTTCCTTTCCGACCGCGACGGTTCGGAAAACGTGTGGATCGTGAAAGCGGACGGCGCCTCTGAGCCCAAACAGCTCAGCAAGGAAAAGGCGGCGGAGTTTATCTCACCGGCCTGGTTGCCCGACGGCCAGTACGTGGTGGTCTCGAAGTCGGGCGGCTTGGGAACCAACGAACTGTGGATGTACCACGTCCAGGGCGGGTCGGGCGTGCAGATCACCAAGGCAAAGCCGACTCCGACGACCCCGCGGAATGAGCGGCACAATGCCGTGGGCGTCAGCGTGTCTCCAGACGGGCGCTATCTCTACTACGCGCGGAAGCAAGGCGGCTTCCAATACAACGCGATGTTTCCTCTCTGGGAAGTGGCCCGGCGCGACCGCCGCACCGGCGAGGAAGACATCCTGCTGCGCGAGCACGGCAGTTCGTTCCGCCCGTTAATCGGCCCCGACGGGAAAACGCTGATCTACGCCACGCGCCACGAAACCAAGACCGGCCTGCGCATTCGCAATCTGGAAACCGGCGAAGACCGCTGGCTGAAATATCCGGTGCAGCGCGACGACCAGGAATCCCGCTTCACGCGCGACCTCTGGCCCGGCTACGCGTTTCTGCCCGGCGGGAAGGAGATTGTCTACACCACCGAGGGGAAGATTCACCGTTTGGAAATCGGCACCGGCAAGGACCAACTGATTCCGTTTACCGCAAAGGTCTCCCAGGACCTTGGACCAAGACTTGATTTTCCGCAGCGCGTTCCGCAGGGGCCGGTGAAGGCGCGTTTGATTCAGGATCCAACACAATCGCCGGACGGCAAGAAGCTGGCCTTTTCTGTGCTGACCCACCTGTACGTGATGGATGTTCCTGACGGCAAACCGCAGCGTCTCACTTCGGGGAATGCCCGGGAATTCCAGCCGGCGTGGTCGCCGGACAGCAAATGGATCGCTTACGTGACTTGGTCCGGCGAGGGCGGCAACATCTGGAAGGTTTCCGCGAGCGGAGGCGAACCGCAAAAACTTACGAACGTCTCTGAGTTCTACAGCGATGTTGCCTGGTCGCCGGACGGGTCGCGCCTGGTGGCCCTGCGCGGCTCCGCGTACGACCGGGAGATGAGCGGGTTTGACTTCGGCCGCCCGCGCGGCGGAGATTTGATTTGGATTCCCGCCGAAGGCGGTTCGGCCAACCTGATTATTCCGGCGCGGGGCGCCGGCAAGCCGCACTTCACGCACGAAAAAGACCGCATCTACCTGTACACACCCACCGGGCTGATCTCCCTGCGCTACGACGGCACCGACAGGCGAACCCATCTGCAGGTTAAAGGCGGGGGAATCTACTCTGCCGAAGAACCCGTGCCCGCCAGCGACGTACGGGTCAGCCCGGATGGCCATTGGGTGTTGGCGCACATCATGAACCAGCTTTACATCACGGCGATGCCGGAAGTGGGCGGCGAGGCTCCGACGGTGATGGTCAACACACCGTCCGTGCCGGTAAAGCGCCTGACCGACATCGGCGCCGATTATTTCGACTGGGCCGATGACGGAAAGACGGTCACCTGGGCCGTCGGCGCGAGCTTCTTCCGCGAGCCGGTGTCGGCGATCAGTTTTGAACCGCCCAAGCCGGAAGAAAAGAAAGACGCCGACAAAAAAGACGCGGAGAAAAAAGACGAGAAAGCCGCCGAGAAGAAGAAAGAGACTTTCAAGGAGCAGGACAAAAGCGTTCAGGAAATCGCCGTGGACCTGGAGTTCCCGCGGAAGACGCCCAAGGGCACCGTGGTGCTGCGCGGCGCGACGGTGGTCACCATGAAAGGCGAGGAAGTCCTGAAGGATGCCGACATCGTCGTGAAAGACAACCGCATCGAGTCCGTAGGCAAGCGCGGCGCGACGCCGGCGGGCGCCACGGTCTTCGACGTGAAGGGGAAGACCATCGTGCCGGGATTCGTGGATACCCACGCGCACTGGTTCGAAATTCGCCGTGGCATCCTGGACACGCAGAACTGGTCCTTCCTGGCGAATCTGGCCTACGGCGTAACCTCCGGGCTCGACGTGCAAACGAGCACGAACGACATGTTTGCCTACCAGGACCTGGTGGACTCCGGGGAGATCATCGGGCTGCGGCCGTTTTCCACCGGACCGGGCGTTTTCTCCGACAACAATTTCCAGTCCGCGGAAGAAGTCAAAGGCGTGCTGACCAAGTACCGGAAATACTACGGCACGCACAACATCAAGAGCTACGTGGTGGGGAACCGCAAACAGCGGCAGTTCATGGTGGAGGCTTGCAAGGAGCTGGAAATGATGCCCACCACCGAGGGCGCGCTCGACCTGAAGCTCAATCTCACGCACGTGATTGACGGGTTCCACGGCAACGAGCACACCCTGCCGATCGTGCCGCTCGAGAAAGACGTCGTGCAAATGTTCGCGCAATCCGGAATTGGAGAGACTCCCACGCTGATCGTGGCCTACGGAAGCCCGTGGGGCGAAAACTATTTCTACGAGAATACCGAAGTGCATGACGACGCGAAGCTCAATCGCTTTACGCCGCACAACATCCTGGACGAGAAAACCAAGCGGCGGCCGTACTGGTTCCGCAAGGACGAGTATTCCATTGCACCGCTGGCCGCGCAGGTGGGCAAGATTCTGAAGGCCGGCGGGCGCGTGGGAATCGGCAGCCACGGGCAGTTGCAGGGCCTGGGCTATCATTGGGAGATGTGGAACGTGGCCAGCGGCGGGGCGACACCCATCGAAGTGCTTCGCGCGGCCACCATTCTAGGAGCGCAGATCGCGGGGTACGCCCAGGACATCGGGAGCATCGAGCCGGGCAAACTGGCGGACCTGGTGATCCTCGACAAAAATCCGCTGGACGACATCCACAACACGAATACCGTTCATTGGGTTATGAAAAACGGAGAGCTCTTCGAAGGCGACACGCTCAACCAGGTGTGGCCGGAAAAAAAGCCGCTCGAGCCGCTGTGGTTCTGGAACGAGAAAGCGCCGGGAGAGAAGGCGCCGGGTGACGACGGGCACTTGAAGTAGCCTACTCAGGCCGACTCAGAACGCGAGCTCTTCTCAGGAATCGGCGGGGGTTTTCTGGCGCGCGGCCTCTTGCGCGGCCTTTTCTTGCGCGGCGGCGCGGTACCACTCGAAGGTGCGCCGCATGCCTTCCTCGAAATCTACAGCGGGATCGTAGCCGAGGAGTTCGCGGGCCAGACCGATGTCGGCCTGCGAATGCAGGATGTCGCCTTCGCGTGGCGGATCGTACTTGGCGTCGATTTTTTTTGCGCCAATGGCCTCCAGCAAGCGCAGTGTTTCGTTCAAAGTGAACCGCTTTCCCGTTCCGACATTGAAAACTTTCCCCGAAACGTTGGGCGCCTCACACGCCAGCAGATTGGCCTGAACCGCGTTTTCCACGTAGGTAAAATCGCGCGACTGCTCGCCGTCTCCGAAAACCACCGGCTGGCTATCCTCGAGCACCGCGGTAATAAACTTCGAAAGCACGCCCGAGTACGGGGAGCCGGGATCCTGACGCGGGCCGAAGACGTTGAAGTAGCGCAAGGAAACATTTTCGAGGCCGTAGCACTTTCCGAAAACCTGCGCGTAGAGTTCGCCAACAAATTTCGTGACGCCGTAAGGCGAAATTGGAACGGGTTGCATGGTTTCGACCTTCGGGAGAGTCGGGGTCTCGCCATAGGCGGACGAGGAGGCCGCGAAGACCACGCGTTTGACCTTGGCATCGCGCGCCGCCAGCAGCACATTGAGCGTGCCGTCGATGTTGACGCGATTGGTCTCCAGAGGATCTTTTACCGAGCGCGGCACCGAAGTTCGCGCCGCCAGATGCAAAACGAACTCGGCTTCGTGGCAGGCGCGCCGGACGACTTCCAGGTCGGTGATGCTGCCTTTCACGAGGGTGATCTTGGTGCGGACTTCGGCGAGGTTCTCCTCTTTGCCGGCGGAGAAGTCGTCCAGCACCACCACGCTGTGTCCCCGGCGGACCAGTTCGTCCACGGTGTTCGAGCCGATGAATCCGGCGCCGCCCGTCACCAGGTAGCGCATCTGCAGGTTCCTCCTCGAACTCAGAATCGCCGCCAGCCGCCCGGAGCCCACGGATCAACGGGAAAGCAGGGTATGAAAACGGGCACCAACGAAGATATCGAGTTAGGCCGGCGCCCCGGTCTTAGCGTAACGTGAAATATAGCGCGGCCCGCCTGCCGCGTTCGACTGATTCTAGCAGGGAGTTCCTCTGGGGCAACTATTCGGTGGCAATGAGCTTTCCAATTGATGACCATGACTCTGCGACCTGTTAGCGGGCGGGCTGTGACAGGAGTCGCTGCACTCGTTGCGTGTGTCGCATTCTTGTTTGGCGGGATGACAAACGCATCACAGAGAAAATCCCGAGCCAAGAATAAGCCCTCTCCCGTCAGCACGCCGGTGGCTGCGCCGGTTTCCTTCCGTTCGGGAGAGAAGCTCGACTACGCCGTGCACTTCTCGAAGCTTTCCAACGTGGCGACGATTCAACTCTCGGTTGCCGAACGGCGCGACTTCTTCGGCAAGGCGGCATGGCATCTGCAAGGGGCCGCCCACACCGTGAAACCCCTGCGCATCGTCTTCGTCCTGGATGATCAGTTTGATTCCTACAGTGATGCGGCGACGCTGGCCTGTTTCCAATACGAAATGCATCTGAACGAACGCGGCCAGCAGGAGGATGGCGTCTTTCGGCTGACTTCCGAAGGAGACCCCGCGCCCCCCAATGCTACCGCGGTGCGCGTGCTGGCCGGGACGCGCGACCCGCTGGGATTTGTGGAATACCTGCGCACGCTGGATTGGGGGCAAACGAAAGAGGTCCGCGGTCCGGTGTACGACGGACGAAACCTCTATGAGGCGCGCGCGCACCTGGCGTCGGACTCCACCGCCGTAAGCGTTCCGGCGGGCAGCTATACGGCGTCGCGGATCGAAGTGCGCGTCTTTCAAAATGACGTGGAGATGAAGGATGTCCACTTCTGGGTCTCTCTGGCCCACGATGCGGCGCGCACGCCTGTGCTTCTCGAAGCGGAGCTTCCCATTGGTTCCGCGCGCGTCGAACTGACCCACGCCGAATAAGATCCAAACCCTCGGGAACTAACCTCACCATCCGTTTGCAGGCGAAGAAGGCGCTCGCGTACACTCGCTGGGAACTCATTCCTGGGAGGGCACATGAGCAAAGCGCTTCGCTGGGCGTCCGCAACCGTGGCGGCAGCAGGACTGCTCTGGGCCGGCTCGCTCTTAGGAGCGTGGCAGGGCCGCCGCGCGGAGGTCCGCAACCGGTTCGGACAGCCGAAAACCGTGATTCACGTGGTGATGTACAAATGGAAGGATGGGGTTTCCGACGCGGACAAGCAGAAGGCCATCGCCGGAATCATAGAAATGGCCGGAAAAATTCCGGGGATCAGGAATGTGTGGCTGAAGGCCACGCGCCTGCAGCTTCGCGATTTGAGCGGCGCCTTTGTGATCGAGTTTGCGAGTCCCGAGGCGGCTGCCGACTACGCAGAAAACCCGCTTCACGACGCCTGGTCGAAATCCTGGCAGCAGCTTCGCGAGACCAGTTTTTCTCTGCAGGTCACCAACGGCGAGTAGGAGAAAGCGAATCCATCCCGCTCGGTCCGGCGATGTAACGGATTGCGACGCGATTGCGTCTTTCAAGCCGGTCGGGTTGAGTCCTAGCACATCGAGCAAGATCCCCGATGGTCACAATGAGGAGAAGACAATGAGAGAGCCTGTGTGTCGGTGGAAGGCCGCGGCGCGTCACAAACCTGGATTTCCAGGATTGCTTCGAGCACAGAAGGTCTTGACGATTTTGGCCTGCGCCTTTGCGCTCATCTGCCCCGCGTATGCCCAGCAGCCCAACGACGAGGGTTACACCAAGAAAATCCGGGAGTACACCACCGAGCCGTTTTTCCTCACGGAATTTGTGGACCATTTGCCGGCATCGGCAACCGTGCCGACTCCCGGGAAAATCCTCGGACACATCATCGGTGCGCCCGGCACACTGACGTACTCCAAGGATCTCTACCGCTATTACCGCGAACTAGAGAAGGCTTCGCCGCGGGTGAAGGTGTTTAGCGTGGGCAAGAGCGAAGAGGGCCGCGAGTTCTTGCTGGTGGCGGTGAGCGACGAAGCCAACATCGCGCAACTCGATCATCTCCGCGAAATCACCGCGCGCCTGGCCGACCCGCGCAAGCTGACCGACGCGGATGGGGAAAAACTCATCCAGGAGGGCAAGCCGTTTTACTGGGCTTCCGCTTCGATTCACTCCCCCGAGACCGGCTCGCCGGAAATGCTGATGGAACTGGCCTACCGGCTGGCGGTGGAAGAGACGCCCTTCATTCGCAACATCCGCAAGAACGCCGTCTTTCTGATCACGCCCGTGGTGGAAGTGGACGGCCACGACCGCATGGTGGACCTAGTCAACTATCACAACGCGAATCCCGGCAAGCCCGTGCCCAACCTCATCTATTGGGGCCACTACGTCGCCCACGACAACAATCGCGACGGCATCGCCATGGCGCTGAAGCTCTCGCAGACCATGATGCAAGACTTCCTGAACTGGCACCCTCAGGTCCTTCATGATCTCCACGAATCGGTCCCCTATCTCTACACCTCCACCGGCACCGGCCCGTACAACGCCTGGCTCGACCCCATCGTGGTCAGCGAATGGCAGAAGCTCGCCTATTACGAAATTGAGAAGCTCACCGAGCGCGGCGTGCCCGGCATCTGGACGCACGGTTTCTACGATGGCTGGGCGCCCAACTACATGTTCTACGTGGCCAACGGCCACAATTCCATCGGACGCTTCTACGAAACCTTCGGGAATTCCTACCCGGACACGATGGAGCGCACCTTGGGCGCCGGCAGCACTTCGCGCGATTGGTTTCGTCCCAACCCGCCGCTCCCCAAGGTGAAGTGGTCCATCCGCAACAACATTAATCTGCAGCAAAGCGCGTTGCTGCTCGCGCTCGACTACACCGCCACGCATGGCGCGGAGTTTCTGCAAAACTTCTATTTGAAAAGCAAGCGCTCTGTTGCCAAAGCGGCGATGGAAGGTCCCGCGGCGTGGGCGATCGTGAACGATGGCCGCCGCCCAGCGCTTGCCGCGCAACTCGCCAATCTTTTGCAGCATCAGGGCGCGGAGGTGCATCGCCTGGAAAGCGATTTTGAAGTAAAGATGGAAGCGGCACCGCCCACCCCACAAAGACGGCAAGAAGCTGCCGCCGCAGAAAAATCAGGCGACGCGTCCGAAGCAAAGAAGCCCGAAGCGCCGAAGACGCTGAAGCTGGCTCTCGGCAGCTACATCGTGCGCATGGACCAACCCTACAGCCGCATGGCGGACATGCTTCTCGATACGCAGTATTACT